>DATLYA010000396.1:0-6344 GCA_035575235.1 Candidatus Methylomirabilota bacterium
GTCAGAATCGCTGAACCGGACAAACCCCTTAGCCCGCCAGACAGCGGGCGGTAAAGCGCGCATGAGGGCCTCAAAGCGCGCCCGCACGAGCGGCGCGTCGCACAACACAGTCAACGTATGAAAATGATCATGCACGGGCGCATGGCGATGCTGGGCGGTTGGAGACCTCGCCTCTCCTTGAGCGCTGAGGAGTTGGTCGTAGTTCATCTGCGCGTGTTGCGTGATCTGAATAACCGCGCGGGGGTTCAGGCTTCGTACTTGAGCCCTGATCGTGGCCAGAGCGGCGTCATCCGCCAAGTCTCTTTTATTAATTAAGACAAAGTCCGCCAGCTCGGTTTGTTGACGAATGCCGGAATGCAATTCCTCAGCAAGCCGCGTGAAATTGACCGGGTCAAGAACAGCAACGAGGGAAGCGAGGCGGACGAGCGAGAACACGTCTTCTTTCGTGATTTGGTCGATGAGTTCGATCGGGTCGGCAAGTCCCGTCGCTTCGATAAAAATCACATCAGGCGTAAAGCTCACAACGTCTTGGAGAGCGAGCCCGAGCGTACCGCCAATTGTACAACAAATACAGCCATTGGTCATTTCTCGCACCGCATATCCCTGTCCACGCAACAGCTCCCCATCAATGTTGACCTCGCCATACTCGTTCATCATGACGGCTGGCTTAAGCCCCTTAGCGAGGCAGTGGTCAAGCAAATGTCGGAGTAATGTAGTCTTTCCACTCCCAAGAAAACCGGAGATGAGATGCACAGGAATCCGCGCGGCGTCCGCAAAAACAATCTGTTCCTTACTCTCGCTCATGGAAGAAAGATTACGACAGGAATCTGAAGGAGAAAAGAGAGAGGGGGCGGGGGAGAACGCCCCCTCGGAGGTCCGGGGGAAAAGGAGGGAAACCCCCAGACCAGGGGAAACCTATTATGCGGAGACTTTTCGCCAGAAATGGTGCTTGCCCGTATTGACTACTTTCACAAAATAATCGCCCTCTTCAGCAAGAGTGGAGCCGCCTATGGAGTCGCCCTTCGGTAAAACTTCTCTCCTATCAACCCCCGCGGCGTAAAAAAGTCGCATGCACTCAATCACGTTTGTGCAGTGGAAGCGCATCCCAGTCCATGCAGGATAAAATCTGTCATCATTTCCGCCATGGCTTCTACTGAAGGTTCTTCCTGGTCGATCCACCACGACACCACTTGTGCAGCCATGCCGACTAAGGCGTTTGCTACGACAGGGGGCGGTAAGGGTCTAAATTCTTTGCGATTGACGCCTTCGGTAACTCTATCGGTAGCATCAGCGACAAACATTGCATAAACCTGACGAAGCAAGGCGTTAAACGTGTTCCCGTGACCAAAGATGATTTTTAGTAAATCGCGGTTTTTTTGCGCGAACTGAAAAAAGGCGCGATTAGCTTCACGCAGTTTTTCTACTGCGCCCTCAACCGTTGACCGGGCTGCATCAATGTCCTCTTTGAGAGCACGCGCCGTTTCTTCAACCAATTCAAGGAACAGAGCGTCTTTGGTCGGGTAATACAGATAAAAAGTGCCGACGCCGATGTCTGCGGCAGCGGCGATATCGATAATTTTGGCATTGTGATACCCTTTTTCCGCCAATACCTTGCGAGCCGCCGCCAAAAGTTCTTGCTTGGTTTTTTCCTTCCGCCGTTGATAGCGATTCAGGTTCGTGACTGTTGACATTCTTCTCTTTGAAGAGACGTTCAATAGTGAATTTCTATTCATACGTAGGGAGATGTTCCATTCGAGTCAACTACAGTGAGGCGGAGCAAGAAGAAGCGAGCGGTGACACAGCGCATCGGGAAGCGGTGAAAGAGCCGAGCGCACGCGAATACTGGGCGTTGGCGGAGCCTTTGGCGCTTGCCATTCAGGGAGTGAACCGTGAAGGGACCGTGATGTTGTCCTCCTCAAGGATTCAAGGGCTCGATGGCGCAATCGCTCAATACACAAATGGCCTGATGAAGCAATAAAAAATGATTTACTCGCAACGTTCCACCGCTACTCCCTGCCCGCCGCGCGCCGCTGATTGATAACACGCCTCGGCAATCGCAACCGCTCGCAGGCCATCGTCTACGGTAATGGGAAATGGCGTCCCATATTGCACACGGTCGACAAAAGTGCGGATAGCTTCTCGCACAGTGGGCACGAGCGGATCGAGGGGCAGTATGGTGCGCTCCCAGCCCTTGAGCAGATAAGCAAAGCCATGGGCATGGTCACCGACAAGTTGCCCTTTTTCTCCGCATAACTCTATCAATCCAGAACGACTGTATGTAGAACGCGAGCCAAATACCGCGCCAGTGAGAAGTGAATCGCTCATGCGGCAGGTCATGGCAAAATTATCTTCAGTTTCCTTCGTCACTATTTGTGTAAGTTGACACCACACACGTTCTACTTCGCATCCGGTCAGGAAATGCAGCAAATCAAAGCTGTGCACGCCGGTATGTAAGACGATGCCGCCGCCGCTTTCAGCTTTATGATCAAGCCAGACCAGCGGCGATGGTTCAAAGCGTTGGCTCAAATAGACGGAGTACAGCGGCGCAATCTCGGGGAGGCGAGCCTTGAGCGTCTGGACCACGGTGTTGAAGCGGAGCGTATGGGCGACCATGCAGCGCACACCGCTGGCCGCAATCTGCGCGCGCATATAGCGGGCCTCGGCGACGCTGGTCGCAAATGGTTTCTCAATAAGTATATGTTTTCCTGCCTGACACGCGGCTTCGATGATCGAGGCATGAAAAGCCGGAGGCACGACGACGACGATGGCGTCAATATGCGGGTCACGAATCAGTGAGTGAAAATCACTATGATACGTACAACCGTAAGCGGCGGCGAGAGGCTCGCCTTCTTGACGGTTACGGCGACAAACGGCGGCCAACCGAGCTGCAGGGACATCTTCCCTGATGTGCTTGGCGTAGCGGCTGCCGTGCTTGCCTGCGCCAATAAGTCCAATGCGTAGTGGTGTCATGACAAGACGATAGCCGATTGCTCGTAGCGGGCAAAGCACGCTGAATTACCCCATAAGGCGTCTTTTTCGGCGGCTCTTTTTCTTCATGGCTGTGTTACCTTTTCTCCATGGAACAACCACGAAACCCCATACCCACCGTTGATATTATTATCGAACTTGACTCTGGCGGGATTGTCTTAGTCCAGCGGAAAAACCCGCCTCCCGGCTGGGCGTTGCCTGGAGGGTTCATTGATTACGGCGAATCGGCGGAGGAGGCCGCCGTGCGCGAAGCACAAGAGGAAACATCACTAGAAGTGCAGCTGGTCGAAATCCTCCATGTCTATTCCGATCCGCACAGAGATCCCCGGCAACATACGATATCTACCGTGTTCATCGCCAAGGCAAGTGGAACGCCGCGGGGCGCTGACGACGCGCTAGCGGCCGGCGTCTTCTTCGAGCAGACGTTGCCGTCGCCTTTGGCGTTTGACCATGCGCAAATCTTACGTGATTATTTCACCTATAAGCGCACAGGGCAGAGGCCTCGGTATAGTTAGGGTGAGGAGTGGGGAAAAGATTTCCAAAGTTGCATTACTTCATCGGCGTCGACTTGGCGTGGTCAAGCCGTAATCCGACGGGATCGGCGGCGTTACGGTGGGACGGCGACACTGCCACATTGATCGAGCCGTTGCCTGAGGCATGAGCGTATTCTGATGAGGAGATTGCTGCATGCATCAACGGAGTTGTCTCTCAAGAAGGGGTTGTTATCGCCAAGGAAAAGCACTCAAAGCCTACGAGGATCAACTCGATGCAGTATTCTGCGCCTACCTTGCGCTGTATTACTGGTGGTGGGGCGCGAAACGGCACAGGATATTCGGCAACACTGAGCAAGGTTATATTATTGCCCCGGTGGACGAACGTGTATTCCCGCGTTCTCGTGAAAGATCAGGCCACTCGTGATGCCTTCTGCACCAAAGTATAACAGGCGAGACGTTTGCGCAGAGCCGCGGCTATGTGCGGGAGCGCGTTTATAGACTCCCTAGCCGTTTCAACGCCGCTTCAATTTGATCAAGTCCTTTTTCAAGATTCTGCATTGACGTAGCATAAGAAATGCGCACGTGATCTGGCGAGCCGAACCCCTCGCCTGCGACAAGGGCGACTTTGGCCTCCTGCAATAAATACAGCGATAAATCCATTGCCGAGGTGATCGTCTTGTCCTGCCACTTTGCGCCAAAGTATCTGGAGACGCGGGGAAACACATAGAAAGCGCCTTCTGGCAAAGTACAAGTGATGCCTGGCATGGCGCGCAACCGCTGTACGACGTAGTCGCGCCGCTTCTTAAACTCTTTCGCCATGACGCCCACCGGCTCTTGCGTGCCAGTCAGCGCCGCGACGGCCGCCGCCTGCGCGATCGAGTTAGGATTTGAAGTGCTTTGACTCTGCAAAGTTTCAATCGCAGCAATAACATCCTTTGGACCTGCCGCGTAACCTAAACGCCAGCCCGTCATGGCGTAAGTCTTCGACACCGAGTTGGTGATCAGGACACGATCCCGCAAGTGCGGCTTGAGTGAAAGGATATGCGGACAGCGCGGCGAGTCGTACAGGAATTTTTCGTAAACATCATCTGAGATCACAATAAGGTTGCTGCGCTCGATCACCTCGGCGATTTTACGCAATTCTTCTTCCGTGTACGCCGCGCCAGTAGGATTTGAGGGGCTATTCAATAGCAGCGCTTTACTCTGCGGACCAATGACTGCTTCAAGTTGGGCCGCCGTAATCTTAAATCCTGTATCCTCACTTGTCATAAGCAGCTTCGGTTGGCCGCCAGTGAGAATAACCATGTCTGAGTAGCTAACCCAGTAGGGTGCAGGAATCAGCACCTCATCACCTTCACCGAACAAGGCATGAAAGGCGGTGAACAGCGTGTGCTTGCCGCCGCAGTTCGCCGTGACTTCCTGCAAGGAATAAGACAGCCCGTTATCCCGCTGCAGTTTCGTCACGATGGCCTCTTTCAGTTCCGCCGTACCGCCCACGGGCGTATATTTTGTCTTTCCTTGTTTTAGTGCGGTAATCGCCGCTTCTTTAATATGGTCTGGCGTATCGAAGTCTGGTTCACCCGCGCCAAAATCAATGACTTCGATGCCTTCCCGCCGGAGTGCGGCGACTTTCACAGTCACCATAAGGGTTGGCGATGGTTTAATCAGTTGTAAGCGTTTTGCCAGGTTCATAACATTCTCTCATCGTAGAAACGCATAGGGGCGCAGCGTGCCGCGCCCCTACCTGTAGTGTCTCTTATCCAGAAGCCGGGGCGCGTTACGTCGTCTTGCCGTACTTCTCTTTCAGGCGTTTGACAACGTGCGGCGGTACAAGGCCGTCAACATTGCCGTCGAGGCTGGCGATTTCTTTGATCAAGCGGGCGGCAGTATAAAAATGCGCGGCGCCAGTCATGAGAAAAATTGTCTCGATGTGCGGCTTCATGCGGCGGTTCATGAGCGCCATCTGGAATTCATAGTCGAAATCAGACACGGCGCGCAAACCGCGAATAATGATGTTGGCTTGTTTCTTTTCTACATAATCAACCAAGAGACCGTTGAAATGATCATACGCCACACGGTCCCCAACGTCTTTCAGCTCCTCTTGGAACATGTCGATACGTTCTTGAGGAGAAAAGAGAAAGCTGTCTTTCTGGGGATTGAACACTACTGCCACCACGACTTCATCTACGATTTGCAAACTGCGTCGAATGATGTCAATGTGTCCGTACGTGGGTGGATCAAACGATCCCGGATAGATCGCCCGCCGTTTCACTCGGCCTCCTCATTTTACTGCTGGTAAAAGGACACCCCGGTTGTGCCGTAACGGCGGCGGTCCGTCAAGACCAAGGGCGGATATGTTGCCGCGCCTTCCTCATGCAGACCATGCTCAACCACAACCCAAGCATGCGGCTCCAGGATGCTACTCGCCGCAAGGAGACGCAAGGTTTTATCGATCCAGCCTTCTCCATAAGGGGGATCAAGAAACACGCCGCCGAAGCGGAGTCCTTGTTCTTCAGCGATTTTGATCCCTTTGGCCGCGTAGGCGCGAATGATGCGGCCATGTGGGTGGAGGCCAGTAATTTTCAGATTTTCTTGAATTGTGCGTTGTGCGTCCGGACTTGCGTCGACAAACACTGCAGAACGCGCGCCTCGGCTCAGGGCTTCGATGCCTAACGCTCCTGTCCCGGCAAAGAGATCAAGCACAGCGACGCCTTCAAGGGGGAAACGGCTTGTAAGGATATTAAAAATGGCTTCGCGAACTTGATCAGCGGTTGGGCGGGTTTTGTGCCCCTTGGGAACCTTTAGGTGTAAGCCGCCTGCAGAACCAGACACAATCCGCATGTCAGAAAGCCTGAATCGGGG
>DATLYA010000397.1:0-15943 GCA_035575235.1 Candidatus Methylomirabilota bacterium
CCTACGACCAAATCGTCCATGTGTTTGAAGACGCCATGAACGCCGTGGATTTTTGGCCAGGTATTTTCTGGCTCGTCCGGCAACGCATATGGATAGTGCGTTTCTCCAACATTGAGTAGGTAAAACGACGGCCGTTCTGGAGAGAATGTCATCCGATCGAGCATCGCCGCCATATCATTATGCTTGGGCATCAGCGTAAAAGAGTCAAAGTCTTTATTGAGAATCGTGGCAGGATTCAGAACAGGCAACGACACCAGGGCATGGGTGGCGTAGCCAAGCGTGTGTTTCAACACGGTCGGCAAATAGAGCTGCGGCACGAGCTGCTTAAATTCAAATTGCTCGGTTCCCAGGCGTTCACCATACTTGAGAAAGTCACGCTTATAATACTCGGAGGCATACACATGGGTCGGACTTGCATGTGGCATCAATCCTATGAGGAGATTGTAATGTGAGGGCGCCGTCCACGAGGCATAACTCCACCGGCGTTCAATAGCGCCAAGGCGGCTCAATGTTTTGGGAGCCGCCGCCACGAACGTATCGAACCTGCAACTATCAAGCACGACCACAATATAGTTATTCAGCAAGCGCGACGAGGAGAAGATTTTCGTAGAGGGATCTGCTTCAGCGTCAGCTCTCACTGACGGCGTCAGACTTTGCGCAGACGATGAAGCGTTGTGCTCCCGCTTTAAGATTCTCTTAAGAATGTTCACGTACTCTTGCCTCAAGAAGAAACGCGCCTGGAGAGATTCGAACTCCCAACCGACGGGTTCGAAGCCCGGCGCTCTATCCTATTGAGCTACAGGCGCGTATGGAAAAACACGGATTTAGCAGATTCTGCCCGTGAATCTCTCGTTGAGTAGAAACCGGGTAGGAATTTTTTGCTGCATCACCCTACCATTTTCTTTGGCGGATTGGCCAGTACCACCGCCTTACTATCCTCCTCACTCGGATTATTATAGCGCTGGAACACGGCAAACGTCTTGCGCCCGGTAATCGCCATGATTCGCTTGTATTCTTACCCTTCCCTCACTTTACGGGTCACAAAGGTATGACGGAGGTCATGGAAGCGCAAGTCCGTAAGGCCAGCCTTCTGACAAGCAGGAGCAAGTCTCTTCGACAGAACCAGGGTGGATAGGCAGATTAGAATCGATACTGTATTGCCAAATGGGTGGTGATACGTTGGTGTTCACTCAAACTTGAAAGGTGCGAACTAACAAACGAAGTTTAACATTCCTGTAATAAAAGGAGGACTCTTGCGCATGCAGTTTCATGCCATTTGCACCCTCGCTTTTTTCTGGACTCTCATGAGCTCGGTTCTGGTGGCGTACGTTCCTCTTGCCCTGGCGCAGGAAGGAACCTGGCCGCAAATTTTTCTCATACCAATACCCAACAACCTGTCCTCCCCTGTCCATGTTACGCATGCTGGCGATGGTAGTAGACGCTTGTTCGTTGTCGAGCAGGAAGGACAGATCCGGATTCGGAGGGCTGGCGCGCTGCTCGACACGCCGTTTCTCGATATCGGCGGACCAGGAGGCCGGGTGCTCTGTTGCAGTGAACGAGGACTCTTGAGCGTCGCCTTTCCCCCCGGCTATGCCGCAAAGCAATATTTCTATATCTATTACACCAATCGAGCAGGAAATATTGTGGTTGCTCGCTACCACGTCACCCCAAATCCCGATGTTGCTGATCCCAATAGCGAAGAGATTCTCCTGACGATAGACCACCCAACCTACGGAAATCATAATGGCGGGCAGCTTGCCTTTGGTCCTGATGGATATCTCTATATCGGCACTGGAGATGGGGGCGGTAGCGGGGATCCCCAAAACAATGCGCAAAACCCCCGCTCTCTGTTAGGCAAGATCCTGCGCATCGATGTGGAATCTCCCCCGGGAACAGCCGTGTATGGAATTCCTGAATCGAACCCCTACAAGCATAATCCGGATTACGCGCCAGAGGTTTGGGCGTTAGGACTGCGAAACCCGTGGCGGTTTAGTTTCGACCGCCTTACAGGCGATTTGTATGTCGGTGATGTCGGGCAGGGAGCTTACGAGGAGATCGACTTTCAGCCAGCTTCTAGTGTGGGGGGAGAAAACTACGGCTGGCGTTGCCAGGAAGGATTCCATGACTACGCCGGCCACGCCAGCGAATGTAACGGAAAAACACTGACTCCGCCAGTGGCTGAATATGGACATGGAGCAGAGTGTTCTATCACAGGCGGGATAGTCTACCGCGGCGCACGCTACGGCAACCTGCGAGGCGTCTATTTTTACGGAGATTACTGTTCCGGCCGCATTTGGGGCTTACGACATTCCGACGTGGGATGGGAAAGCCATTTGTTGTTGGAGTCTTCCTTAAATATCTCTAGCTTTGGTGAGGATGAAGCTGGCGAACTGTATGTCGCCGACCACAATGGAGCAGTGTACAAGCTGACAACTACCCCACCCTCTACGGACGTTGATCTCACCGGGGCTTGGAATTCTTTGCAGCAGACATGTAGAGCGTCTACGGAAGGGGTCCAGTGTAGAGTTGCAGGTGTTTTCCTCGTGCAGAACCAAGGGGCGCAACGTTCCGCACAGTCAGCATTCGTCACATTTTATCTCTCCACGGACGCGGCCCTGAGCGCGGATGATAGCGTCTTACAGCGCCGCTTCCTCGGTCGTGTCAGCGCCGGCAGAACCCGTAGACTCCTCTTTCGCAAGTTGCTGCCAATTGGCGGCGCGGCGTCAGGCCGTTACGTCATTGCAGTTATCGATACAGACGACGACGTTCCTGAAATGGTTGAAAATAACAATACGGTCGTATTGGGACCGGTTCCGTAACGCCGCCGGCGTGCTGTCACCCCTCAGGTCCCTCTGCTGCGCGGCAGGGAAGGGAGAAGGGGGAAGCCAGGGACAAACGGAGCTCATCGGGCCTCTCCCTTTTTCCCAGCTTCCATTGTCCACGTCGTCCCACTTGGGCTATCTTGAAGAACCACTCCCACCGCTGCGAGCCGCGCGCGAATCTCATCTGCCCGTTTGAAATCGCGCGCTTTCCGGGCCGCCGCGCGCTCAGCAATCAAGTGTTCAATCGCTTCAGGCGTCAGCCGTGTTTGCTGCAACCCCCTCTGTTTCCGTCGCTGTAAATACTGATCCGGCGCTTCATTCATAACGCCCAGCACGGAAGCGATAGACAACAATGCCGCTCGCGTCGCGGCTAACTCCGAGGTTTCACCGGCGTCTAAGGCGCGATTCAGTTCACGAACCGTCTCAAACACGACGCCAAGCGCCCGTGCAGTGTTGCAATCATCGTCCATTGCCTCGCGGAATCGGCGCAGCAGTGCCGAGTGCCGAGCGCCGAGTGCCGAGCTCCGAGTTCCAACTCCGGCCACGCCAGGCGCAGCGTCTACCCTGGCGAGTGTTTCGTAAATGCGCACCAGTCCTTTCTCGGCTTCTTCCATTTTCTGTTCGGAAAAATCCAGCGGCATGCGATAATGCGTTGACAGCAACACCAGCCGCAACACTTCCGGCTCTGCTCTGGTCAGCGCCTCACTAATGGTTAGGAAGTTGCCCAAGGACTTGGACATTTTCTCTTGTTCGACGGTGACCATGCCATTGTGCAGCCAATACCGCGCCAATTCCACGCCTTTAGCGCCTTCAGACTGGGCAATTTCGTTCTCATGATGCGGGAAGATCAAATCAGAACCACCGCCGTGAATATCGAACGGTTGGCCGAGATACTTGCTCGCCATCGCTGAACACTCGATGTGCCAGCCAGGCCGCCCCGGCCCCCATGGACTCTCCCATGTTGGTTCGCCAGGCTTGCTCGCCTTCCACAGCGCGAAATCCATCGGATGGCGTTTGCGTTCATCCACTTCGATGCGCGCGCCGGCCACCATATCTTCCAGGCGACGGTGCGATAGCTTGCCGTAGCCAGGAAACCGATCAACCGCGAAATACACGTCACCCTCCACCGCATACGCTAATCCTTTGGCTTCCAATTCCTGGATGAGGGCGATCATTTCGGGGATATGCTGCGTCGCGCGCGGCTCGTACGTCGGCGGCAGGCACCGCAACGCCGTCATGTCCTCGTTGAACTCGCGAATATACAACTCAGACAGCTCTTGTGCAGAAACGCCGCGCTCATTGGCGCGGTTGATAATTTTGTCATCGACATCGGTAAAGTTACGAACAAAGGTCACCTCGTAGCCAAGGAATTGCAGGTAGCGATAAATCACATCAAACGTGACGAGCGCGCGGGCATGCCCGATATGAGATTTGTCATAGACGGTTACGCCGCACACATACATGCGCACTTGCCCAGGGGTGACAGGAATAAATTCTTCCTCTTTGCCGGTAAGCGTGTTGTAGAAATGCAACATGATGAATGTAAAATTAAAAATGTAAAATTCAAAAATAAAAATCAGAGAGTCTCCGTCTTACATTTTGCATTTTTACTTATCTTCACTGCCGTCCCGCCACGAGCTGATCCACGACGGACGGATCAGCCAGCGTGGAGGTATCGCCAAGTTGATCAAGCGCGCCTTCGCCAATCTTTCGTAGAATACGACGCATGATCTTGCCGCTGCGGGTCTTCGGCAACCCATCAGTAAACTGGATCTTGTCAGGCGTGGCATGCGGACCAATCTCATGGCGTACGGTTTCAATAATCTCCTTGTTTAAACTCGGAGACGCCTGCTGTCCCGTCTTCAGCGTCACGAAAGCATAGATGCCCTGCCCTTTGAGATCATGCGGCATGCCAACCACTGCGGCTTCCGCCACCGCCGGATGCTTGCCTATCGCGCCTTCAACTTCGGCCGTACCGATGCGATGTCCGGAGACATTGATCACGTCATCCACCCGGCCAGTGATCCAATAGTAGCCGTCCTTGTCACGACGACAACCGTCGCCGGTGAAGTATTTTCCCGGATATAACGTGAAGTAGGTCTGACGGAACCGCTCGTGGTCGCCATAAACCGTGCGCATGATTCCCGGCCAGGGGAACTTAATACAGAGGTTGCCGGTGACATCATTCCCGGTTAATTCATTTCCCTGTTCATCAACTATACAGGGTTGGACGCCAAAGAAAGGCAACGTCGCTGAGCCAGGCTTGGTCTTGATCGCCCCCGGCAGCGGCGTAATGAGAATGCCGCCGGTTTCTGTCTGCCACCACGTGTCAACGATCGGGCACCGCTCTTTGCCAATCACGCGGAAATACCAATGCCACTCAGGACTCTTAATCGGCTCGCCTACCGTCCCTAAGACTCGCAGGCTTGAGAGATCATACTTATTCGGCCAGGAGTCGCCTTCTTTCATCAACGCGCGCAAGGCCGTAGGGGCGGTATATATAATGTTAACTTTATGTTGCTCCACGATCTGCCAGAACCGACCAAAGTCCGGATAGTTCGGCACGCCCTCAAACATGATTGTTGTCGCCCGGTTGGCCAGTGGGCCATACACCACATAGCTATGCCCGGTCACCCAGCCGCAATCCGCCGTGCACCAGTAAATGTCTCCGGGCCGGTAATCAAAGACATAGCGATGCGTCAGCGACACATGAGTTAAATACCCGCCGGTGGTGTGCAGCACGCCCTTCGGTTTGCCGGTGGAGCCTGAGGTATACAAAATGAACAGAGGGTCTTCGGCGTCCATCTGTTCAGGCGGACACGTTGTTGCTTGTTGCGGCACGAGGTCATGCCACCATATGTCGCGCCCAGGCTGCATAGCAACAGGATGGCCAGTGCGCTGCACCACCACCACCTTTTCGATTGATGGACAATGCGCCAGCGCCTCATCCGCATTCGCCTTCATCGGGATATCATTTTTCGCGCCGCGCAGCGCCGTATCCTGCGTCAGCACGATCTTGCAGGTCGAATCCTGAATGCGGTCGCGGAGGGATTCCGGCGCAAAGGCGCCGAACACTACCGAATGAATAGCGCCAATCCGCGTGCAGGCAAGCATGGCGATCGCCAACTCCGGAATCATCTGCATGTAGATGCATACCCGGTCGCCTTTGTTGACACCGAGCGCTTTCAGCGCGTTGGCGCACTGACAGACCTGTGCGAGTAGCTCGGCGTACGTCAGCTTGCGGGACTCCGCCGCGTCGTTGCCCTGCCAGATGATCGCCGTCTGCCCGCCGGCGCCGGCTTCGACATGACGATCGAGACAGTTATAGGACACGTTGAGTTTCCCGCCGATAAACCACTGAATGTTAGCCGCGTGGAAGTCCCACTCCAACACCTTGTCCCACTTCTTGAACCAGGTGACGAACTTCTCCGCCTGTTCAGACCAAAATCCTTCCGGATCTTGCACAGAACGTTGATACAGCTGGTGATACAACTCCGGGGTGATGGCGGTCTGCCCTTTCATGGGTAATGGAATGTCGTAGATCAGATCGCTAGTCACCTGCTCTGCCATAAAGTCCACTCCTTACGCAGTAAGTTTTGCCCATTCACCCCACCCCTCCAAACACGGCGTAGGAAGCCTAGCATAAAGAAAAGTAGAGAAAAAAGGAGGGGAAACAAAAACGGCGGAATGCGTATTGCGCCGGAACGCCACAATTGACCTTTTTCACAATATGCTACCCCGACTCCTGAAAATTTGTTTGCTGTCAGCGATTTGATCTATAATTGTCGCAAAAGAGTCCTCGTTAGCAATTGTCTTCTGTATACCGCTCTTATGACCAAGGATGTGTCTTTTTCCCTAAGCGTTCGCGGCCAATATAGGGGTCGCCGCAAACCGTTGCACTGGATTGTTAGTTTTCTCTTCTTTTCCGCCTGTGCTTACCCGGTGAAGAAAGATAGCGAGCTCGCTACCCTCCTCCAGGCCTTTCAACAACAAAATGCTCAAGTAGCGGAACAGCGACGCCAGCGCCAACTTCAAGGGATAAAGAAAATCGAAGTGCTGCTCAAGGACGCCGCAGAAGCGCCGTTGGTGAGTGTCGATCTTGAAGACGCGATTCTTCCTCTGGTTGTGCATAGCGTGCTTGATCAAGCCGCAGCTTCGTTCCTTCTAGAAGACGCCTTGCCCACAGAGCGCATTTCGGCGCGGTTTGATAAAGTTCCCCTGCAACAAGCACTTAACCTCCTTCTTGAATCTCAAGGATTCACGTGCGCCACGCGGGATGGCGTGTTGATTATCAAAGACGCCTCCACTGAGCCTTCCTCATCAAGCACTTCGTCAACAACTTCCACCGACACGAATACGACCTCTTCTTCCAGTACAGCTGGTTCCTCTTCTTCGACGTCCCTGGCTCCAATGACAACCACAAGCGTTTCTTCTCCTCCTTCTGGAACAGCAACAGCGCCGTCCAGCCCTGCTACAGTCCCATCCTCGGCTCCAACCGCGCCAACCAACACGACCGCTCCGTCTTCCACTGCCGGGACAACAACAAAACCAACGCCAACCCACACGACTCCCGCTGCGACTCCTGCAACAACATCGAACACCTCTCCTACTCCTCCCGCGAGCGGGACAACAACACCGTCGAGTTCAAACCAGACTTCCGCCGCCACTACGCCCTCATCCTCTTCAGACAATGCTTCCGCCTCTACTTCGTCCTATGGTTCTTCAACCTCTTCGTGGGGGTGGCCGTCAGCTTCTGGCGGCTCACCCAGCGGCTCATCCAGTCCGCCAGTTGGGTCTGTTGCGCTGACCCTGCCGCTGAAATACCTCGATGTCAATACAGCCGCCACTCTCCTGGGAGGGTTGTACCCACAAGGTGGTTCCTATAGCGCTCCAGTGCTGACGTATGGACAGCAACCCAAGACCAATACGCTGTTTCTGTATGGTCTCCCAGACGAAGTACAAAAGGCCGCAACTGTGCTCAGAAAGGCGGACCGAGATCCATTACATGTTGTGATAGAGGCGTTGGTTGTCGAGTTTGATGTGGACGCGTTCGAGCAGTTCACCGCCGATATCGCAAAATTGTCTGAAGGTCCGTACAGCAATATCATTACAAATTTCGGCTCATTGACCGAGAACGCGCTCAACTTCACCTACATGCCCGGCGCTCATAACAGGACAGAATTAATGGCGACGATTAATGCGCTGGTCGCGATGAACAAGGCCAGACTCATTTCCAGACCGTATGTCGCCACTTTGAGTGGAGAAACCGCCAACATCAATATTACGCGAGATCGTTACGTCGTCGTGCAAACGGCGCAGAACGGCGCTACTATCACCACTACCAATCCCGTCTCTAGCGGGATTACGCTCAATATCACGCCGACTATCCTTCCAGACGAACAGATCCGCATGCAGGTGGACGTGGAAGATTCGCTCTTTATCCCGACCGTACAGAATGTGGCGGTTGAAGTCGATAAAAATGCAGCGCAAACGGTCATGCGCGTCGCCAGTGGACAAGCGATTGTGATTGGCGGGCTGACGCTCAATCGCCATACTACGGGAAATTCCGGCGCGCCCTGGCTCAGACATGTGCCGGGAGTGAATCTGCTGTTCTCGGATCAAGAGTTAACACGGAACAAACAGGAAGTGGTTATTTATCTCACGCCACATTTATGGAGCCCGGATCTCCAAGCGCCCCTGATTGCGCCGGCAACCTTCGGTATCCGGGAGGAGGAGGGCAACACAACAGACTCGGAAAAGAGAGTCCTCGACAGCTTACGCCACAGCCTTAAGCCGTAAATGACCCGAGAGTGTAGAAACGCTCTTACTCCTTTGCCTTTCTCACTAGACCCATAAGGAGAAACCCTAACCCCACGCCGATGAGGCCGCCAATGTCTGGACGCCCAAAGGCCATGCCAATGCCTGATCCAGCTATGATACAGCCCACAAACACAAGACCGGCAGTTTTGTTATCGCTTTTTTCTTCGTTATCTGGCATGACTCTCCTCGACGCGCAATTCAGCACTGGTCCCGATGCCAATTTCGTTGGCCAGAGAAAGTACAACCACTCGGGATCGTTCTAACGCTCGCACAGTCGCAATAAAATCTTCGAATGCTCCCTGCTGCCCCGTCCTTCTCCATAGCTCCCCAATCGATGGGTGATCGTCCAGCAGGGAGAGGAGTTGGCGTTCTTTCCCGGAGACGGCCCTCGGAGACAGATAACGCTTGAATACGATACAATCCTGCGAATCATGGCGCTCTATCTTGGCGACAGCGTCTCCCAAGCGAACCCGCAGGGCTTGGTCAAAGCGCGAGCGCACTTTTTGATCGAGGACGATAACGTTGTCTTCGTAGATAATGTTCGGCGCGTTCCAACGTAGACCGGTCAAGATCATCTCAGGCGCGTTTTCCGGGACCTCGCGCCCAAATTGATCATCGACAATGAGCGTCGGCGTGTTTTGCCATCCAGCGGACGGACAGAGGCGCGTGCAAATTTCCGCTACAAGCGCGCGCAGCCGGCGATGCTGCATCCCGGTAAACTGTAAGGGAGCTTGCATACTTGTGGTGAGCACGCCCCAGCCACGGGCGCCGACAACGCTGGCAACAGATGCTTGTTCTTCCCTGACCGAATCCGCCCGAAGAAAAACAGGGATGGGAGATTTTTCCAGGACAGAGTCGCGTATCGTCAGAGCCATGAGTGGCGTGAGAGCCGAGGTCTTTGTCGAGGAGAGGAGCGCGGTGAAAAGCGCCGAGGAGATGGCTTCCGGGAGATCCCCACCAGGAGGCAAGATTCGTCCCACTATCGCTTTAGCGACACGCGGGGCAATCGCTTCCGGCGTGCTGCTCGCCACCCAATGCAGAGCCGCGCGTAACCATCCCCAGAACGCCTCCGTTGGCCGTCCCTGCAGCGCCGCCACACGAGCCAAGCATACATTAGTGTACAGCGCATCGCTCTCCGATCTTGCCCCAAGCGTGGTCTCAAATGCTCGACGGTAGCAGGCTTCGGCGGCATCGTACTCCTCCCGCCGTCGATATAAGCGGGCAAGATTGATGGCGTTGACATATTCTAAGCGCCAATCTCGTTCCGTCTGCAAGGCCGTTTGCGCGGCAATTTCCCGCTCGATTGCCAAGGCGCCATCGAGGTCGCCGCGTTCCAGACAACTCAACGCTGAGATGTTGAGTAAATACAGGTATTCTCTTTTCTGTTGATACAAGGGCGCGAGCAACGCGCGCGCTTCACGAAAATAGGGCTCGGCGCGGGCGGGCTCATTACCCATGACCAGCCCCCATCCTTTATTCTGGAGGAGAAATCCTCTTACAGCCGGGGCGAGAGCTGGAGAGGGATCCGGTTCCGCCGCGGCTTCCGCAAACCGCTGCAAGCCAATCCGTATTCCTTGCGCCTGCGCACGCAAGAATCCCTCCTGCTCTAACACTGGGGAGCACGCAACCGCGCGCTCCATGAACCGCAGCGCAACGCCATATCCTCCCTCAGCAAAACGACGCCAGGCTTCTCTACAGAGAAAGAAGGGATCAACATAGAGATTATTGCCGAAAAATTGCGCGTAGCCTTTTATCCACTCGAAAGAGTGGGTGAGCACAGCCAGTTTATCGTACTCGAACCGCGAAGCGGTTCGTGGCCCTCGCCGGCGTTCCGACGCGATCAAGGCATGCCCCTGCGGAAGCGGCAGCAGCGGGACGTCGTTAGCGCCTCCTGGCGCCTGCATGACTGTAGCGACCTCCGGCAATAAGACGCCTGGGACCAGGTCAAGCAAGGATTTCGTATTTTTCGAGGGCTCGTCGAGTGCAGGAGCCGTCCAACTGACGCACCAATCGTCCGGCAAGAGAGGAGGAGAAGGGTCAGTATTGACCACAAACACCCGACTGTCACTGCCATGGAGTCCTTGCGCGAGAAAACGGATGAAGTAGATATTTTCTGTCTCCCAGGACGCTGCAAAACGAGGAGCAATAATCAAAAGAGTGCGCGGCGGTCCTGTCAACACAGCTGCCGCCACTCGGCTGGCGAGCTCCAGGGCTCCCAGGATGATCCGGTCGCCGCTGGACTCGGCGTCAATCCAGGCGCCGATAACATCGGCGTAGGGCAACGGTTCATCCAAGGCAACCATTTTATTCATTGAAAACGGAATCGGCTGCGGAAGAGGCGGGGGAAGACCAAGTTGCGCACAAAACTCGCTCGCGACCTGATGCCCCCTCCATGCGCCTAGACTGAGATCGGAGGCCAGAATGTCAGCAGGAGCCTCTTCACGCCGTAAGCCTTGCTCAAGGAGCGCAAGGCTGGTCGCGTGAATCCCATTCACGGACAAAACGCCTGGCGATCGCGAAATCCGAACTGACCGTGGCTTTTCCATTGCTTACACAAGACCGTTCGTGTCATGAGGATCGTCAAGCTTCTCCCCGATCGCCATCATATAAATGGTTGAGTGATGTAGCCCGTCGAGTCCCAACAATTCGTCGACCTGACGATCGAAATATCCGCCAAGGTTTATACAGCCAAGGCCAAGAGCAGTGGCGACCAGGTTGATGTTCTGCGCCACGTGGCCAGCCTCTAACAGAATAAAGCGGTATCCTCGCGCCCCATATTTAAAGGTCGATCGTTCAAACATCGCGGTAAGAAACAGCATGAGCGAGGCGTCGTACGGGATCGTTTGCTGAACGAGCGCCTCCGCAAGACGCGGAGAGAGGTCGCCTTCGTGCAAGAGGCGAAGACTATGGCGAGTCGGATTATAATGATAGAGTCCAGGCGTGGCCCCTGACAGGTGAGCGCTGTAAAAGAAAATTTCCAGCGGATAGAGCGCACCGCCCGAGGGAACCACGCGGAAAGGCCGGGGGAATGGCGTGCCGGCGTTGTCGCGCGTTACGCCGTACGCATAAAACAAAAGCGTTGCAATATTTTCTAACGTCAAAGGACACGGCTTCATATTACGCGCCGAAACTCTTGCGGTGAGTGCGGCTTCAAGAGAAAGAGTCAACGGCGTAAACGAGTGAGGAAGCGCGATCTCAGGGTATTGATCAAACGACAGCGACTCAAGGAGTTGTTCCATCCTGGCGAGGACCACCTCGTTGGGTAAGAAGTCTCCATAGCGAGACGTTTTTGAATTTTCATGGAAGACTTCCCAGATATGATCTTCGCTGGATTCCGCCCGAAAAATGTCAGTCCAGACCTTGCGTGTCACGCACCATGTTCCTTCCTAGGGATACGGGTGTGGCGCCGGATTATCTCCTGACGCTTGTGAAATCCCTCGATAGCCAAGTTTCTGCGGGACCTCCCACAGGCGCGAACCGCCCAAAGCGCGAATATTGTATCCCATAAAGAGAGGATGGAATCCGGGAATGACAGCGCGAACGACCGCCAATCCCAATTCCCCCACATCAGGCGTGGTGAGATCAGTAAAGAGCGCCCGGTGGCCTACAGACCGAACCTTCGCGCACAGCGTTTCCAGGTCTTGCCGCGGGTCTCCCGTGGCCAGATTTTTGATTTCCTCGAATTCTATCCGGTCTTTTGACCCCAGGATAAAATCGGCGAGCGCCGCATTGGCGTGGTCACTCCAAAAATTCAGGTGCGTCACTTGATCGACCACGTTCGCGTGCCGAGGATCCGGCTTCATTCGCGGCAGACGCAGCTTGATTTGTTGCATGTATCGTCTCGTGTGGGCCAATTCCTCCAGGCTTTTTCGTACAGCTTCCTCTGGATCCAACGCCGCCGACGCGGCGAAGACCAGCGCCGGCGCTTGCGGCGACGGACAACGCAACACGGACAGAATCGTAGGAATGCCGACATCCATAGTAATATTCAGTAAAGTGACCTCACTCCCAGTTTGCTCGAAGCGTCGCACCAAGTCGTAATTGTCGTCGCTTAACGTTTCGATCAAGATATGCGGCGGGCTGAGCTGCGCTTGCCAGGTGATGGTGAACGCATCGCGTTCAATCACCTCACAGGCTGCTGAAACGGCGGCTTCCGCCAGGCTGCAATGACAGGCGAGCCCGGTGGAGATCGGCTGGACGATCGGAGCTTCGCCCGAGCCCTGGTAAAAATAGTATGGAATAAACACCATAGCAGCCGGAACGTACCACGTCTCATTGAGTAACGGATCAACAGCCGGCGCCCAGCGCACAGGCGTCATTTCATCAAACGGCACCCACGGGAACCCAGGCTGCTCATACTGCTCTTCGCTGTAGAGAGCGAACTTGTCTGGAGGCGCGCAGGGAAAGGAGGCGGACTCAACGGTCTCTAAAGGCAAATCGTTAATATCGAAAAGCGCGCCGCAATAACGCTCCACCGCTTCACCCACCGCCTTCGCTACAGCGCGTTCCCGCGTAGCAGCCGCGCCGCCCGCCGCGCCGAAATTGGTCTGCTGGCTGAAAGCCCTGGTATTACACGCTCTGGCAAAATAGTGGAAAAAATCAGGCGCGCCAGCCTCTTTCCGCGCGTCCTGGATATAACGCACGATGCCGACCCGTTCATCGACAATATAATCGAGAATATCGACGAGGCGACGCATGGAGGAGGTCGCAGACATAGCCGTCTTCATCAGTGTTCTCCAGTGATCACCTTCCAGTCATGGCCAGGCATGAACGACATTTTGTTCGGGGTGGTGGCTGACCGTCGATTGACCGCGCTACAGACAGTGCAGCGCGGCAGCTTGAGTAATTTTCGCGACTTCATCTCGGCGGCCAGCAAACTGACTTCGATTAGCGTGCCGACTTTCCACGGAATTCCGCCTAGGCCGCCGTAAAATTTTGTGAGTTCCATGGTCGCAATATCGCCTAAGATCGACGCCATCGCAGGATGGAACCCAACGACTGCTTGATTGGTGAGCGCAGCCGTTTCAATTGTCCGCACCAAATCAGGGTCCTCCATGGCGGCGTTCTCTCGCGCCCGTAGACACTCGTAACAGGCAGTTTCCCCAGGCACGACAAGAGGGCCAACATAGCCGATCAGTTTATCAAGCACGATAGGCAGGAAATGGCGTTGATTGGCGACGCAGAACTCATTCCACTCACGCATGAGTTGAAAGCCGCCAAAATCCGAGGTCGCTACCAGACAGCTCAAAGAGCGAGCGCTCAGTGTCTCGGTCCAGCGCTCATACGCGATCGGAGTTCGTATTGTGGACGGCCACGCCTCCGCGCGCAGCGCGCCGTTGGCGAAAAATCGCGCATTCCGTAGCAAGGGATAGTCAATGACCTCCACCTCCCTCACCCCAGAAGCGCCCAGAGAGGCCACAAGCTGACGCGAAATCGCATTCACTCCAACGATAGCAATGCGTTGCTTCTCTAGAGTTTCAACAACCGCTTGTTCCGTTTTGCCAAAATGCCAGTAAAAAATTTCCAGGTTGCTCTCGACGGCGTCTTCGGCGAGAGGCGCGCTCTCGGCTGGAACCAACATCCGTCGTGCTGCTAACTGGTCTATCAGGTCGGCGACAGCAGGACGATCAGGGGCGGCGAAAAACTCACAGATCTGCTCTTTGGTCGCGCCATCGCCGGACGCCAGGGCCAGAACGGCCTGAACGATTTCTACGGCTTGCTCACCACCGATTTTAACTTGCACGCAGCCCCGCGTAAGCACGACCCCATCAGGAATTTGCGCGAATTGCACGGGCAATATTTTCAATTTTCGAGCAACGTTTTCACTTTCCATGCTGTTATCCTTGCTACGGTTCTCATGACCACCGCGCCTGCGGCTGACGTCTTACCCAGCGCGTTCAGCAACAGGAGCAACGGTCAGCGCTCCCCCAACCTCAACAGTGCGCCCCACCCCAGGAGGGCGTTGCCCATGCGAGCGGTAAAGCTGATCGCGATGGACGGTATAGCGGTCGGCAAACACGCGGCGTAAATTCTGATACTCTTTGAGAAACTCGTCTCTCGGCAACCGCGTTTGCATCACTGGCGATTGTAAGTCATAGAGGTTCCAGTTCGGTCTCCCGTTCGTCTGACGTTCGGTAATATGGTCGAAATGGAGGAGATCTTGCGTGCCTGGAAGCGGCGTGAGCACAGTAAACGAGGGATAGTCGATTTTGTGGTGCTCGATGAAACGGATCAGCCGCTGAAAATCGCGCCGATCATAGTTCGGATTGACAATGAATTGGGCGAACACCGCGATCCCCAGCTCCCTGGCCGCCGCCAGCCCGGCTTCAACTTGGGCAAGCTGTAACCGCTTGTTATAGTCCCCCAGCTCTTTGGCGGAAATCCCTTCGATGCCGAGGAAGAGACGCTCTAAGCCGATGTCTCGCCACTCCCGCATCAAGTCTTGCTGTCTCAACAACGAATCAATGCGGCAATAGGAGAAATAGCGCTTCTTGACGCCAGCCGCCTTGATGGCGCGGGCGAGCTCCCGCATGCGGCGGCCATTGATGAACGGCTCATCGTCCACCATGAAGATATAGTCTTCACAGATGGTTTCCAACTCTTCGACCACGCGGTGGACGTCGCGCATGTGGTAGCGGCCGTCCATGATCTTCCACAAGGAGCAGAAGGAACACCGATAGGGACACCCGACTGTCGTGCGTATCAAGGCAATAGGCCGCATCCAATCAATGAAATACGCTTCCCGATCCTGCTCAGTGATAGATCGATCTGGAGGAATGATATCGTCAATGTCAAAGGCAGGCGGCTCGCCGCCGTAGACGAACTCTCCATGCACCCTGGCCCAGACGCCTGGAATCCCGCAGGTGGAGCACGCTTCTTGCAACGCGCTTAACAACGCGCGCAACGGACGAACGCCTTCTCCACTGACGACGAAATCAACCTGAGGCTCGAAAAAATCCTCAGGCATCAAGGTTGCGTGATGGCCGCCGATGATGGTCCAGCACTGAGGAAGAATGGTTTTGATCTGGCGACACGTATCGAGATTTCGCAACACATGCATGGAGTATCCAGTGACTCCAACTACATCGGGAGCGAAATCGCGCAAGGTCGTTTCAAGGTCGTCGGGATGGAGGCGTAAGTCGAGGAGGCGCACTTCATGCGCGTCTACTTTGGCTCCGGCAGCAAGGTATTCCAGCGCCAGCGGTTCAGCTATCGCGCCCAAATCTCCCCACCCGATCAGCTCAACTCGCGCCTTTGGGTAGATAAGAAGAACCCTCATGCGGCATCCTGCCTAGACTTCC
>DATLYA010000398.1:0-5382 GCA_035575235.1 Candidatus Methylomirabilota bacterium
AAAACCGGTAGAGGACAGAAGGTCGATGCCTGCATCTACGGCACGGTGATCGCCATGCAGCCGATGGAGATTAATTTCACTTCGGTCAGCGGCGGCATTGAAACCCGCCGCGCCGGCCGTGGCCATCAATTCCTGCAAGGGGTCTGGGGCGCATTCAAAACCAAAGATGGCTGGATTTGCCTTGCCGGTGTGGACGACAAACGTTGGCCTAATTTCTGCCGGGTGATGGGCATTGAACGTGTCCTTAACGATCCTGAATGTAGCGATAATGTGATTCGTAATTTCCGTGGCGTGAAGATTGAGCGAGTACTTGATGAGGTCTTTCCCACAAAGACTACGGCGGAATGGATGGATTTGTTAAACAGTGTGGATATTCTCGCCACGCCCGTGCAAGAGTACCGTGATATTCTTAACAGCGAGCAAGCGTTAGCGAATGGGTACATTACTGAAATGGACCATCCCCAGATCGGTAAGGTCCGTGTAGTTGGAAACCCTATTACGCTAAGCGATACGCCGCTGAACATGACTACCCCTCCGCCTGAGTTGGGCCAACATAGTGAAGAAATTTTGCTGGAAGCCGGTTTTTCCTGGGAGGATATTGCGGCGTTCCGGGAGAAAGAGGTGGTGTGAGTTGGAGACTTGAGGCTGGAGACTAAAGCAGACCACATGACGTTCGTACACTGTAGCTGTCGACTCTCTGGAGCGTCATGCTGAGCGGAGCAAAGCATCTGGCTTTGAGACTTGAGTTTCGTATTCATGGAACGATCACCTCGGGGTCATGCTGAGCGGAGCAAAGCATTGGCTTTGAGACCCTTCGCGGAGTTGATCCTGAGCAACGCGAAGAGCTCAGGGCGACACCCCAGGGCGCCAATCTCGTGTGGTTCGATTTAGAGGCTTGCTCATGTGTAGGGTGCGCTTGCGCATCAACAAGCAGTGCGGCGAACTTTGCTCGCCGCAAGATGGCGGGCTGCGCTCGCCTTAAGAACATAGGGCAGAACTCTTGTTGATTTCGTCAATCTGCTTTTACGAGCACAGCGAAGCAATCTTCTGAAAAGACAAAGATTGCTTCATCGCTGCTGACTTCTCGCACTGACAGACTTCTGACGTTTCATCCAGGGGTTTGTCTCGAAGTCCTTACCTTGCTGCTATCCTTGCGCCTCACTCAACAAGCGCCAGCACATCAAGCAGGTTCCCTACCGTCACATAGCCGTCAGCCGCTGGGCGTTTTCCATGTCTGTCGATAAAAACCGGCATGATCCCCGCCTGACGCGCTCCAACCACGTCCGCCTCATAACTATCGCCGACATGCATGGCCTCCTCCGCTGGCGTTCCTGCACGAGCCAGGGCATGAGCGAAAATTCCACGCTCTGGCTTCGCCGCGCCTGCCTGGGTGGAGATCACCACGGGAGCAAAGAACTGTGCAAGGCCAAGTCCATTAAGTAAACCAAATAAGCGTGAATCAAAATTAGAGATTACTCCTAGCATCATTCCTTGCGCCTTAAGGCGCCTTAACGCCGTGAGCGTGTCCGGGTAGAGCCGCCACGCCTCTGCTCGGGCAAAGAATGCAAACAACGCCTCGAAGTACGCGTCAAACGCTGGAAAGGGGCCAAGGGGCGCAAAGACTTCCCGCACCAGATTCCGCCACCACTGTTTCTCTAGCAATTGAATGTCTTCTGACGACGCGCCTGGAAACGCCATGGGCGGCGCTGCGCCAAAGGCGCGACGGAACCCAGCCTCCAAATCCCCGCTGGTCACCTCTTTGCCATGCGCTCGCGCAATGCGCGCATAGATTGCTCCGACTGATCCGTTCACCGTAAACAACGTGCCGGCGGCGTCGAAGAAGATGGTGTTAATATGCACTGAGGACATGGGCCTATCCTGACTCATGGCGTGACGCATGGTGCGTGATGCGGGTCATTTCCTCTCACGCCCTACGTTTCACGCCCTACAGTGTTCTCATAACCTCGTCCATTGTCGCGACAAGCGTCTCTATATCGCCACGACTGGTATAGTAATGAATGGAGATGCGAAGACCCCCAACGCCTGAACAATACCGAACGGTTGGGTAGATGCGTTGCCGTTCTAATGCTTGCGTGAGTTGATGTATCCGTTCGGCATCCGGAAACGGTTCACAGGTGACAATGCCAGAGCGGAGATGATGCGGTGTTGGCGTCCACACTTTGATGCGGCGGCGCTGCAGCTCTTCAATAAGAAAGTCTCCGAGTCCAAAAATGTGATCCCTAACCGATTGGGAATCGAGATTGTTCACGTAGGCAAGCGACGCGGCGAGACCGGTGGTTCCTATTGTTTTGGGCATGCCATGAATTTCAAAGCGCCGGGCGTCTGGGGCCAGCGGGAGGGAAATAAACGGCGTGAGCGCCGGGTTGCCCAGGTATTTTACCCATCCTTCGCTCGGTTCAGCGAATGCGAACAAACCGTGCGCCAGTCCTGGCTTGAGCCTCTCGAGCGCTCCTTTGCGAACGTAAAGAAGACCTGCGCCGAAGGGCGCGTTCAGCCACTTCTGCGCACCCGCCGCCAGAAAATCAACCTGCAACCCGGACAGGTCGAGAGGAATTGCACCCAACTGTTGAATGCCATCGACCACCAGGAGACAATTACGCTCTTTCGCGAGCTGAGAGAAAGCCGCCAGGTCCATGCGCAGGCCATTGATCCATTGCACCGAACTCACCAGCAATGCCCGGGTGCGGTGGTCAATTAACTTGGCATAGTCATCGACGGTCACGATACCGTCATGATGACGGGCGAGGCGTATCTCAACTCCATTGTGTTGTTGGGGGTAGGAGGCGCTGATAGCGACCTGCGGATATTCTAAATCGCAAAGCACGAGATTATCGCCAGCAGCGAATGGAATCGCAGCGAGGGCAATATTCAACCCCATCGTTGTATCGTCAATAAAGGCGATTTCTGCAGGCGTCACATGGAGCAAACGCGCAGCCTCTTCCCGGGCTGTCCCTGACGTCTGGCCAAGAGCGCGATAGTAAGCCTGGTAGCCCATCTCCGCTGGTCCACGGCCCAATAACGCCGCTACCTGCTGGACTGCTGCGGTCGCGGCGCGTGGCGGCAATCCAACGCCCGCTGTATTGAGATAGACTTGCTGGGTAGATCCAGGAAAGTCGGCTCGAACCGCCTCTACGTTAAACATAGACCGCCTCCCGCTGCATGAGATTGGGCTCAGCATGGCAGAACAAGTAGCCAGTAGCCAGTAGTAGAGAAGGAACCGCAAAATCGGGGAGGGAGAAGGGCTGGTCTCCGATTCTCTCCATCTCCGTTTCTCCGGGTCCTTTTGATGCTGACTACTGACTACTCTTAATGATACAGCACCCGCTCTTCGGAAGAACGGATTTCATCGACAAGCCGGTGGACAGCCGCGCGCACACGGGTCTCATTGTCGCGCAAGCGCTGTTCGATGTCGCGGAGGTCCTGAGGCTCCTCACGCTTCACGGTGCGAAAATACTCTAACTGCAGTTCCAGCCGTTCCGCCAAAAGCCGGTCTGTGTCCGCAAGAGAAAGAAGTCGCGCGCGTCCTTTCCCAAGTTCATCGGCAACGGTAAGCAGGCGGCTCAACAGACCAGTATGATAGTTGGCGATGTCAGAGAGAAGCGCAGAATCACGGCGCACCGGTTTAAGAAAGAATGCTTCAGCAAACACGCGCATAGCGCCGGTGAGATCGCCCTTCTCCAGAAGGGCGTCCCCCCGTTCGCACCGCGCGCTGTAGCGGCGAAAGGCGGCTTGCTCAAGGAGTCCCCCAAATGAAGTCAGTAGGGCGGAGAAGAGCAAGAAGAAGAGATAGCTGATCACGCCAATACCCGTGATGAGGAGAATGACGCTGAAAACTACAACGAGTAATGAACCTGGAGGCGTGGTTGAGAACATTCCATACTCCGTGTCGCGAAGAAAGCACAGCAAAAAAGGAACGACAAGCCCCTTTGTTCCCTCTTGTAGCTATTTCCTCCGGGAGGTTCGCGCAATTGCTTTATTCGTCACCGTGCGCAGCAGGGGCCTGGAACCGCCGAAAGAAGCGGATTTCCACACGGCGGTTTGCTGCCCGATGTTCGTCTGTATCATTTGCATAGAGGGGCCGGTAATAGGCATACCCTCGTGTTGAGATCCGGGATGGGTCAAGTCGTTCCTGGTCTAATAATGCACGGGCGACTCGACTGGCGCGCGCGGCAGACAGTTCCCAATTTGAAGGAAATTCCGCCGTGGCGATCGGGCGGTCGTCCGTATGGCCGGCAATCTCAATATCAAGCTCCGGGCGCTCACTTGCTAAGGAAGCAACGCGGCGGAGCAACGGCGTGACCGCCGGACTCAAGGTAGCCTGACCTGAAGGGAAGGTAATCGTGTCGCTCAGAGAAATGATCAACCCGCGCTCAGTCGAAACAATACCAACGGCGTCAGCGAGACCATGTTCCTGCACATAGTGATCGAGTTGGGCTTGCAACTCTTGCCAAGCTGTTTGTTCGGCCGGAGAGTGGATACTCGTCTGTGGCGGCGGAGGGAAAAGAGCAGGGGGCTCTAAAGGAGAGGGAGGTTGTTCCCCTGGCTCAGAGGTGATTGCTTCAGGCGATGGGAGCGGTTCCTGCTGCCCTGCTAGTGGTGCTTGTTCGGGAAGCTGCGAGGGCGGGGAGGACTGGGCTTGTGCTGCGGTAGTTGTCTGACGTTTGGTCTCGGCGACATGCCACAAAACAAAGAAGCACAGGAGCAATAAGACGAGATCGCTAAACGTAATCGGCCACCAGCCAACATCATCATCGGTCGGCGTGCGCCATCGTCGCGGTGGTGTAACATAAAGTGAGGAAACACTGCGCTGCCGAGAGTGCGCCAAACGTGCAGGAGCATTCATACCAAGCCTATCGATGCAACCACGCTAACTGTGATGGTCCTCCGGATGGTTGGTGATGATCATTCACGGGCATGTCACCCTGCGCGATCAATGACGCGAGGTGTTTCTGCACGACCGTAGGAGGCTGATGCCGTGCGATCAACATCACCCCTTCTCCCGTTAACCGCATGAGCAGTTCGCGTTCTTGAATAAATGATTGTAACTTAGCTGCGAGCGGCAGCACCAGCGCAGTGGAGAACACTGCGCCATACAAGGTTGTCAACACGGCGACGGCGAGCGCGGGCGCCAGGGCTTGCGGGTCCGGATTGGTTGCTTGACGAAGCAAAAGCACGAGCCCGATCAGTGTGCCGACCATGCCAAACGAGGGCAACAATTTACCCATGGTGAGCAATACCTGCCGGGCGGCCTCATAGCGATGGGCGAATAAAAAGAATTCTTGCTCAATGAACGTGCGGACTTCTTCTTCCCGGTGCATGTCTACGAGCATACCGATCGCCCCTTGTAAGAGCGGATCAAGG
>DATLYA010000399.1:0-43170 GCA_035575235.1 Candidatus Methylomirabilota bacterium
GGCGATGGAAAAATGGAATCTGCATACGCGGCTTGCGCTGCAAATTCTTAGCCGCGTCGGCGCGTCACCGCGAGCGGTCTCGCTGAGTTTAATGAGTACGACCGCTCTCATTTCCATGTGGGTGTCCAACACCGCCACCACAATGATCATGCTGCCGATCGTCACCGCCATTCTCTCGCATGCGGACGCTCAAGGGTATGAGACGAAGAACGGCTTTGGCACAGCGCTCATGTTGATGATCGCGTACGGCGCCTCCATTGGTGGAGTGGGCACGCCAGTCGGCACGCCGCCGAACGTCATCTTTATTGGCGCATTCGCCAAACTCTTTCCGACGGCAGAACCTATTGCTTTTTCGCAGTGGATGTTATTCGGGGTTCCCACGGTAGTCATCCTTGTCCTTGTCACCTGGGCGTATCTTTGCTTCTTTATGTTTCCGTTTTCTGCAACAGGCTGGCAAACCGACCGTAGTTTTCTCCACAGTCGCTTGCATGAGCTTGGCCCCATGAGCTCACAAGAAAAAAAGGTGCTCGTGATTGCAGTGGTCACCGCTATGCTCTGGATTTTTCGTGAAGACCTCCCGCTCGGCCCCATGACCATCCCAGGCTGGGCGCGCCTCTTCCCATCGCCGATCAACATCCAAGACTCTACTGTGGCCATGGCGATGGCGTTGTTTTTGTTTTTCATTCCGGCTGATCGAAAAGCTGGAACCTTCCTCCTTGATTGGCAAACCGCTGAGCGATTGCCGTGGGGCGTGTTGTTGCTATTAGGCGGAGGACTTGCTCTGGCTGCGGGCGTGGAAAAATCAGGGCTGGCGACATGGCTGGGTTCCCGGCTCTCTCTGGTGGGCGCTCTTTCCCCTTTCAGCGGCATTTTTCTGGTCACGCTGCTTACTGCATGGATTACTGAATTCGCCAGTAACACGGCAACCGTCACTCTACTGATGCCAGTGTTAGCAGCGACAGCGCAAGCCATGCAGATTGATCCGCTGCTGCTTATGGTCCCAGCCACCTTTGCCGCCTCCGTGTGTAATTTCATGTTGCCCTCAGCCACCGGACCAAACGCCATTGTCTTCGCCACCGGCCATGTCACCATTCCACAAATGGTGAAAGCAGGAATTGGGCTCGACCTTATTGGCGCTGCCGTACTTGCTGGGCTGATTTATCTCCTTGGTCTGCCAGTATTTGGCGTTTCTCTCAGCGGTCTTCCGCCGTGGGCGCACTGATCTGGCCTTGCACTCTCCCGCACGAGCCCGCTAAAAAGCACGTAGAGTAGCGTTCAGTTCGGTTTCCTGCGGACACTCCCTTCACTCTGCTTGGACTGCCCTTTCCCTGCCAGGAAGAGAGACTGGGTGAGGGTTAAGTGATAAGGAATATCATAAAAGCCTTTGCGCATTGCTGGAGAAGGAAAATCCCCATGCTCTACGAACAGAGAGCTGTTCATCAGCTGTGGAGTGTGTTTCTCTATAGTATGTTGACTGTCGCCTTCCTTTGGCCACTCATGGTTCTGGCGGAGGAGACAGCCAAACCCGCGCAGCGGAAACGGCTTGGCGGCATTCAACCCTTCACCAAAGAGCAAACAGAAGCCTTCCTCGCTGAACGGCGTAACGCCGCCATCGCCACGCTCAATACCAAAGGCGATCCACAGTTGACGCCCGTCATCTTTTATTGGGACGGGTCGGCGTTTTATTTCACCGTTACAAAAGAAACCATTAAATATCGGAACATCAAACGAGATCCACGCATTAGCGTCATCGTTGATGACGTCCTCGACCATCACTGCGTTCTCGCTTCAGGGAAAGCCGAGATCAGAG
Source organism: Candidatus Methylomirabilota bacterium (assembly GCA_035575235.1). Taxonomy (GTDB): domain Bacteria; phylum Desulfobacterota; class Binatia; order Bin18; family Bin18; genus SYOC01. The sequence goes on from DATLYA010000399.1 coordinate 1,811, forward strand.
AGAACAACATCTGGGAGATGACAAGCAAGATTGTCTACAAATACTATGGCAAGGAAGAAGGCGATCCGTATCTCGAACAGCTCAAAAAACAAAATCGCGTCTTGATTGTCCTGAAGCCGAAAAAGATGCAGGCGTGGGGTCCCAAGCCTCTGTCGCCGGGGGCCGAGGCCCACAGGTGAAATGTATCATTTCACAAAGATAACGCCAAAGTGGTGGTCCGTCACTTCACCAGCCTCGCTAATGGTGAAATTCGACGTAATCAAGCCGCTGGCTTCGGCAAACTGCCCTTCTCCTCCTTCTACCTTCCACAGGACTGAACCATGCTTGAGCGGCGGATTGGCGCTGGGTCCAAGATAGCCCTGTTCCACTGTACTGAAGCGCAGCCGGTGATGACCCTCACCAAAGCGAATGGAGCCGGCCTCCTGAAAAGAAGTCTCCCCGGTAATGGTCACCTCCGACTCAAAAAATGCGTCGCCTCCCGCGGTCGGCTGTAAGACCCCGTTCACTCCTTCCGGTCCCACCACTGTAGTAAGGTTGCAACTCGCCGCAGTCGTCGTGGCTTTAAGCATCGTAGAGGATCCACTCACCGGTGCGGCGCGTCCCGTAAACTGCATGGCATAGATGATTTGTCTCATGGCGTTCTTCCCTCGTGCTTCCTTCATAATTGTTGGTCCAGGTCTATGGCCGGTCCCTTGTGGGATTTGCTACAGTGGATCTATAAAGTGACGGCGCGTCTGATGCAATGGCGAGAGAAGGAAAGGTCGGTAGATCTCCTCTGATCTACGCTTCTATTGATGAGTCGAGCAGCCTGCAGGAAGAGATTTCCATGTCCCATGCCCATGACCAGAATCACAACCACCGACGATTGAGACTCGCGCTCATATTAACAGGCGGCTATTGTGTTGTTGAGTTCGTGGGTGGGTTGTTGACACATAGCCTTGCGTTGCTATCCGATGCAGGGCACATGCTTTCCGATGTCTCGGCCATGGGTCTCTCACTCTTCGCCGCCTATATCGCCATGCTGCCTGTCACCTCACAGAAAACATTTGGGTATTATCGCGCAGAAATCCTGGCTGCCTTTCTGAATGGGCTGGCGCTATGGCTCGTTGCTGGCGTGATCTTCCGGGAGGCGTACTATCGTTTCTCCACACCGCCTGAAGTGCACGGACAGGGCATGCTCGTGATCGCCAGCATAGGGTTGCTTGTGAATCTGCTCACTGCGTGGCTGCTGCATGACTCGCATCACACAAATCTCAACGTCCATGGAGTATTTCTCCACGTGTTAAGCGACGCCTTGGGGTCAGTGGGAACTATTATCGCCGGCGTTCTCATTGTCTGGACTGGCAAAAACTGGCTCGACCCGGTGATCAGTATTTTTATCGGCGTGCTCGTCCTCATTAGTTCTTTTGATCTCGTGCGTGAATCTGTCGATATTCTCATGCAGGCGACCCCGCGACATCTCGATCTTGTGGAGATCCAAACTACCCTCGAAGCTGTTCCTGGCGTTGCGCGCGTGCATGATTTACATGTCTGGACCCTCACCTCCGGGCTCTTCACTCTGACCGCGCATGTAGTCGTCAATGGCGCATCAGATCATCACGCATTACTCGACGCCCTTGAGCAGACGATCCAGCAGCGTTACGGCATCGATCACACAACGATTCAGCTTGAGCCGTCCGATCGTCAGCAAAATGAGCCGTCACATTTTTAATCAGAGGAAGAGGAGAGAAAAGATGGTGCGGAGTTCTTTGCTCCCCATATTCGTCGGCGTCTGTATCATATCGTGCTCCGCCTGTGGCGGGGGCGACTCGGGAAAATCAGCCCGGCAGCCAACCCCACTCGATCTCTCAACGACAGGAACTATTGTCGGCGTGGTGCGGTTCGAAGGTCCCGTACCCGAACAGGCAGTTATGCAACTCAGCGGCTGGTCAGAATGCGCCGCCCAGCACCCAGAAGGCAATCCCAAAGCGGGCGACGTGCTCGTCAATGACGGCAAGCTACAGAATGCTATGGTGTACGTGAAAGACGGCCTGGGGGACCGCGTCTTCGCCGTACCGCCCACACCCGCCGTGCTTGACCAAAAAGGTTGCGTGTTCATCCCCCGCGTGCTCGGAGCCCAGACGGATCAACCGATACGGATGCTTAACAGCGACCCTCTGGCGCATAATGTGCACGGCGCGCCGAAAAATTCTTCGGCGTGGAATTTTAGCCTCGGCGTCAAAGGCGCATCGCGCACAGTGACTATTCCCAAGCCCGAGACCATGATCGAAATCAAATGCGACATTCATCCCTGGATGCGCGCGTATCTGGGCGTGTTTGATCATCCCTATTTTGCGCTTAGTGGGGCGGACGGTCGGTTCACGTTGAACGATATTCCTCCGGGCGACTACACCATCGAGACGTGGCACGAACGATTCGGCGCGCAGTCGCAAAAAGTCACTGTCGGGGCAAAAGAGACGAAGGAAATTTCATTTACGTTTAAGGCAAGCTGAGCAGGGCTATTAGCCATTAGCTGTTAGCTAGTAACCAGCAAGAATACAAAAGCTAACAGCTAACAGCTCTGCTATGGCCACGTCCTCGCCACCGTCGGTGAGAAGCTAAAGATCATGTAGTACGCGAGCCCAGCGCCCAGTACGATCACCACAATAAACCAGGGCATGAAGGCGATAGACGGATAATGTCCGGCTCCTGCCAACATACCGAACAGCATAGGCACTGAAAGAAACACATTGGTCCGGGATGCATAGAGCGCCCGTTTTGCCGTCGCTGGTTGCTCGGGTGGAGTCTGCCCTTCCTTGGTCCAGGTAATGAGTTTCTGTTGCGCAGGCCAGATAATGAACCAGACGTTGAACCACATGATTATGCCAAACAACGCGCCCATCGAAATCCATAACCCGGCATCCGACCCAAAGAGCCCCGCGTCGCCAGTGAAGCCGCTGCCCAACAGAAAGTATTTCCAGATGATGAGCAATAAACCAGTAATGAAGGTAACCATGGCTCCCCAGCGGAACCACCACAACGCGCGTGGCATCAACTGGGGAACGACTTCCCTCCTGGTGGCGGGTTGTAACGCGGCGGTCACATGCGCGTTAATCAAATTGAAGAAATACAGCATGCCAATCCACGTGATCCCGGCAATAAAATGAATCCAACGGAACAACGCCTGCAGCAGATCATTAATATCCACGATACGCCTCCTCCTCCAGAAAGTGACAGTTGTGTGTAAACGCCTACTTTCCTCCGCCCCCAATATCACATCAGGTTATGGTCCGCATCCCATGATCTTTTTCCTCCTTTCTCAAGACCGAACGCCTCTTGCTCCACAACTGCGGCGTTCATTATGTTGTGGTGTTTGGGCGCGGGATTTTTTCGGTCGCCGCCCGCGGCACTGCCGGCACAGCCCGTGGACAGCCAGACTATGCGAGGCGACGGTAAAACCTTGCTCCAGTAAAGGCGTCAAATTCATCTGGCGCTCACGCGCTAGCAGGATATCAATCACGCAGCCACACTGCTGGCAGATGAAGTGGTCATGCTCGGCCGTCATAGCGTCATACCGGGCCACACGCTCATCGAGGAGGAGCAAGCGCACTTTTCCTTCCTCTACTAACCGCTGCAGGTTGCGGTACACCGTGCCGAGACTGATGTGCGGAAGCGTGCGTCGCACCCGCTGGTAGATCTCTTCCGCGCTCGGATGCGAAAGATCTCCTTGCAGGGCTTCGTACACTGCAGCAAGTTGTCGAGTAACCCGTTTTTGCACTTCACCAGCCATAACGTCGCCTCACGCAACAGCGCGTCTCTTTACAGTTCCACTGCCAAAGAGCGGCGCACTTCCGGGGTGAGGATTGTCTGCGCTTGATAATTGGGATGATCAATCACAAGCCAGACTGGCTGCTGCTCGTCCCGAAACGCTACCCGCGCGTCCAGCGGCAGTGAAAATCTTACATATTGCACCGCGCTGATATTGTCCTCCTTGCTGCGGCCAGCCTCAAAGACCCCTGGAATAGCATACCTATCGCCAACATGCAGAGACACGGATTTGTCGATGCCGATTAAGCGGACCAGTTCAGGACGGATTTGTTCTTGCTCCGTAATTTCAATCAGCATCGTGGCGGAGAGCTCCCCTTCCTCCGGTACAAGTTCATTATACACCTCAACTTCGAATCGCACTTTATCTAAATCGGTAATACGCTCTGTGCGCAACATTTCTTGAATTTGAAAGAGCACGGTGTCGTGGTTCTCAAACACAAAGGTGATGCGATCGCCCACCGGCACGCGCCGATTTTTTTTCAGCGCGATAATACGGCGGCGGAACTCCTCTCGAACGCGTTCATACCGCTCCAGACCCATAATTTCATCTAAGGTCACTTTTTTCATGGCATCTTCTCTTGCGGCGGCATGCGACGGACGTCACGCCGTAGCAACCTGAGGCCGAGGAATTCATTGGACAATGACGACAAGCGCCGAAAAAGCCTGAACGTTTCACAAAAGCCAAGCCGCCGTTTTCGTCGCAGCCGCCACGTAGAGCGTCAGCAGCTTTGTAAAAACGGCGGGAGATTCGTCAACGAACCGCAGTGGGCGCGACATGCTTGCGTCCACTGTTCATTGTGCGTCAGCTGCCTCAGCAGCGCCAATGGCCTTATCCTTGCAAAGCATTGAGTCCCTGGGTGAAGCGGCCAGCGTGCGACTTCTCGGCGCGCGCCAGCGTTTCAAACCATTCCGCGATCTCATCAAACCCTTCTTCCCGTGCCGTCTTCGCGAATCCAGGATACATCTCGGTGTACTCATAGGTCTCGCCTGCTACAGCGGCCTTTAGATTCTTTGCGGTGTCGCCGATAGGCTGGCCGGTCGCCGGATCGCCAACTTCTTTGAGAAAATCCAGGTGTCCAAAGGCATGCCCGGTCTCCGCTTCGGAGGTATCACGGAAGAGTCCGCCAATATCGGGATATCCCTCGATATCCGCCCGGCGTGCGAAATAGAGATACCGACGATTCGCTTGCGACTCGCCGGCAAAGGCGTGTTTCAGGTTCTCATGCGTCTTTGTACCGCTCAGGGCTTTTGCCATATCAGATCCTCCTTAATGAGAATTATTCCTAGTAGTAAGATTGCCCTCTGCAACAGTCAACACCCCCACAAAGAATGAAAAATGTCAAGTAATGAAGGCAAAACGGGGAAGAAGCAACGATGAAGGCACAAAGGTCTTTTCCTCTCCCCCATTTTTGTTTCTTCCCTTGTTCCGCCTCTCCGTCTCACGTCTTCCGTCATTGCCTGCCCGTTGCGCCTCGTGATAAACAGCACGTCCAACAAGGAGCCATACATGATAGGCCATACTCCACCGGGATGGACAGAACCAGAAACCGTACCTGTGCGCCCGGAGGCGACCTTGGATCACGAGGTCGTCAGCCGCTTTCTGCGCGGCAAACTGCCGCAGACCGAAGGACCGCTGGAAATCGTCCAATTTGCCGGCGGGCATGCGAATTTGACGTATCTGGTTCGCTTTGGAGAGCATGAATATGTTCTTCGCCGTCCACCAAGTGGACCAGTCGCCGCCGGCGCCTATGATATGGCGCGAGAATACCGTGTGCTGTCCGCCCTCTGGCGCGTGTTTCCCCCCGCCAGTCGTCCCTATTTGTTCTGCGACGATGTCAATGTTCTGGGAGCGCCATTTTTTGTCATGGAACGCCGCCACGGGTTAGTGATTCACAAAGACATGCCGCCTGCGTACTGGAACCGTCCCGATCTCTATCGGCGCGTGAGCGCAGCGCTTGTTGATACCCTGGTGGAACTACACGCGATTGACTGCCAAGCCATAGGTCTTGCAACTTTGGGAAAACCGGAAGGTTTTATCGAACGGCAGGTGACGAACTGGTTGAAGCGCTGGGCGCGGGCGCAAATGTTTCCCATGCCGCTGCTTGATGAAGTCGGACACTGGTTACTGACGCATCTTCCCCGCTCGCAAGCGCCGACTTTACTGCACAATGACTATAAGCTCGATAACATCATGGTGGATCCTCGTGACATAGCCCACATCGTCGCGCTCTTTGATTGGGACCAATGTACTGTGGGAGACCCTCTTGTCGACCTTGGTCTGCTCCTCAATTATTGGACTCAGGCTGATGATACTCCAGGACGTCAATCCTTAGCGCAGGCGCCGACTACCCTGCCAGGATTTTACACCCGTGCGGAACTCGTGCACCGTTACGCAACTCAGAGCGGCCGCAATGTCGAGGCAATTCCGTTCTACGAAACGTTCGCCTTATGGAAAACCGCTATCGTCGTCATGCAACTCTTTGTGTTGTATAAAAATGGACAGTTGCAAGACGAGCGCCTAGCCGTGTTTGACCAACGAGTCGTAGCGCTGGCGGAAGCGGCTCATGAAGTTGTCTACAATTGGACGCACTAAAGGAGGATAGTTATGGCGGACGATGCAGTCCTACAAGAACTCGAACGATTGCGTGCGGAAAACGCCGCGCTGAAAGCTCGGTCAGCCAGAGGGCTTTCCATAAAGGTCAGCGAAAAAGGCGCTGTGTCGGTGTATGGGTTAGGCCGGTTCCCGGTAACGCTCTACAAGGAACAATGGCAAAAGTTGCTCGACATGGCGGATGACATCCGTACGTTTATTAGAGAAAATGAAGCCCAACTCAAAGCAAAGGAAGACAAGGCGAAAGGCCAAAACGACGCGTGATACGCCGCGCGCTAGCGTGTGTAATGGCAGTCTACCAGCTCACCAACGACCTGCTCTTTCCCGACCCAAGACGAGCAAACCCCGACGGGCTCCTGGCGATAGGCGGCGACTTGCGCCTCGAGCGATTGTTGCTCGCCTATCGCCTCGGCATCTTTCCCTGGTATGAAGAAGGGTATCCGATTCTGTGGTGGAGTCCGCCGCGACGGTGCATCATGGCGCCTGCCGAGTTTCATGAGTCACACAGCCTGCGGCGGCTCTTGCGGCAAGGACGGTTTACGGTCACTTTTGATCAGGCGTTTCCCGCAGTCATACGCGCGTGCGCCGCAACCCGCCTCGATGAGGGGAAAGGGACGTGGATCACGGAAGATATGATAAGCGCCTACTGTGCGTTGCACGAAGCCGGGTTTGCGCACTCCACGGAGGCGTGGAGCGACGGTGAGCTGGCAGGCGGCATCTATGGAGTCAGTCTCGGCTCGGCCTTCTTCGGCGAGTCGATGTTCAAACGGGTCACAAACGCCTCGAAGGCCGCGTTCGCCGTCCTTGCCCGGCGGCTCACGCAGTGGAATTTCACCATCATTGACTGTCAGATCGCCAATCCGCACCTTCAAAGTCTTGGCGGTTACGAAGTCACCCGCGCTGAATTTTTGCGCCGGTTGGCGCAGGCGTTGACGGCCCCCACGCGCGTGGGGAAGTGGAGCTAAAAGGGAGTTAGCGCTCGTTCAGAAGCGGCGCCGGTCCTGTATATCTCGCTCTGGGCCGGATCAGTTGATTCAGTTGATACTGTTCGATCGCATGGCCAATCCAGCCGATCGTCCGGCCTAGCGCAAACAGCGCCAATGCCGCCCCCGGCGGCTGTTGCAGGGCGTTGGTGAGTATGGCGAGGGCAAAATCTATCGTCGGGTGCTGGCCAATCGCTTGCCGAACGTGCGTCACGAGCGCATCACCAAGCGCCACAGCCGGCGCTTCCGGGTAGAATTGACGTGTGAGATCCAGCAACATTTTCCCGCGCAGATCTCCGTCTGGATATAATTGATGACCAAATCCCGGAAGGTGCTCTCCCCGCTTGAGACGACGGGCGATCACGGTCCGCGCCTGTCCTGGAGCGCCGACTTCCTGCAAGACGTAGCCGAAGCAAATCTCTTACGGGATATTTTTCCGTACGACGCCGTACCGAAAATTGTCTTTGATGGCGTGAGCGAGGAGGTAGACCCGGCTCCGGAATTCTATATCACCGATACAACTTTTCGTGACGGTCAGCAGGCGCGGCCGCCTTATACCGTGCGGCAAATTGTTACGCTGTATCAAATGCTCCATCGTCTTGGCGGACCTAACGGGATAATACGGCAAGCAGAGTTCTTTCTGTATGCTGACGTTGACCGGGAAGCCGTCGAACAATGTCTGGCCTTAGGCTATCAATTCCCCGAGGTCACCGGCTGGATTCGCGCGGTTCCATCGGACTTTCAGTTAGTCAAAGCGATGGGATTACGGGAAACCGGCATCCTGACTTCATGTTCGGACTATCATATTTTCCTCAAGCTGAAGAAAACCCGTCGGCAAGCCTACGAGGACTATCTTAGCGTCGTCAAAACCGCGCTGGACGCGGGGATTCGCATTCGTTGCCACCTTGAAGACGCCACGCGAGCGGACTTCTACGGCTTTGTTGTGCCATTTGTCTCGGAACTCATGCGATTGCGGGAGGAGAGCGGCGTTCCCATTAAGATCCGTGTCTGTGACACGATGGGCTTTGGCGTGCCGTTCCCAGGCGCTGCGCTGCCGCGCAGCGTGCCTAAGTTAATCTACGGATTACGACGTGAATGCGGGGTTCCCTCCGCATGTCTGGAATGGCACGGGCATAATGATTTTCACAAAGTGTTAGTCAATGCAACGACAGCCTGGCTCTACGGGTGTATGTACGCCAACGGCGCCTTACTCGGGTACGGCGAGCGCACGGGAAATCCGCCGCTAGAAGGGCTGGTGATGGATTACATCTCGCTCACAGGCGACGCCAATGGCATGGACACTTCTGTCATTACTGAGATCGCGCATTACTTCGAGCATGAGATTGGCTATCGTATTCCACCGAACTATCCCTTCGTCGGGCGCGACTTCAACGTGACTCGCGCCGGCAGCCATGCCGATGGCCTGCTTAAAGACGAAGAAATTTACAATATCTTCGATACGGCGAAAATTCTTGGCCGTCCGCCGCGTGTCGCCGTCGACAAGACCTCCGGCACAGCAGGGGTAGCGTGGTGGACAATAGCTATTTCAATCTTCCTCCTTTACAACGGATAGATAAAAAGTCAGAAGCGGTCAGAGCGATCACCGAGTGGGTGGACGCGCAGTACCGGCAAGAGCGTACGACCTCAATCTCTGATGAGGAAATGCTGAGTCAGGTTCGTCGACACCTGCCGCACCTGCTAAAAACCGCGGCTTGATGGAGGTTGTAGGGCGCGGCGGATCGGTAAGAGGACCAACCTAGCGCGTGGTTTGACAATTACGACGCTGCGCACGGTTTCAGGCGTCCTCTTACTTTGCCGCTCGAGTAAGCGCTTGTGCAACAGGCGCCAGATCCATGATGGAGGAACACTCTCTAACAACAAAGGGCCGATTCATCAGGCGCTTCTCCATACCCTCAAGCGCCGCCTAGCTCCTCCAGTTCAATCGTATACAACTCCGTCTCCCTCTTACGCCCACGAACAGCCGCTTTTCCGAGGAGACGGCATGGGTACATTGCCGCTACCTGCCTATAGGTCGCGCCGCTCATAATGAGTGGAACCTGGTATTCTTTCGTTAGTCCTTGCAAGCGGGAAGCAATGTTCACTGTGTCTCCAAGTACAGTGTAGTTTAGCCGTTGTGGCGAGCCGACATTGCCCGCCACCGCCAGCCCGGAAGCGACGCCAATGCCGATACGGAGCGGGTTTGAGGATAAGAGCGCTTGCTGCTCAGTGTTGAACCGCGCCAATTCCTGCAGCATCCTCATCGCCGCCGCCACGGCGTGTAGAGCATGGTCAGCTTGTGATAATGGCGCGCCAAAGATCGCCATCACCTCGTCACCGATATATTTATCGATGACGCCCTTCTCGGCTTCTATCACGCGGCTCATGCAGCCAAAATAGGCATTGAGTAAATGTAATAATTCCTCTGGCGGCAGACGCTCGGACAACGAAGTAAATCCGCGAATGTCGGCGAATAAAACGGAGACTTCCCTCAGCTCGCCTCCCAGCGTCACCCCGCGCTGCAGCAGCTCATGGGCAATTTCAGGAGACACGACCTTATTCATCAGGTCGCGAATTTTTTCACGTTCCTCCAGTCCGCTGACCATCGCGTTGAAGGAACGCGCCAGGAAGCCGATTTCATCCTCCCGCTGCATTCTTGACCGATATTTCAGATTGCCCTTGAGTACTTCTTCCATACCCGTAACCAGCGCTTGGACGGGGGCCGTAACGCCTCCCGCGAGACCAATGCCGCTTAAAAGGGCAATCACCAGCGCGCCCGCGCCAATCATCATAATCCGACGCCGCAACACGTAAAACGGCGCAAAGGCTGTATCGTAGGACCCTTGTACGAGGGCGTAGAGAGGAAAAGACGGATGAGCGTCAATCGTCACGATCAGCGACAAAAAGCGTTCGCCTGCCAGACGCAGCAGGAACGGCTCTTGATTCGCGTGTTGCTGCAGCATGGTTGGCGCAAGAACGCCAGCCTCCGCCAGACTGGCGCGTGGTAAGGGCGGCAACGATGAGGCAAAGAGCTGAGTCGGCGTCAGAAACGATACATGTGATCCGGTATCCTTTTCAAGTTGAGCGGCAAACACATCATTGATGCTTTTCCCGAGCAGTAAAAAACCAATGATATCCGGTCCCAATACGGGGACGGCGATAAGCTGAAACACGCCGTCATCGACCACGGCAATGGTGGAAGCCGACATTCCCTCAGCGAGCGCTTCTTTTAACGGAGAAAAGTCTACCAGGGGTCTTCCACTGTACTGTTGTCCACGCGCATCCGCCAACAGGACGCCTTTTTCATCCGTCATCCACAGCACATCAACGCCAATACGTTGTTGATAGTTGACGGCCGCTGACATCAGGGTCGTTGGATCATACGTCGCCAGCACCCGCTTGAGCGCGAAATCGTCGGCAAGCAAGGTGGCATTGGTCAACAAACGCTCCGCGCGTTCCTTCACCAGCCGCTGAAAGACCTGCCCGGTAGTCAACAGCGCCCGGCGTAACGCGCCCTGAGTTTGACGACTCACAATGAGTTGAATAAATCCCAGCGTCAAGAGAAGGACAGCAAAGATCAACGCGGAAAAGGCGAGAAAGATCTTCGTGCGCAGACGGCTGCGCACCCACCACTGTTTCAATACCCGCCTCCCTTGCGAGAGACAGGCCCAGCACGCCGCTCAGCAAGAGTCAGCGAGAACGCCACTTCTGGCGCCTGCGCGCCAACTTGCACTGATTGGGCCGTGTCCTCGACTTTAACTTGGCTCAGCTCATGCCAGGCGGCCAGAGTGTAATTCCCAGGCGGAAGGTTGGGCAAGACAAACTTTCCAGACTCGTCCGAGAGTGCAAAATAGGGCGTTGGCGCAACGAAGATAATCGCGGACATCCAGTCATGAATGTTGCATCCGATCTTCACCACGCCGGGTTTATCGAACAACACTGGCGGCGCATCTTCACCTTTATACAACGGCAATTCAAAACTCTTTGTGCGAGAGAAGGAATAGACATGATGATGAATCTGGTCGCGATTAGGAAAGCGCACTTCCGTTCCTACCGCGATCGGCAACACAGACGGCGCGAATTCTTTATGAATTTGATCCATTTCGGCGGTGGAAACACCCTGCGGCGGCGTGACGCCGGCAGGCAATGTCTGAACAAAGACGACAGCCTGGGCCACGCCAGTCCCTGTGGCGTCAATCACACGTCCAGTGATCTCGCCGCCACAACAACCCGGCGCGAGGCGGACAGACACCACCTGGAGCAGCGCAAAAAAGAAGACCACGCCAGAAAGACGCGCGCTCCCCTTGCCGGAGGGAGCCTGCCAGGAGCTTGTCCCAAGAAACACCGTGAGGGACAATAAACGGCGACTTATCATGCCCTTTTCTCGCTTGTTAATACCGGAACCGGTAACTCAATTGCCACCCGCTGTCGGATGGATCGCCGCGAAACAGCAGTGGGCGGCGACTCTGGAGAAAAATGTATTCAAACCCGATGCGCTGATGCAGGCCAAACTCAAAGAGATACGCTATCGTTATCCCATCCCCTCGTTCACGGGTAAAAGGAGCGCCGTCCAGATCCATCGTGCGAAAGACATCATAGCGCACGCTGATCCGATGGGTGCGATACCCAAGCGAGGCAAGCGTATAAAAGCCGCTAAATCCGGTATCATTGGCGCTCCCTCGTACGAGCGCCGCGCCTTCCATATACTGCACGAGGAACTCCAGCCGTCCGAATGGACGTAAAATCATTCCCGCCGTCCCGAAACGAGTCTCCCACACTCCCTCCCTCCTTTGGTTGCCCAAAGTATCGAAGTACCCCAGCCGCAGGGCGCATGTTTCTTGTTCATCACTAACAGTGATTAATGAATACAACGACGGGCGCCGGTCTCGCTCGTCAAACACCGATATTTTTTCTTTCTTCCTCGGCAGCGGCGCATCGCTATTCACGCCAGCCAGCCCATCGCTGAGCGTCCACCCGCGCAATGCCAGGAGGCGTCCCATTTGATCTGGACCAAATCCGCTTCCCAGCAACAGGTTCACCCGTAGACCATTCGACGCCGCACGCCACCAGTCCACAGCGGCCCCCACGACTCTTCCTTCCTCCCACACCCATGTGCTGAGCGCCGAGGGCGTAAGGGTGTACAGCGGCGTTACTGCCGGGCCAGAATGCTCCAACGACAGCGGAGGATTCATCACGCCAACCTGCAGCCCCCAGCCTTGGCCCCATGTTCCCCACTCTTTGCGCAGCAACGCCTCGATCAAGAGCGGCCGGTCATCATTATCGATATCGGTCTCCCAATTGATCTGCGCTCGTGCTTCGATGCTCCACGGTAAGGCAGCGCCAAATTCAACTGCCAGATGTGACAACGCCATCCGCGTGACGCGCGCGACCCCCTGGGAGGTCGCGCGGCCTCCGTAGCGATTCTTTCCAGGTCCATCATCCATCCATGCCGGCGCGCGCCCTCCTCGCGCGATACGCACGTCAAGCAGCCCCCGCAGCCAGAGCGGACTGCGCTGCTCAACCTCATATTGTCCCCAGCCTTGGACAGGCGTTGTGCAGCAGAACATCGCCATCCCCAGCAGTATAAGCAAACACGGCTTCGTCTTCATGATTCTCGTGCATTGTCCCGGCAGGCGCCTCCACGTGCAAGTCCCTGGAAACCAGGCGCTAGATTTTTTCCGCACAGTGTATACGCTATCTTTTAACCCCGGATCCAGCACGCAGGAGCCGCCATGGAGTACCAGGATATCCTTGTTGAAGTGCAAGACTACATCGCTACGGTGACGCTGAACCGTCCGCAAAAATTGAACGCCTATACCACACGGATGGGCGACGAATTAACGCACGCTTATACCACGCTCGGTAAAGACGACAACGTGCGGGTGATCATTATGACCGGCGCGGGCCGTGGGTTCTGCTCTGGCGCCGATGTCGGCGCGGTGTTCCAGAAACAGATCACTGACCAGGAAAAAAAGGAAACGCCGCAGGCGCCGCAGATCGTGCACCCGCGCTCTGGTTTGCACTATGCTTTGTACAATTGTCCCAAGCCCACCATTGCCGCCATCAACGGCCCGGCGGTCGGCATTGGCTTGACGTTGACGCTTCTGCAGGACATTCGCCTCATCGCGGAAGAAGCTTCTATGGGCGCTATTTTCGCTCGCATGGGTTTACTGCCAGAGCTCGGTTCCACCTTCATGCTCCCGCGCCTGATTGGTCTTGCGAAGGCGCTGGAACTGACTTACACTGCCCGCATTGTCAAAGCGAAAGAGGCATTGGACATCGGGTTGGTGAATCAAGTTGTTCCTGGTGAAGGGTTGATGGCGGCGGCGCGAGACATGGCCGGTCAGATCGCCGCCCTGCCGCCTCTAGCGCTCGCTGTCTCCAAACGCGCGTTGCACCAAGGGGCGGAGACTGATTTCGACGCGGCGGTGCAAACCGAAACTTTTGGCCTCGATTACCTGTTTAAAACTCAAGACCATAAAGAAGCGGTCGCGGCGTTTCTGGAGAAACGTACGCCGCGATTTCAGGGACGATAACTCTTAACACCGTTCTCTACATGTACGAGACTCCATCCCACCGTCAGGCTCATACAGAAGGCGTAGCAATTCGGCTTTCTGTCGATAACTCTCTCAGGATGAGGAGACAGGCCCAGGTTGCGGAGAGAGAGGAATGTTCATGCGCACTCATACATCTGCGAAACCCAAGGCAAGCAAACGCTCGTTAACCGATTCAATTCTGACCCTCTGCGCCAGCGGACGTTTTGGTGTCCGGGAGGCGATCGCCGCCGCGACTCATAATCAGCCACAGCAGCAACCTGAGGTGAGAAGTGACCAGGCCTTAGAAAAAGGACAAACTTCCTAAAGGGTAGCAACTCCCGACCACCGCCAATTTTCACTAACAGTGAACAAACGGTGACGACCGCAACAAAAGCGGGCCCAGCCGTTTATGCCCATCCTCTGACGGGCCTCGTAGCAATAGCGTTATCCCGCCGACTAATCGTGGAGGCTCCTCAGACGCTGGCGCTTACGAAAACATCTTCTTTCGCGTGTTGCAGTCGGTGCGGCGACAGCAACGCGTTCAGAAAATGAACGCTCGCTCAGCGGTCACTTGACATGATCCAGGGCCTATGTCAGACCTGAAGAAGCCGCCACGGCGACGTGTCCTGAGGTCACAGAGACAGGTTGCCGCCAGGCAGCAGCTATTTTTGTATTCTCCAAGGAGGGCCTTTTATGGCAAATCTTCGCGTCGTGTCGGCGGACTCCCATATGATGGAGCCAGCTGATTTGTGGCAGACCCGGCTCGATAAAAAATTTAGAGACCGAGCACCCAAAGTTGTGCAAAACCCCAAGAAGCCAGGGTACATCTTCGTGGCCGAAGGGCTTAATCCGTTTCCAGTAGCGGGAGGTTTCGGCGCTGGCCGGTCGGGTGAGGAGCTCAAAGATCATCTTACCAAAGGCTATGAGGCGGCCCGTCCCAGCGGCTGGGATCCTGTCGAGCGTATCAAGGACCAGGATATCGATGGCGTCGAGGCCGAAGTGCTTTACACCACCCTCGGGATGCCGCTGTTCGGATTAGAAGACGCCGAGCTGCAGCGGGCTTGTTTTGCGGCGTACAATGATTGGGTGGCGGAGTTCTGTTCAAACAACCCGAAACGCCTGTATGGCATCAGCCTTATCTCACTCGCAGACATTGACGAAGGAGTCAAAGAGTTAGAACGCACCCATAAGAAGGGCATGCGCGGCGCGATGATCTGGGGTTCGCCGCCGGCGGACCAACCATACAGCAGCCGGATTTACGATAAATTCTGGCAAGCCGCAGCAGAATTACAGATGCCATTGTCCCTCCATGTCATCACTGGCAAGGGAAAAGAGAGCCAGATTTCCTTTGACCAGATCAGCACGGGTTACATGAATCTCATCCACGAGGTGCAGCGGTCACTCTCCACTATTATTTTTAGCGGCGTGCTCGAACGCTTCCCCACACTCATGATTGTCTCGGCTGAAAACGATACCGGCTGGTTCCCACACTTCATGTACCGCATGGATCATGCATACGAGAAGTTCAGCGCCATGGAAAAAGAACCGTTGCCGATGAAACCGAGCGAATATGTGCGCCGGCAGATGTGGGCGACATTCCAGGATGACCCGATTGGCCCGGCAACCTATAAGATCTTTGGCGAGAATAACTACATGTGGGCGTCCGACTTTCCCCATACCGACTCTACCTGGCCGGAATCCCGCCAGTGGATTGCGAAAGACTTCGCCGGCGTGCCTGAAGACGTAACGCAGAAGATCGTCTTCGAGAATGCAGTAAAGCTGTACCGGATGAATCTCGATTAGGGGCACCTGTAGTGAGCCGTGAGGGCGCACGGACGTAGCCCTAGAGAACAAAAACGAAGAGCCGGGAAGGGAAACCTCTTGGCTCTTTTGTTTTCTGTATCAGAACGGATAAGTGTAGACGGTTCAGTTCCAAGGAGAAGAATATGAGCCTGCTAGAAGAAACGCCGTCTTTTACGGAACCAATCACTGAGCCAGACATCCTGGCAAGCATCGCCTCCCTCCCAACGGAAGACGACTTGCCATGCGACGATGGAGAACCTATGGAAACCGCTCGCCACCGAGAACAGATGGAGGTGCTTATTCAGTCCTTGCAGGTGTATTGGGCGGAGCGGCGCAATTACTATGTAGGCGGCAATATGTTTCTCCACTACGACCCCCGGAATCGCAAAAAGTTCCGCGGGCCGGATTTCTTCCTCGTACTCGATGTGGACAATCGAGAGCGGAAAAGCTGGGTGGTGTGGCAAGAGGGGATGCGTTTTCCCGATGTCATTATCGAACTGCTTTCAGATAGCACCCGTGAGGTTGATAAAGGCGAGAAAAAGACCCTCTATGAGCGCGTATTCCACACGGGGGAGTATTATTTGTATGACCCGTTCTCCCAAGAATTTATCGGGTATCATCTGCACGGGCCACATCCTCACTATATAGAAGTGCAGCCAGATGCAACAGGAAAGATTTTTTCGCCAACAGTAGGATTATATCTGGTCGTGCGGAATGGTTGGCTACGGTGGATGACGCCGGAAGGCGCGATTGTTCCCTCTCCAATGGAGTTAGCCGAACAAGAACATCAACGCGCCGAACAAGAACATCAACGCGCCGAACAAGAACACCAACGCGCCGAACGCCTGGAGCAGTTATTAACCGAGTATCAGCAACGCTTTGGCAAGTTGGAGTAGTTTTCTCTACAGAACTCGCCAGAAAAGAGCTAGAGGGACATGCTTTGCTCTTTTAGAGGAAAGAGCCGGGGAAAAACAACGGCGAGGGCGGCTCAAAAACCTTTTAGCCGCCGCCGATCGCCGGCACAAAGTGTACTTCGCCGTCCTCCGGCACAGGTTCGGCCAAACCGCCAGTGATAATCTCACCGTCAATTGACACGGCAATCGATCCATCGAGATCGCCGTCACGCACGACACGCTCGCGAAAACCAGGGAATTGACGCTCAAGGTCATTCACGAGATCCCCGAGCGTTCTGCCATGCGCCTCTGTGCGGTCTTTGCCGCCAGTGAGTTTGCGGAGTAAGGCGGGGATGACAACTGTCGCCATAAGGTTGAGACAAAGAGTTGAGACAGAGAGAAATAAATTTCCTCTCTGTCTTCGTTCCCTCTCTGTCTCCTTTCTCTCTCCTACTTTGCGTTCTTCTCCGCAATCGCCTTACAGACCTTTGGCGGCGACATAGGCAGTTCAGTCATACGTACGCCAACCGCGCGATAGATCGCATTAGCAATCGCTGCAGGTGGCGGCACGATCGGCACCTCGCCTACGCCGCGAATACCAACCGGGTGACCCGGATTCGGCACCTCAACCAAGATCGTGTCAATCATAGGAAGATCGAGGCACGTCGGCATACGATAATCAAGGAAGCCTGAGTTCCGCATCACGCCAGTCTCGTCATAGTAATATTCTTCATTGAGCGCCCAGCCGACGCCCTGGGCAACACCGCCCTGGATCTGACCTTCGACATAACCAGGATGCACGGCTTTGCCGACATCTTGGGCCGCCGTGTAACGAAGAATATCAACTTTGCCAGTTTCGGGATCAACAGCCACATCCACGACATGCGTGGCAAACGCTGGCCCAACACCACGTGGGTTCACAGCCGCACGGCCAGTGACAGGACCGCCTGCACGCGCGAGTCGTCCGGCAAGCTGCTTCAACGTCATAGATTCGTTGCCGTTCGCTGTACAAGACACCACGCCGTCCTGATACACTACATCTTCAGGTTTCACTTTCCACAACGTCGCGGCGCGTTCCCTAAGCTGTCTCACCGCGTCTTGGGCAGCTTCATACACGGCATAGCCAGTCGCAAAGGTCACACGGCTTCCGCCGGTCACATCGGTATGGCCGATGGATTCCGTATCAACGACAACCGGGTTGACTTCTTCAGCTTTCAAGCCGAGTACTTCAGCGGCGATCATCGCACAGGCCGCGCGGGTGCCGCCAATATCCGGAGACCCTGTAACAACGTTCGCCGTCCCATCAGTATTGATGCTCACCGTTGCGGTTGATTGAAATCCGGCATTAAACCAAAAGCCAGAAGCAACTCCCCGGCCATACACTCGGCCATTGCCCTTCGGTAACGGGGCTTTGTAATGCTCGCTGTTCTTTATCGCTTCGACGGTTTCGAGATAGCCGATACGCCGGAACTGCGGACCAGCAGGCTGCGCCGTGCCTTCCTTCGCACCGTTGATACGGCGGAACTCAAGCGGATCGATCCCAAGCTTTTCCGCCAGCTCATCGAGCACCGTTTCTGCAGCAAAGGCAGCATTGGTAGCACCAGGGGCCCGATAAGCGCAGGTCTTGGGCTTATTGAGGACGACATCAAAACCATCGATCTGTAGATTATCGAGGGCATACGGGGCAAACACGGTCATACAGCCAGCGCCGACCGGAGAGCCAGGAAAGGCGCCAGCTTCGTACGCCATCCAGATTTGCGCAGCGGTAATTTTTCCTTCTTTATTCGCGCCGATTTTGCAGCGGATGTACGAGCCGGACGTTGGGCCAGTCGCACGCAGCACTTCGGTGCGGCTCATCACCATTTTCACCGGTTTGCCGGTGACTTTTGACAACAGCAACGCTAACGGCTCAAGATAGACAGTGGTTTTTCCGCCGAAACCGCCGCCAATCTCCGCAGGCACGACCTTGATACTGCCGATCG
Source organism: Candidatus Methylomirabilota bacterium (assembly GCA_035575235.1). Lineage (GTDB taxonomy): Bacteria > Desulfobacterota > Binatia > Bin18 > Bin18 > SYOC01. The sequence goes on from DATLYA010000399.1 coordinate 20,423, forward strand.
GCATTTGCAGAATATGCGCACACAATTCACGGACCGAGAATGATCCCTGCGTGCTGACCCAGATCGTACTATGGCCGTCGGCATTGTACTGCGCCACGGCGTTGTGCGGTTCGATATAGCCTTGATGCACCATCGAGGTTTTAAATTCACGCTCAACAATGGCGTCAGCAGCCTTGAACCCCGCCTCTAAATCGCCACGGGCAAACCGCACCTGACTAGCGACGTTGGTCTCTTTGTCGCTTTTCTCTGGCGTGCCGCTGGTGCGCAGGTCGGGAAGAAGAATCGGCGCGCCGTCTTCCATAGCCCTGCGGACGTCAAGCACGGGCGGAAGCACTTCGTATTCGACTTTAATCAGATTGAGCGCTTCTTCGGCGATGTGTGGATTCGTAGCGGCGACCGCGGCAACCGCATGTCCATTGTAGAGGACTTTATCCCTTGCCATGATATTCATCGCGAGATAACGCGGGTTGATCACCATTTCCCCCATCTGCTGCGCTCCAGCAGCGAGGTCCGGCAGATCTTTTCCGGTAATCACGGCCTTCACGCCAGGAAGCGCCAACGCGGCAGAGGCGTCGATTGATTTAATCCGCGCGTGCGCATGTGGACTGCGCAACACCTTCCCATGCAACATGCCTGGTAGACTAATGTCGGCCCCGTATTTGGCGCGACCGGTGACCTTGTCTACTCCGTCATGCCGGATTGGCCGGGTGCCGATGACTTTAAATTTGTGCTCTTGCACTTCCATGTTTACCTCCCTTGCATGACAGCGGCGGCATCCAACACCGCGCGCACGATTTTATCGTATCCAGTACACCGGCAGAGGTTCCCCGCTAATGCGTAGCGGACTTCATGCTCTGTCGGATTCGGATTCTTATCCAGCAGTGCTTTTGCGGCCACCAGAAACCCTGGGGTGCAAATACCGCACTGCAGGGCCGCATGCTCCAGGAATTTCTGTTGCAATGGATGCAACGTGTTTCCCTTTGCCATTCCTTCCACAGTTTCAATGGTCTTGCCCTGCGCCTCAGGTCCTAACACCAGGCATGAGCAGACCACACGACCATCCAGAATTACGCTGCATGCGCCACAGTCTCCAGTCAAGCACCCTTCTTTCGCACCAGTGAACCCAAGGACATCGCGCAGCACTTCCAGCAGACTTTGCCGCGGCTCACAGAGAAACTCGACCGACTCGCCATTCAAGGTAGTTTCGACGTAGACTTTTCCTGCCATATACTTTTGCCTTCCTTACTTTTGAGCTCTTAGCTTTTAGCTGTTAGCTCTCAGCTTTTGTTTTTCTGTCTGGCTAATAGCTAAGAGCCTCTAGCTAATCGCTTACCTTGCCCTTGCGCGTTCCGCTGCCTCTTTGACTACACGACGGGTGAGCACCCCGACCATATGCCGACGATACTCCGCCGTGCCGCGCATATCTGTGATGGGCGTCGCAATCTTTTGCGCCAGGGCAGCCGCGGCGGCGATCGATTCATCACTCACCGGCTTCCCAACCAGTGAATCGCCGGCTTCCTTTGCCAGCAACGGAGTAGCCGCCACAGCGCCAAGCCCGATACGCGCAGCCGTAAACTTTCCTCCCTCTACTGTGACTGCAGCTCCGACGCCAACAACCGCAATATCCATTTCGTTGCGCGGAATAAAGCGCTGATAACAATCAGCCGAATGGGATTTCGGCGCGGGAAGACGAAATTCCACGAGTAATTCATCAGGTTGCAACACCGTGCGTCCCGGAGCGGTCACGATTTGCTCAACTGGAACAGTGCGCGTTCCTTTTGAGCTCGCAATAACACAGACAGCCCCCAGAGCGATGAGCGCCGGCGTCGTATCCGCAGCTGGCGAGCCATTGCAGAGGTTTCCACCCAGCGAACACCGGCTTTGGATTTGGTCTGAGCCAATCAACGCAGCGGCCTCGACCAAACCGGGGTAGTGCTGCTTCAGGACAGCATCTTCCGTTATGCGCGCACAGCACACTGCCGCGCCAAGACGGAGTCCCTCTTGTGGACTAAAGGCGATCAATTGCAGTTCAGGAATGGCTTTGATGTCAACAATTTGCTCGGGTTTTCTTACCCCAGAGCGCATCTGAATAATCAGATCCGTTCCTCCGGCCAAGACCCGAGCTTTCTCGCCGGCAGTGGCAAGCAGGCTCAGAGCCTGAGCGAGCGACTTTGGGGATTCATACGTGATAGCGTGCAAAGTTCCCTCCTCTTCATCGTGCGCCCGCACGAAGCCGGGCAGCGTAATGGTTGTCGAGATTGTCTGCAGCCAGGAGCACGCCTGAACAGGTAAGGAAAGACACAGCCGTACCGCTCCAGGTCAAACGCGTCAGGTTATAACATCCCAGGCTAAGGGACGCAACCAAAATAGCAAAGGGATAAGGCATTAGGGATCAGGGAACGGTAGAAGCAGGAAAGAAACTCATTGATCGCTGTTCCTTGATCCCCGTTCCCTGTACTCATGCCCAAATCATGTCGTCGTCCAACAGTGAAATACCGAATGCACTCTTACCGAGGAATTCTAAAGTCTCATCGCTGTCAAAAGGATGATAGAGACCGGCGCGGACATCGCGATAGTACCGTTCCAACGGCAATCTTTTAAAGTAGGAAGCGCCGCCAACAGCCCGCAAAGCGAGGTCAACAACCCGAGCCGAATTCTCCATCGCCACCATACGCGCAGCGACGCTTTTCCGCGCCCAGGTGCGAGGGTTTTCTTGCTCAACTTCTGCGGCCGCTTTCCACATCACCGCACGAGCGCTCTCAATGAGCATATCCATCTCTCCAACCTTGTTGTACACGCTCGGGAGATGGCTCATTGGCTTCTTAAGGGGGAACCGGGGACGATCCCGCATAAACTCCACGACGAAATTGCGCGCGGCGAGGGCGATGCCGATATACACTGAGCCAATCGTAAACGGCGCGCGTAAAAAAGTGTTCGTCACTCCGCCACGCGTGTACACGGGTCGCTCCAGGATCACGCACGACTCCGGCACGAAGGCGTCCTTCAATTCCGTGCTATTGGAAGCAGTCGAACGCATGCCCATCGTGTGCCAGTCATCTTTGATGATCAAGCCAGGCGTATCCCGTGGGATGAGAAAGGTGATGATTGTGGGTTTCTCAGCGCCGTTATCGCAGCACGCTTCAGTAAAATAGCGATCCAGGACAATACTCTGCGTGCTAAAAATTTTGCGTCCGTTCACAATCCAGCCGCTATCGACGCGTTTCGCGGTGGCCCGTGGGCGCAACACCGGCACAGCATTATCAGGTTCGGACGCTGAACCGCCGCAGATCAAGCGATCTTTCACAATCGCTCGCAGCAACGCCTCTGTCCTAGCGTCTTTGAACCTGCGCCACAGATCAATCGCCAGTCCCATAACGTTGAAGTGCATGTTAATGGCGAGTGCGGTCGCGCCACAGCCTTGCGCCAAACGCTCCTGCGCCTTAATGCGCTCCAAAACACTCGCCCCCATGCCGCCAAGTTCTTCCGGAATCGTCAGGATGGTGTAGCCGCTCTCTCGCATGCGAGCATAGTTTTCATAGGGAAAGGTCTCAGTCTCATCATACTGCGCGGCGCGAGGCGCAAACTCATCGGCCAAGGTCCCAGCCAGATCGATAAATCGCTGCTCACGCTCAGTGTGGAACTGCTGCATAGGACCCCCTTCTGTGAAGCTGATGGGACAATAGACTTCAGGCTTTTCTTAACTCTTCATTCACAAATGGTGCAAGAGCGATAAGCAGGCCCGTTTCTTCGACGATACTGGCGCCAACTTCTGTCATGTGATCGCCAATGACCAAAGCGCCCTCCTCCGTTTTGCACCCTACCTTTACATCGTCGTTACCACCTCCGTTGCCGGATGCAGGCAGCGTTCGGCTCTTCGCGCCCCGCTATGTTGATCCTTATAATCCGCGCTATGTCTTCTACCAATAAGGTTGTTGTGAATGAAGCGCAATGAGGAGGGGAAAAGCTTGCGGGCGCGAATCAACAGGCGATTGAATTCTGCAGTCAGGAAAAGAGAACCCGCCGAGACTCTTATCATCCAGCCTATTCGTATAAGGCGTCGCCCCCTGCTTGCCCGACCGCCTCATTTCACATAAGGAGCCACGTATGACTGAGCGACGAGTATTCACGGCGCACGATGACCGTTTTCACTTCGCAGAGATGGGCGGCGAGTGGTGGGCGACGGAAACCGCGTGGTTTTCCTTCTGCTGCCCGGAACGCCGCCTGGGCGGCTGGCTCTATACGCTGGTGCGCCCGAACATCGGCACGGTGGCGGGGGGTGCATGGATTTGGGACGACTCGGCGCACTTGCCATGGGAAGTGCTGTATTCGGCGAACTACACCGCGCTGCAGTTGCCGCGTGATCAAGACCTTGACAACATCACCCTGCCGACCGGCGTCTCGATTCGCGTCATTGAGCCCTGCATGTCTTACGCCTTAGGCTACCATGATGGCGAACGCTTACACGCGTCGCTGCGCTTTGATGGGGTGATGCCGCCGGAGCCCCTAACGAGCACTGGCTCAACTTTTGGCCACGCCCAGCATTTCGACCAGATCGGACGCGTGTCCGGAGAGCTCAGGCTATACGGGGAATCCATCGCCATCGATTGCCTGGCTGTGCGAGACCGCACGTGGGGACGGCGTCCAGAAGATCGCCCGCGTCAGGCAGCGTATGTCACCGGCGTCGCGAGCGCCACACATGGATTTTTGGCGGTGACAAATGCGGAGGCCGAGCGCAATCCGGTCGCCTATGGCTTCTTACGACGCGACGAGCACACAGCACGCCTCACTGCTGGTGAACGACGCGTCGAACGTGACGCTACGCATGGATGGATCACGCGCATTGAACTCCACGCCAGTGACGCTGAAGGGCGCCCGCTTGTCGCCGTCGGCGAACCGGTGAGCCGCATTATTCTCAATCGCCACACCTTCATCGACATCAACAGCCTGGTGCGCTGGGACATCAACGGCGAGATCGGTTGGGGCGAGGATCAAGATATGTGGCCTGTGCATCGCTGGTCGCGCCTGCGTCGCACCGCGCGCAGGTGACTGCTCCTAAAACCCTAGCGCCTTGGCGGCCATATTGAGCACTACCGGCACGGAATAGGCGGTGCGGGCAAGACGCAGATCCTTGTTCTTGCCTTCGGCAAAGAGCCCCGAGGCGCTGAGCCAGAACGCGGTGCTGCGCATCATGTAGAGAATCTCGTAGTAGCGGCAGACCTCAAGATCCACCACCAAGCCGGTCAGTTGTTGATAGTAGTCGAGAAAAAATTCCCGCTCGACCACACACGAGAGCAGCGGCGACCCCTCACGATTCAGGTCGGAGAGCACATACGCTACGTCATACATTGGATCGCCAATCACCTGGAGTTCCCAATCGATGATGGCGGCGACAGCATCGTCTTTAATCATGAGATTGCCGGTGCGATAGGCTCCATGCACGAAGGCCAGACGTTGCGCCTCAGGAGCATTCGCCTTAAGCCACATCAGCACCTCCGTCAGCACCGGTTCGGGTTTGCGCAGCGACTGTCGGATTAATGATTCCCACTTTGCGACCTCACGCAGGGCGAAATCTTTCCCTGGGCCGGGCACGCCAAGAAAATCGAGTCCCGCTGCTCGCCAATCCAAATTGTGCAGCGACGCCAACGCCTCCACGAAACTGCGCGGCAGTCTGCCGCGCTGCGCCGCCGCTGCGTACGCCTGTTTGCCTACGCGCGACCAGGGGTTCGGCGCTTCCCCTTCCACCTTCTCCATGATGAAGAATGGGCCGCCAAGGAGCGTAGGATCTTCTTCGTACCAATACGCCTTAGGGGTGGGCACGGCGGTCGGTTCGAGCGCCTGCAGGACGCGATATTGCTCTTTGAGGTTCGAGAGCTCTCGTAAGAGTCCGACTCCAGGATCTTTGCGTAAACAAAATCCGCGCCTGACCTCCCGACCGTCCTCTTGCCAGACGGCGTCAAACACGTAGATCTCGTGCGACCACCCACCCGCAGTCTGTACAAAATCACTAAGAGAGAGATTCCGCGCCGCAGGCAATTTGCCCTGGAGGTACGCCCGAATCGTTTCCTGCACGGATTGCTTGGCTGACATGCCTACTCCTCTCGTTTTCCGACCACTTGCAGATCTTGATCAAGCAACTGCCGCAACGCCTGTCGCACGCGACGATTCGCGGCGGTAAACAGCTCCTCACCCAACTGATTTCTCTCGGCATAGAGCCGTTCGATGACCTGACACAGGCGCGCCTCCCCATTCACGTCATGAGACGGCGTCAGTTCTTTACTGTCTAACAGTTTTGTCAGATCCTCAAAGAGCGCGCACAACGCCTGTTCTTTCCCCGCGGCAATATCACGGCGCTCCTCCACCTGGCCGGAGAGTAATTCCAAGATAACCGCCGCCATATAGGCTTGGGCCTTAGGATACGGCTCGGTAATTGCCGGAGCGATCACGTTGCGAAGCGCAGTGGTGATTTCTGTAAGCACTTGTTGCACTGGAAGCATAGTCATCCTGTTTCTTCATCGCGTCTGACGCCTGACCTGATACTCGGGCAGTACTATCCTTAATTGCCCTACGTCTTCAGCACAAGAGAGCATACCTGAGAGCGCTGCGCCAGAGAAACCATGCAGGGTTGTCGGCCTTGAGGAAGAAAGCGGTTTTCCAGCAGTGCTCCGCCACCGGAAAGAAAAAAACCTCCCCACCTCGGTGGACCAGCGCGCAGCGCGAGCGTCGTCGCCCAAAAGTGTCCCTGGGACATATAATCTTTAGGACTTATTGTCAAGGCAAGCGTTTTTCGCTACAAGGAAAGCGCTTCCTGAACAGCCAGAACACGCACAGGCACGGAGATGAACGCTTTCGCTCACAATACACAGCCAAAAGCAACGATCGCCGCCGAATTGCAAGAGTTTTTTTACCCGATCCACTACCAGATCGGCATGGCGTTAGAGGATGCGCTGCGCGGCGGTCTGATCACCCGGAAGCAATCCGCCATTCTCTGGCTGATTCGCTCTGCTGGAGAAGGCGGTCGCTGCATGCGACGCAAAGACATCGTCCGCTTGATGCAAAGCTGGTTCGAGGTGACGAGCTCTGCGCTCAGTAAGGCGATTCGCGGCATGGCGCGCCCCCCGCTCAGCCTGGTCCAGATCACGGAAGATCCTCGTTCCGCGAGAGAAAAACTCATTACGCTTACCCCGAAAGGGGAGCGGTTTGTGGAAGCTATGGCGGCGCGCGGCGAGAGCTTTCTCCAAGACATTGTCCAGCACTTGCCCGCAGATGTCATTCACGGCGGGATCGCATACCTGCAGCAATTAACCGCCGCCTTCAATCGCTCGTGCGCCGAGAAAGAAAGAAGACTGCGACAAGAAAGAGCGCAACGCTCTGCGCTCATACCACGACACCGAATGCAGCTACAGCGCCGCGCCCGTTTGAGCGAGGCGTCGTGAACGAAACCGCAAAGGAGATCGAGTATGCCAGTACAACGATTTTCGCCAATGACCAAGGATTTTCCGACCTTTGACTGTGATGCGCACGTCACCGAGCCGCCCTGGATTTGGGAGCGAGCAAAGGACTGGCTCACCAAAGATGAGCTTGAAGCGCTCAAGACGACGATGTGGTTCGACGCCGAAACCAAGCAACTCATCGTCAATGGCCACGCTGGCGCTGGCTTGGGTTCCCAACGGATTGGCGGGACGCCTGGTGTCGTCAATGTGCTTACCTCGGCTGGCCCAGGGCTGAAACACAATATCCAGCGCGCCTTGAACGTGCGCAATCTCAACCCCAAAACGGCGCTCACCAAGGAGCAGGCCGACTACATTGACCACAAAGGCTCGTATGAACCCACAGCGCGTCTGCGCGATATGGACGTGCAGGGCATTGATCAGGTGATGATCATTCCTACTGACATTGACACCTATCCCTGGCTGCAAAACGCGGTGGGCGCGAAGGCCATGTGCAAAGCCTATAACGAATGGGCGTACGAATACTGCCAGGCCAATCCTCAGCGGCTCTACTTTGCCGCCTTGCTGCCCATGCAGGACCCGGTCTTCGCCACCCAAGAACTCTACCGGGTGGCGGCGAAAGGCTGCCGCGTCGCGCTCGTGCGCCCCATTGACGCCATGGGCAACTATCCACTTCAGCCAAAGTACGACTCCTTGTGGCGCGCCATGGAAGAAACCGGGGTGGTCTATGGCATGCATCCGTTCCCGGCCTTGGGCACGCTCAAACCGCCCGGCTACACCGAACAATACTCTGGGGCCGAGCTGATCTCCCGCACAATCTACAGTTCAGGACTGCCGCACTTCTTCCTCACCAACGTGCAAAACTTTCAGGCGGAAGCGGCGTTGTGGGTCACCATAGTGCTGATGTCAGGCTTCTTTGACCGCTATCCCAAGCTGCGCGCTGCGGTGTTTGAGGCCTCTTCCACCTGGCTGAGTTTTTTATTGGACGAATGTGACAAGTATTACAAACTCTACCGCAATGAGCGCCAGCTGCCGCCTCTGAAGCGCCTGCCCAGCGAGACGTTCTTTGCACACTGTGTGACGGGCTTTGAAGGCGATGAAGCGCCGCCGTCCCGGCTGCCGGAGTTCTATCAAGATATTTTGGCGTGGTCCTCCGACGTCTACCACCATGACGGAGACGACGCCTGGCGCGCGATCGAGACCATGCGCAAGTGCGAGCTGCCGGACGCCTACCAGGCCAAGTTCCTCGGCGAGAACGCACGCAAGTTGTACCACATCGATCCGCCGAAGACCTTTATTCGCCAGCGAGTCACCGAAATCGAGCGGCCAGACTGGTGGCCCACGGAAGAGGAAGTCCAACGCGCTCTGGAGCCTGAAGCCGCGATCGTGCGCCGCTACGGAGAAGGCGCGCGGGTCAACGGCCATGCGCAGGAAGGAGCACGCCCATGAGCACGCAGAAACGCTTTGCTGTCTTTGACGCGGATACCCATGTCGTCGAACCGAAGGCGGTGTGGGAACAGTATCTGGAGCCTGAATACCGCGGGTTGGGCAAACACGCGCTGTGGCGGGAGGACGGGGAGTACAATTCCTATCTGAAAGTCAACGGTCAGGTGCGCCGGGATACGATGAACCCCAACATTCCCCGCCACGCGATCTGGCGGCCGGGGATGACATGGGAGCAGGTTGGCGATCTTGATCCGAATACCCGCCACGCCATAAATGAGGGGGCCTCAGACCCCCACGCCCGGCTGCGGGATATGGACGCGATGGGCGTTGATCAAGCGTTTTTATACCCCACCTGGTTCGCTGAGGGGTTCCACCTGGTGGAAGATCCCGATGTGGCGTACGCGCTGGCGCGCGCCTACAACAACTGGATGGCGGATTTCTGCCAGGCGGCTCCAGACCGGCTCTTTGCCGCCGCGATGCTGCCGCTACAGAACATGGATTACGCTCTCGCCGAATTGCGGCGCATCGCCACGATGCCGTGTTTCCGCGGCGCGTTTATCCGGCCTATGTTCATCGAAGAGCGTTATTTCACCCACCCCTACTATGATCCGCTGTGGGCGGAACTGGAGCGGCTGGGCGTCACGGCGGCGGTGCACCCCACGCCAGGCCTGTGGAACCCGGAATGGACATCGCACGGGCCGTTTTTTGAGAAAGTTAAGAATCGCCTGCACCATCGCACGTTTTTAAGTCAATCCGGCGGCGGCCCTTTCGCCGGCGGCGGCAACGGCCCCAATATTTCCTTCTTCGCCTCGCCGCCGCTCGGGCATCCACTCGCTCCCATCCTCTCCTATTGGCTGGACAATCACATGTTCGTCGCCTCAACGCTGATCGGCTTTACCGTCATGCAACGGTATCCGCAGCTCAAAGTCGTCGTGGCGCATGGAAAAGCGTCGTGGATGGAGGAGGTCCTGGAAAAGATGGAAGCCTCCACGCGGGTGGTGCCGCTCCTGCATTACTATCCCGTGCGGACGGACCCGGAAGAGATGTGGGAGGAGGGGCATGTGTTGCTCGGTTTTGACGCCGAAGAGCGGTTGATTCAGAAGCTGCCGCATACCTTCGCGGAAAAAGTGGTCTGGGGCTCACGCTATCCGCATCATGACACCACCAGCGCCTGGGACGCTATTGCTGCTCTCACACGCGCTCACGTCGACGAGTCGCTCATTGCTCGCATGTTAGGAAGAAACGCCGCCGAACAGTTTGGCGTGCCCCTGCAACAGAAGATCAACGCCTGATACGCCAGCACACGGATCATGAGGGAACTGTCATGCCGAGGCCGCAAGGCGCAGGATGACATCCCTCAGTAGCCCTAGCGATAAGGCGCTAGCGGACCCGATTGGGCGTTCCCAACAACGCCTACGAGCTGCGGCTTCGGCGCCATAAAGAGAGGAAACTTCCCGCGTTCTCAGCTATGATGCCGGACATCGTCACAGAAAAGGAGGCGGCGATATGAAACTTGGACTACTCGTCGGCGCGGCCGGACCGCGCTTGAACATGGACCTCATTCTTGAAGCCGAGCGGCTCGGCTTCGATTCTGTTTGGACCGGCGAGGCGTACGGCTCTGACGCCGTCACGCCGTTGGCCTGGATTGGCGCCCGCACCTCAAAGATCAAACTCGGCGCAGCGATCCTGCAAATGCCCGCACGCAGCCCCGCCATGACAGCGATGACCGCTATGACATTGGACGCCCTGTCTGGTGGACGCTTCATTCTCGGCATCGGGCCCTCCGGTCCGCAGGTCGCCGAGGGATGGCACGGCGCACCCTACGGCAAACCGTTACCCCGCATCCGCGAGTACATCAGCATCGTACGGCAGATCTTGGCGCGCGAAGCGCCTCTACAACATCAAGGTGAATATTACCAAATCCCCTACACAGGCCCCGACGCTACAGGTCTGGGCAAACCGCTCAAAAGCATCCTCCATGGCCGCGCGGACATGAAGATCTACATGGCGTCGATTAGTCCGAACGGCATCGCCTGCGCGGGGGAAATCGCCGACGGCAACCTGCCCATCTGGATGAATCCGGAAAAACCGCAACTGCTGATGCCTTATCTGGAGCGCGGGTTCGCCAAAACCGGCGGTAGGAAGAGCATGGCGAATTTCGATCTCGCGCCGTTCGTGACCTGCATTGTGGGCAGCGATCTTGAGAAGTGTCGGGCCCCGGTGAAAGAGAACCTGGCGTTATACATCGGGGGCATGGGCGCGCGCAACGCGAATTTCTACAATAACTATGCGAAACGCCTGGGTTACGATGAAGCAGCCGTGAAGATCCAAGATCTGTACTTGAGCGGGAGAAAAGCCGAGGCCGCCGCCGTCGTGCCGGACAAACTGGTAGACGAAATCGCCTTAGTTGGTCCGCGTGAACGCATTGCTGAACGCGTTCACGCCTGGAAAGCCTCTCCGGCGACCAGCATGTTGATTGGCGCCACGCAACCGGAAGCGCTGCGTCTGCTGGCGGAGTTGTGTCTGTAGAGGGGGAAGACTCGGAATTTTTCTGAGCAGGGACACGTATGGCAGAAACCCAGCAACGCTTTTCTCTGATTACCGACGACGCGCTTGACGCTCTGCGGCGCCTCATCGGCGTGCCGATTGAAGACTCGTTGGAGCCGTGGTGCTATGAGGCGACGCGCGACAATATTCGTCACTACGCGCACGGCATCGGCGACGACAACCCGTTATGGTGCGATCCTGCGTATGCCGCCACCACACCGTATGGTCGTCTGGTTGCGCCGCCGTCGTTTATTTTTGCTCTCAACCGCATCTTGAGCGGCTATGTCGGCGGACTTCCCGGCGTGCACGCCATGTGGGCGGGAGCGAATCTCACTTGGCATCGTCCCATTCTGCAGGGCGACGCGTTCACGACCAAAGCCTGGCTCAAGGACCTGGTGGAACACCAGACGCGTTTCGCAGGCCGGGCCATTCAGCAAATTTACCATGTAGACTATTATAATCAACGCAACGAACTGGTCGCCGAAGGCGACAGCTGGTGCTTCCGCACCGAACGCGACACCGCGCGGGAGCGCGGGTCAAAATACACGGAGGTCAAACAAAAGAAGCCGGTCTACTACTCTCGCGAGGATCTGGCGAAAATTTTTGCACTGTATGAAGCGGAAGAGATCCGCGGCGCAGCGCCGCGCTACATTGAAGACGTGAAAGTGGGCGATACACTTCCCACCATGGTGAAAGGTCCGATGACGGTCACCGGGTTCATCGCCTACGCTCAAGGCTGGGGCGGTCTCTATATCCGCGCTAATAAACTGGCCTGGAAGCAGCTACGCAAACATCCCGGACTCGGCATTCCCGACCGCTTTGGCATTCCCGACGTGCCAGAGCGCGTCCATTGGGATCGTGATCTCGCCACGCTTGTCGGCACGCCGGACGCATATGATTATGGGCCGGAGCGCACCTCGTGGATGACGCATCACCTCACCAACTGGATGGGAGACGCCGGGTTTCTCCACAAGCTCTCCGCCGAAATTCGCCGCCATAATCCCGTGGGCGACACGCTATATATCAACGGCGAAGTCACGCGCATCTTTCAAGAGCGCGGCGCGCACTATGTGGAGATTACGCAGACCGCCATGAACCAGGATGGGGAATTATCCGTCCGGGCGAAGGGAATCGTGCGCTTGCCGTCGCGGGGGTAGAAAGGCCGTTTTTCTTCTCACCCTTGGTGGGAAGGACCCCCTCGTGTCCGACACTCGTTATGCACGTACGGTTTTAAGTCCTCTCTCCCCTGGCGGGAGAGAGGACAGAGAGAGGGGGCGACTCGAGTGCGGAATGCGAAGTGCGGAATACCAAATGTTCTTCATTCGCCATTCCGCATTTGCATCACCCTCTCCCTGGCCCTCTCCCCTCAAGGGAGAGGGAATTCCAGACTTAATGTGCCCGTCCGCTGCGCAGCAGCTTCCCAGGCGCTGCGCCCGTGCACTTGCCGTCTGCAAACGTCACCTGACCGTTGACCATGATCCAGCGATAGCCTTCCGCCTTTTGCACGCGACGCCACTCGCCCGCCGGGAGGTCATAAGCGATCTCAATGGGCAAGCACTTCAAACTGTTAAGATCATAGACCACGATGTCCGCCGCGAGACCTTCACGCAGCGTGCCGCGGTCCTTAAACTGCGCCGCCCACGCCGGCAGCGCGCTCAAGCGGAAATGCGCCTCTTCCAAAGACAGGGTGCTGGTGTCGCGCACAAGCCACGTCAACATATCCATGGGATAGACGCCGAGCGTGAGGAATTTGATGTGCGCGCCGCCGTCGGAAGCCCCAGGAATCGAGGCGGGGGAACTCATCATCTCGCGATGCACTTGTGGATCATTGTTGACCACAGGCCCGAGCCATTCGGTTTCCAAATTATCCGCCACGGAAATATCGAGGATGGCGTCGATCACATGCTTGTTTTCCCGCCCGGCGATCTCTCGTTGTAAGCGCGCCCCTCACTGAACAGCGCCCCCCAAATCTCACTAGTCCAGTCGCAGTAAACGGCGGGCGTTACCGCTAAGAATCGCATCTTCCGCGCTGGGCGGCAAGCCTAACGCTTTCACTTCGGCGATCGGATGCGCAATCCCAGCGGGCAACGGATAGTCAGTGCCGATGACCAGACGGTCCGCGCCATAAGCATCCACGAGATACCGGAGCATGGCGGGATTAAAAGCAATCGTGTCAAAACAAAACTGGTTGATGTAGGAAGACGGCGGACGAGGAATGGCGGCGCGACAATCAGGCAGTCGTTCAAAGCCCATATCGAGCCGGCCCAGCATACTCGGCAGCGCGCCGCCCGCATGGTACAACACGACACGCAGGTGCGGATGTCGTTCGAGCACGCCGCCGTAAATCAGCACCGCCGCGGCTAACCCCGTATCAAATAAGTTGCCGGCGAGCACCCCTAAGCCATAGCGCGCCAACATGCCTTTGGGCGCCGCCTCAAAGGGATGGACACAGACAACCATGCGCAGCGCTTCCGCCGCATCCCAAAACTCGGCGAACTGCGGTTCGTCCAGCCCTTGTTCTTGAATGCGCGGCGGAATCTCCACGCCGCGCAGGCCCAGTTTGGCCACACGCTCCAATTCGCGCGTCGCCAAGACTGGAGCTTGCAACGGAAGCGAAGCTAACGGCATGAATCGATCAGGGAGCCGGGCGCCGATCGCCGCCAAGGCGTCATTGTTGACTTGTGCTATCGCCAACCCAAGGTCCGGAGCGACCTCTGGGTACATCAGGAACGGCACGCACGATACGGCCTGAATGCCGACGCCCTCAGCGTCCATAGCAGGGAGACGCGCCTCAGGTCGGGAAATTTTGTCATTGTACGGGCGGCGCGCCGTCTCCTGGATGACGAAGAAACGCTGGCCGTTCTGTTCGACGAATCGTGTGGCGTATTTTCCCCCTTCGCGCGCCAGGAAGTCGGCCACCTCCGGCGCAATAAGGTGATTGTGCATGTCGATGGCGGATGGTTGCGTCATGGTCATGACCTCTTTCCTCGACCTTCGGCTCTTCGCTTTTAGCAAAACAAAAAGTTGAGTTCTCTCTCCCACAGATTGCCAGAGCTTCGCCACGACCGAGCCTCGCTATGATTGAGAAGCTATCCTTCGAAATCGGAAGTCTGGCTTCCCGCTTTCGCGGGAATGACGAGCAGTGGGGCTGTTCCCCGTCATGCCTGCGCAGGCGGACATCCAGAAAAGGCGGTTACGGATGACTTCCAGGACGCATTCCTTGTCCCTGCCTGGCTAAAAGCTAATAGCTAATAGCCAATAGCCATTTAGCTATAAAATAATACTCACCTTCCCCTGCGGTCGGAGAGACTCCAGGTCAAGGATCGCGCGACGCTCGCGGATCTTGAGCTGTCCATCTCTCCATACAAGTGCGTACTCGTACCGTCCGACATAGGTATCGAGCTGCTCCATGCGCACGCGATACACGGCGAAGTTTGCCGTCACACGAACCGTTTCGCCTTCCACGCTACGGATACGCACGTTACTGATGAGGCGGCGCGTGCGGGAGTGCGGGTGTTCCGCATGTGCAAACCGTCCTAGCAATTGCTTCACCCGCGAACGGATGCGCGTGGCGTCGTCGGCAATCACAAACAGTGTGGATTTATGATCGCCATCAGGCGCGTCAGTCGAAGGCACGTAATAGGACGCGTCTTCAGTCAGCAGCCCTAGCCATTCTTCCAGCCGCCACTCATCAAGCAGCGCAGCTTCTTCGTAGAGGAAGTCTTCGATTTGTTGGCGGGTGACAGGGGAATTTATTGCTGGCATAGATGGCTCCTCCCTCATGCGTAGCGCGTGAAACGTAGTGCGCGAAGAGAGCCAAAAGCTTGCTCCTCTGCACCACGCACCACACATCACGTTCACGCATCACGTTTCACGCCGCCCGCTGTCCCGCGGCCTGTACCGCAGGTCTCCCCGTAATCAGCTCATGCCAGCGCCGCCAAAACGTGCGAATTTGCAGTTCATCCGTCGTCACCGGCTCGGCGCGGTTCATGCCGCGCGAAATGTCCGACCACATCACCTCACGGTTAGCGAAGCCGCGCTGGCATGACTCCAGCATTTCTACATCATCCGGCGTGGCGAACCCGCCTGGGCCAAGAAACGTTAAGAAATTATCAAGACGCAAAGCACGGTCTTCCGCACTTTCCTCTTTCGGCGCCAACGCCCAGGCGCTGATTTCCATATAGTCCGGTGAGACGGGGAAAAAGGTGCGCACCGTTACCGCCATGATGTCGTTAATGATGAGATTCGGGAAGATTTGCAGATTGCGGCTCGTCTGCGTCACACGATAAGCCCATTCTTTCCCACATCGTTCTTCCAGGCGTTGCTGCATCGCCGCAAGGTGCGCTTTTTTCTCTTCGCCAAAGTATGGCGCCCAGCGCGCCACCGGACGTCCCCACGGCGGCTCGTACTCGATCACCGAATGTCCATTGCCAAGACTCTTGGCGAATCCCCGCAACCGCGTGACCGTCGACAGGTCCATGCCCCCAATTTCCGCCAGGAACGACATGTAACGCTGATGCGTCGGTAAGCCGTGGTAGCCATCGATGCTATTTTCCACCAACAGTTTCCAGTTAGCGCGCATGCTGTAGAGTTGCGCGCCCTGCACGATCTCCATGCCGACTTGAGATTGATCACACACCAAATCGATGTATTCCTTGGCTCCAGCCAGGTACTCTACCAATCCTTCCGCATGGGGATCAAAATTGATAAACACCAGCCCGCGGTAGCTTTCGACGCGCGGCGGCCTCCCCAACGCGAACTCCTTCCGGTCAAACGCCGGGCTATACGCCTCCTCCCCCGGCACGCCGATCAATTCCCCGCGCGTGTTAAAAGTCCAGGCGTGATACGGGCACTGGAACGAACGCACATTCCCCGCCTGCTCGCGGCAGACAAACGCGCCACGATGCGTACAGGTATTCAGCAGCACCCGGAGGTTGCCATCGTCTCCACGCACCAGAATGACTGGACGGCCAGCAACCCGACGAGAGCGGAAATCCCCAGGATTTGGCGCTTCAGATTCATGTCCGGCGTAAATCCAGCACCGCTCGAAGATCCGCTGGTGCTCAAGTTGGAGAATGTCCGGACTCAGAAACGCCTGGCGGTTCACGCGGAAGACACCTTCACTTTGGTTGTCGATGATTAGGCCTTCAAGGGAGGGAGCGTCCATAATGTTCCTCTCTCAGTCCTCGTTACTCAGTTTTACACTTTCAGGATTCGTTACTCGGCGCTCATCACGGTTCAGGCATCCACGCCCAATACCGCGCTATGGTTCCCGCATCCACCCGCAGGTCCATGCCGGTGATCATCTCCGCGTCATCGGACGCGAGAAAGGCGATCGCCCTGGCGTAGTGCTTTGGACTTGGCAGTCTGCGCATCGGCGCCCCTTTACGAAAGGGCTCGAACATCTGCGCAATCCGTTGATCGCCTGGCCCCCTACCCCAACGCTCTGCACGTTCCAGTCCTTCACGCGGATCAGTCGCTGTTGGCGTCAGGCTGTTGACACGAATACCGTAGTCCACTAACTCCATCGCCACCGAACGAGTAAAATTCAACAGGCCGCTCTTGCCCGTGCAGTACCCCACATTGCGCGGTTGTCCTTGATGTCCTGCGGTCGAAATGATGTTGATAATGTTTCCTCGGCGTTGCTGATCAATCATCAATTGGGCGACGTACTTGGTGAAGAGAAAAGCGCCGGTCAGAATGATGGAGGTTTGTCGCGTCCATTCCTCCAGCGACATGTCCAGTACGCCTTTTTGATTGAAGATGACCGCGCTGTTGACTAACACATCCACGCCGCCGAAGGCTTCCTTGGCGCGGGCAACCGTGGCTTTGACTTGGTCTTCGTTGGTGACGTCACAGACGACGCCGATTGCCTGACCGCCTCGTTTCACGATCGACTCAGCGCACTGATAGGCATTGTCTGGTAGAATATCAACGCAGACCACCCTTGCCCCCTCGTCCGCCACCCCTTCGGCAATGCCGCCGCCGATATTCGGACTCGTGCCAGTAATAAGAACAACCTTCCCCTGGAGTTTCACCGTGCCCCTCCTTACTGTAACTGCCATAGACTATCAGCAGGGGAGTCGTCAACGCCCCGGAGCGGTTTCCTTTACCGACAGATAAAGCACGACACGGGTGTGAGAGGTGGTCGATGTGGTAAAATGTCCTGGAGTCACTTCACTACCCGACGCTCAATAGCACAATTGAAAAATTTCCCGGCTTCTTCCCTTTGAAAAGGGGCCGCTGGAGGAGGGGTGATGCAAGAGGCAAAAACGATCGAGCAACTCCGTACCGAGGTGGGAATTTTGCGCCAGCAAGTGGCCTTCCTCAAAAGTTTGGCCGCGGGACGCCAGCAATTGACAGAAATGGCGCCGACTTCCGAGGCAGACTATCGTACACTCGTCGAACACCTCAATGACGTGCTTTACTCTATCGACCCGAGTGGGGTCATCCTCTATGTGAGTCCAGCAGTTGAACGCCTTAGCGGTTTCCAACCCTCAGAGCTCATCGGACACTCGTTCCACGAGTTCGTTCTTCCCGAAGACTTACCTGCTCTCGTCGAGAGGTTTAAGCAAGCCATGGCAGGCAACGTACAACCCGATGAATACCGTATTCTTGTGAAAGGAGGCGGGACCCGCTGGGTGCGCAGTTTCAGCTATCTGAGCACAGATGGAGCGCAGAGGGTAAGGCTCAACGGCGTGCTGGTAGACATTGACGAACGCAAGAAAGCGGAGGAAGCTTTACGCGCATCAGAAGAAAAATATCGCGGCCTGTATGACTCCCTTCGCGACGGCGTCGTGCGTGCGGATGGATTTGATGACTGCATCACCGACTGTAACCAGGCCTTTGCCGACATGTTGGGCTACACCCGGGAAGAACTGCGTGGCCGTCACTGCGACGACATTACTCCGGAACGCTGGCGTGACTGTGAAGCGCAGATCCTCACGGAGCAGGTGCTGACTCGCGGTTATTCCGATGAGTACGAAAAAGAGTTCATCAGGAAAGACGGGACGCTCGCACCTGTGGCCATGCGGATGTGGCGTACAGTCAACGCCCAAGGAGAAATAGACGGCCTCTGGGGCATCGTGCGGGACTTGACCGCCATAAAGCAGGCTGATCGCGAACGTGAGACGTTGTATCAACTCGCCCACGATCTGACGCGCGCCACTGATCTGCAGTCGGCGGCTGAGGCGCTCTTCCGGCAAATCAGGGCTTGTTTTGGCGCACCGTATGGCTCGATCACTCTCGTTGACGCCGCAGGCGAGATCCTCCATGAAGTCGCCGCCTTTGGCCTGGCAGAAGCCGGCGCGCCGCGCCGGGCGCAGAGACACGTGCAGCGGGAAGCAAGCCCATCGACCATGGCCTTTCTGACTCGACAGCCGGTAATGATTGAGAATTTCCCCCACAGTCCGCATGTGAGTCCCTGGCTACGGGAGCAATACCGTTTCATGCACGATGTTTGGGTCGTACCGCTGATGAGCGGAACGCAACCGCTAGGAACCTTATTGCTAGGTTTCTCGACCAAACGGAAAGCCACAGCGGCAGAGCTGCGGCTGTTGCAATTATTAGGAGACGAGGCGGCGCTGGCGTTGCAGCGCGCCCAGTTTGCTGAGGCAGTACAACAGTCGCGCGCCCAGTACGAGACCTTGCTGCACTCGATTGACGGCATTGTATGGGAAGTCGATGTGCGCACTCTCCAATTCACCTTTGTGAGCCGGCAAGCAGAGCGACTGCTGGGGTACCCGGTCGAACAGTGGCTGACAGAATCGAACTTCTGGCAGAATCACATACATCCTGAAGATCGGGAATGGGCGGTCAACTTCTGTCTCACGGCCACCCGGGAAAAACAGCGGCATCAGTTTACCTACCGCATGCTGGCCGCCGATGAACGGGTGGTGTGGTTGCGCGATCAAGTCATAGTCGTAGTGGAGAACGATCAGCCGGTCGCACTGCGGGGTATTATGACCGATATCACTGACCGCGTGCGCACTGAAGAAGAACGCCAACAGCTCCAGGCGCAGCTCTTCCAATCGCAGAAGCTCGAAGCTGTTGGCACGCTCGCCAGTGGCGTGGCCCATGACTTTAACAACATTCTGACCGCCATCATGGGCTTTGCCGAACTGACCCTCGATGAGATTCCTGCAGGAACAGCAGCCTATGATAATGTTCACGAAATTCTCATCGCCAGCCATCGCGCGAAGACCATGGTGCGACAACTCTTAGACTTTAGCCGTAGACATACGCCTGCATGGCAAATGGTAGACCTGCCAATGCTGATCCAGGAGACTGTGCAATTCCTCCGCGCCATGATTCTCCCCAGCGTTCAGCTCCGCACTCGCCTCGAGTGCCAGAAGGGAACAGTATGGGGAGATCCGATCCAACTCCAGCAAATCCTGATGAACCTGTGTATCAATGCCGCTCACGCCATAGGGGAACGCAGTGGGGTAATCGAGATCGAGCTTCAAGAAGTCAAACGTAATGGAGCCGGGGCGCCGCGCGCAAACCTGCCCGATCCTTCACTACGTCTGACGGTGCGCGACACGGGGTGTGGGATGGCCCCTGAGGTGCTGGAACGAATCTTTGAACCGTTTTTCACCACCAAACCGGTGGGTGAGGGCAGTGGCTTAGGATTGGCCGTGGTGCATGGCATTGTGGCCAATCATGGTGGAACGATCACGGTAGAGAGTCAGCCCGGAAAAGGCGCTATTTTCCACATCTACCTCCCGCGGTGTGTGAAGGATCCAGACACGCGGTCGGCTGACACGCGCGCGAGCGTCGTGTAGTAAAGACGAACAGGAAGGGAGGAGCATAGCGCCATGACGCGTATTCTTGTCATCGATGATGAGATACAAGTGCGGAAAGTCCTGCGGCAGATGCTAGAGAAAGAGGGCTATGAAGTGGACGAAGCGCCGGACGGGGCAGTCGGATTGCAGCGACTGCAAGCGCAGCCAGTCGATGTGCTGATCACGGATATCTTTATGCCGGAGAAAGAAGGGATTGAGACCATCATGGAAGTGAAAAAGCGCTTTCCGTCTGTGAAAATGATCGCCATCTCTGGCGGCGGGCGCGGGGGTCATTTGGATATGTTGCCCAATGCCATATTCTTTGGGGCCCATCACACTCTGGCAAAACCCTTTACGCGCGAGGAACTGCGGACGGCGATTCAGACGGTGTTGAACGACCGCGTTGCGGCCGCGTAACCACCACAGAGAGCAGCGCAAATCATAAAAAGGAGGAAGCATGACGCGAACGTTACTATTCAAGAATGCACGGTTGATCGATGGCATTGCCGATCAACCTCAAACCGGCATGGCAATGCTCGTCACTGGCGACCGCATCAGTAGGGTCGAGCGTGGTGAGATTCCTGCGCCCCCGGATGCGCAGGTCATTGATGTAGGGGGAAAGACCGTTCTCCCTGGTTTGATCGACACGCACGTGCACGCCACGTTGATGGATCGAGAAAGTCTGCCGCTCTTTCTCGCGGCTGGAGTCACCAGCGCCCGCGACGTCGGCGCAAAACTCGAAAAAGCACAAGCACTCAAAGCCGACATCAACAGCGGCGCGCAGCTCGGCCCCCGCCTGTTCATTTGCGGTCCCTTGCTTGATGGAGTAGAGCCGAGCTTTCCGCGCGGCCCCCTTAGGGAAATGCTTGAAAGCGTTCCCTCGGTGGACGACGTGCCGCAGAAGATCGGACAGTTACTCGCTTCCGGCGTTGACGGCGTGAAGCTCTATTTCACGCTTCCACCCGACACCGCCAAAGCGATTATTCAATTTGTTGACAAACGAGCGCCCATCACCGGCCACCTCGGCTATACTCATTCGCTTGACGTCATCAAGGCAGGGATCGACGGCCTGGAGCATGTATGGATCTCGCCATACAACGACTTCTGCGCGCTCGACATGCAGTTCGGCCCTGGTAAGAAGGTCAGCTCCATGATGAACCGCCATTTCGCCCCGCTCACGTTCAAAGGCTGGGAAGAGGCGGACGTGCACGGCGAAAAAGCTAAGACCTGGTTTGACGCCATGGTGGAAAAGCAAGTGAATATGGGCACCACGCTGGATCTGCTGTGGATCTCCAAGTGCGGACAGGATGCCGCGCTGCAGGACCCGGACCGCCGCTACATTCCGCCGATGGCGTTGGGTCGCCAACGGGCGCTGGCCGCGCACATCGGTGAACGACCGGATTGGGATATGTTCCCGGGATTTGATCCTGCACTCGGCTCTAAAGCGCTGGAAAAACATCAAGAAGTCACGCGCATCCTGCACGAATCCGGCGGCTTAGTCGTGGGCGGCACCGACTGCGGCGGCATCCCTTACCCACCTCCAGGCTACGCGTTGTGGCGTGAGATCGAGCTGCTGGCGGAGGCGATTGGCGCGATGGCGGCGTTCAAAGCCGTGACTTCGGTCGCGGCGCGTTATCTACGCAAGCAAGACGATATCGGCAGCATCGCCCCGGGGCGCTACGCGGACTTCTTTATCGTGGACGGCGACCCGCTGCGCGACGTGCGGGAGTTGCGGAAGATCACGACCGTCTATCGCGGCGGCGTGGCGTATGACCCCCAGATCCTGCTCGCGAGCGTCCCTACGCAAAAGATCGGACCGGCGCACTAAATTGGACCATACGCTATCGGAACAGGCTTGCACGCAAATCCCCTCACGCTCCACGTGGCCCCACTTGCCGAAGGGGCAATAGCGTTCGGCGCTCGCTTTGCCCGCACGTTTGTAGGTCCTCTCTCCCCTGGGGGGAGAGAGACAGAGAGAGGGGGCGACTCGAGTGCGGAATACCGCAGAAAATGTTCTTCATTCGCCATTCTGCATTCCGCATTTGCATCGCCCTCTCCCTAGCCCTCTCCCATCAAGGGAGAGGGGAGAATCGGGCTGCGCGTAGTCCAGAGATAACAATGGAGACGATCACGCGTGGATCTTCCCACGCTAGGGAGGGAAGAAATCCCGGCTCGGAGTAAAGGAGCAAATCGCAGGAACATCACGCTAAGGCTAACGATTGCAGCCCTGCTCCTTCCTGCGCTACACTCCCTCGCACGTCAGCAAATTTGTGTTCAGGGAGAGACCTTATGGCGCCACATGTTCTCACGGACGGATTACAGTTTCCCGAAGGGCCGGTCTGGGGTCCGGACGGCGCGCTCTATGTAACCGAAATCACCGGCGGTCGCATCACCGCGATTGCGCCGGATGGCTCAAAACGAACATTCGCTGAGACCGGCGGCGCGCCGAACGGCGCCGCGCTTGGTCCCGATGGTTATCTCTACGTTACCAATAACGGCGGGAAAAACCCCGGCTACATTCAGC
>DATLYA010000400.1:0-9453 GCA_035575235.1 Candidatus Methylomirabilota bacterium
CTCACGACCTCCGCACGCACGGACCGCTGCATGTCGGTCACTTCCTCAGGCCGTTCATCGATGAGCAGAACAATCAGGATAACCTCTTTATGATTTTGCGCGATGCCATGAGCAATATTTTGCAGCATCATTGTTTTCCCGGTGCGTGGCGCAGCCACCACCAGGCCGCGTTGTCCTTTGCCGATAGGCGTTAACAGATCGATGATGCGGGTAGTGTACTCTTGGGGATTGTGTTCAAGCCTGAGCTGCTCCTGGGGATAAAGCGGTGTGAGATTATCAAAAAGAATTTTTTCGCGGGCGCGTTCCGGCTCCTCGTAATTAATCGCTTCGACCTTCAGTAAAGCAAAATAGCGCTCGCCCTCTTTTGGCGGGCGAATCTGTCCCGCCACCACGTCACCCGTGCGCAAATTAAAGCGGCGAATCTGGCTGGGTGAGACATAGATATCATCTGGTCCAGGTAGATAGTTGTAATCAGGGGAGCGAAGAAACCCAAACCCGTCGGACAGAATCTCCAGGACGCCTTCTCCGTAGATAAAGCCGCTTTGTTCCGCTTGCGCTTGCAGAATAGCAAAGATGAGATCTTGCTTCCGCATGCTTGAGGCGCCCTCGACATTGAAATCGCGGGCGATTTGCGCCAGCTCACCGATCTTCTTTTCTTTCAATGCCTTGAGATTGAGGCCGTTCTCTTCCTCTGACGCCACATCAACGCGGGCGTCACGAGGCTCGGTAACCTCGCTGTGGCTACCACCATTATTTCGTGCGGCCGTCCGACCCATAACGGATCCTCCCTGGTTTGATACGATCACTACGCTAACAGGACCCCCAGCCCTCTCACCACGAAGGGGCCTTGAGTACAACGAGCAAGACGGGCGGTACAGACCCGAAATTAGCTGAAGGCAAAAGGCGTTCGACGGGTGAAGACGGAATGGCCGGAGAGAAAGATCTCCGTGTTTTTGGAAATTATGTTCTAATGATAATTGATCCTTTTTTCTCCGTCAACAGGAAGAAGAGTGTTTGTCAGGTCTTTTGTCGAGTGACGAAATATTTCTAGTAATGATAGTAAGTCGGCTGGATAGGGCGCGCGGATGCGCAGCGGCCTGCCTGTGAAGGGATGCAGGAACTCAAGCTGTTCGGCGTGGAGGGCCTGCCGCGGAAAGGCGCGCACAAGCGGCTCTGTACTTTTTCTCTGGACACCGCCGCCATAGACATGGTCTCCGACAATCGGATGACCAATCGCCGCAAGATGCACACGCAGCTGATGCGTACGACCGGTTTCCGGGAACAAATGCAATAGCGATACCGCTTGTGTCTCCGCTCTCACCTGATAACGGCTGATAGCAGCACGTCCCTCTTGCGTGCGTACGGCCATTTTTTTGCGATCGAGCGGATGGCGGCCAATAGGAAGTTCAATAGTCCCTGACTTGGTGCGGAGGCAACCGTGCACAACTGCAAGATATCTCTTGTGCACCCGTCGTTCTTTGAAGGCGTGCGATAACCGTTCAAGGGTCAGTTGAGTCTTTGCGATCACTAAGACGCCTGAGGTGTCTTTATCGAGCCGGTGAACAATGCCAGGGCGATAAGCAATACTCTTCTCCTGCTGATCACCCCACCCCCAACGATACAACAGGGCATTCACCACAGTGCCTTCCCATTGACCAGGAGCAGGATGCACGACCATCCCTGTCGGCTTGTTAATCGCCGCTATGTATTCATCTTCGTATAATATGTCGAGAGGAATTTCCTGCGGCGTTACGGTAATTGGCTCTGCCGGCAGGGGTAGGAGTCCAAGCTCTTCCCCTGTCCGCACCAGGTATCCGGCTTTTTTCACACGGCCGTCTACCCACACACGCTGTTCGTCAATGAGGGTTTTTATTTGCGACCGGCTTGTCACAAGCAGCTGCGCAAGCACGATATCCAGTCGCAGCCCATCCAGCTCGGGAGGAACAACAAAATGCTGCCGCGCGTTCGCTGCAGAGGGAGAATGCTCGCCATCCGCGATTTTCTTTGACACTTGAGGCATGCAATATGGAAGAACAGACATCTCAAAAGCAACTATAGCTCACCCATCTATGACGAAGAAGAGAGCAGCAGAACCCGAGCTTGGGTTGCATCTTCCTGAATCTGTCGCACTAATTCCTCAATAGAAGGGAACTTGCGCTCTCCGCGTAAGCGTTCGATAAAGCGCACGGTAATGCGACGCCCGTAGAGATCTTGAGAAAAATCAAAAATATGCGCCTCGAGCGTCCTACGGTTGACGCCAAATGTCGGATTCATGCCAACATTCGCCACACCAGGCCTCTCCTGGCCATCAATATAAACTCTGACGGCATACACTCCATTTGGCAATAACAGACCACTACGCGGCCATAAATTTGCAGTAGGAAAACCAATGCTCCGTCCGCGTTGAAACCCTTTCACAACGCGTCCACTGAGGGCGTAAGGACGGCCAAGGAGGCGCGCTACCGCGCGCATCTCTCCAGCACGAAGAAACTTGCGCACGGCCGAGCTGCTCACCTCCAGGTCGTCGATTTTAATCGGCCCGATAATTTCCACTTCAAACCCGAGGCTTTTCCCAAATTGTTGTAATGTTTCGGCGCTCCCACCTCGATCGCGGCCAAAACTTACATTATGGCCGACAATCACCTTTTCAACGCCAACTGTTTCAACCAGATACCTTTTAATAAAATCTTCTGGCGACAACTGCGCAAAAGAAGGCGTAAACCGTTGCAACAGCACCTTATTGACCCCCAGTGAGGAAAAGTACGAAAGTTTTTCCCGCAGGCTACAGATCAACGAGAGCGGTTGTGCAGGACGAAGGACAGCGAGGGGATGCGGATAAAACGTAAGTACGAGAGCAGTTCCTTGGCGTTCATGCGCTTCGTGCACTAATTGGCGTAGAATCGCTTGATGACCAACGTGCACACCGTCAAAGTTCCCAAGACTCACCAGGGGATGAGGGAAAGCAGCACAATGGTGAATGTGGCGGATAATCTCCATGCAACCCAACCCTACTCGTACACACGAGGGGAAAGTGCGCTAGCGGCCCAGAGCTTGCAGCCGTTCTCTTGCATCCCGCGCTTGCTCTGAGTGTGGGTGGTCATTCAACAACTTCTGCAAAATGAGCCGCGCATCAGTCTTGTCGCCAATCTCAATAAAGGCTTGAGCTTGGCGTAACAAAGCGGCAGGAACTTTGTCGCCTTTACGGTATTTGAGCACATCATTGAATTCAAGAATAGCGCGATTGAAATCTTTCTGATTGTAGTAGCTTTCGCCAATCCAATACTGAGCATCATCAGCCAGCTCAGAATTGGGATATTTGCGTTGGAAAGAGCGAAATTGCTGGATGGCTTTCTCGTACTGCTGTTCTTGAAACGCTCGTAGTCCAGCCTTGTACTCTTCCTGTACTTCTACAGGCTCTCGTGAGATTGCTTCCGGAGTAACGGGCGCAACAAGCGCGGTAGAGGAGGACGGGGGCAGTTCCGACGGCACGCCTCCGGTTTCTGTCGCAGGTTGTCCAGTCATCGCATCCGGCGCACGGGGCGAAAACTCAGGAGATCCGCCAACAGGGGGCAACGGCTGCGGAGCCTCGAGGCGCGCTTTGAGCTGTTTTTCGAGAACGGCAATGCGGTCTTCGAGCAGCTTAATTTGTGGCCCCGTTCCCACACGTTCTTTTGCCGTCCGATCCAGTCGGTAGCGCAGTTCTTCAACTTCTCCTCTGACCTTCTGAATATCTCGGCGCACGTCATCAAGCGACGCGCGATTATCAGCAATGATTTGAGCCCTGAGCGCTTCGCGGGCTTGCTGTTCAGCTCGGAGGTCAGACTGAGTGGCGCAGCCGCTCCCCCACAGGAGAAGCGGAGCTATGGAGAGTATCGTTCTAAGCGCGTTTTTCACAGCACCGTCGTTGTTCGAAACAGTCATTAACGAGTTAACACAAGAAAATGGGCACGGCGGTTCTGCCGCCAACACTCTTCATTCGATTCGCGGCAGACGGGAAGTTCTTCGCCATAACTAATGGTCGAGAGCCGGTCGGAGGGAATCCCTAATGACACCAAATAGTCACGCACCGCTTTCGCGCGTTTGGCGCCCAGGGCGAGATTGTACTCCACCGTGCCTCGTTCATCACAATGCCCCTCAATTTCTACTTTTACTTGTGTATTACTCCGTAACCAATTTGAGTTGGTTTGCAGGGTGTCTCGCGCCTCAGAGGACAGATCATACGAATCAAAAGCAAAATAGACATCTCGTAAAGGACCGCCTTCGCCTCTCCCAGCCAGCCGATCCTCCACGCGTTGCCCGCTGTCTGCGGCAACGCCTCCAGAAAGATTTCTTTCCCCAAGCCCCGATGTCCCTAAGCCCCCACTCGTATCCAGACTCGTCTCACCAGGAGGAGGCGTTTTCTTTGGACAGCCAGTCACCATGACAGCAATAAGCAGCGCGCAACTAACCCTCCAACACCGCATTCTTAAGATCTGCATTTTTCCTCAGCTTTCCTTCCGTTCCGCCGCGTCAATCTAAGCGAGGGGACCACGCCGGACTAGTATCATCTCCCCCCCCGGCAGTCAATTGTTTATTACTACGACCGTCTTTACTCGCGACGCGCAGCCGCCCACGAACGCTAAACACGAGATAGCGGCCGTCAGGAGACCACGATGGATCCTCCCCAGCGGCAACCTCTTGCGGATCGCCTCCCGTCACACTGATCGTCATGATGCGAAAACCACCGGCTCGGCTCGTGTACGCAATGCGGTCTCCTTTTGGAGACCAGGCAGGAGACGTATTATAATCTCCTCTGAAGGTCAGACGGCGAGTATTCCCACTGTTGATGTCTATAATGTAAATCTGAGGCCCACCACTGCGGTTTGAACAAAATGCAATTTGCTGACCATCAGGCGACCATGCTGGTGAAACATCGATTTCCGAATTTTCGGTTAACCGCCTCATCATTCTCCCCTCAGGCGAGATAAGATAGAGGTCTGAGTTTCCCTGCTGCTCCATGCTCACCGCGATCATCGATCCATCGGGTGACCAACGGCTACTATAGCCTACCATAGAGGATAAGCGGAACTCCTGCCCGCTCAGCAGGTCGATACGATACGGATATGGTCCGCCTTGTTTGTAGGAGGCGTATGTTAACGCAGTCCCTGCCGGATTCCAACTCGGCCCGAGATTGATGCGATAATCTTTGGTGACCTGGACGATGTCTGTTCCCGTCAGGTCGGTCACAAACAGTTCTTTGGCCCGACCGCCGCGGGTGGAAACAAAAGCGATCTTGGAACTAAACGGGCCTAATTCGCCAGTGAGGAACAACATGATTTGGTCGGCAAAACGATGGGCGATGCGCCGAATATCCCTCCGCTCTCCCCGATACCGTTTACCGCCTAACTGCTTTCGTTGCGCGACATCAAAAAGGCGAACTTCAACAGTCAAATTATCCCCGTCTAACCAGAACCCTCCTTTTGACAACACGAGAGCTCCGATACTTAACCAGTTCTGAAAGTTAATTTCTTCGAGACCAATCTTTTCGGGTCCTTCAATGTACACACTGCGGTCAAGCACCCGGAACACCCCAGAAAGATCAAGGTCTCGAGCGATCACATCGGCAAATTCTTCTCCAAGCCGTTGTGATCCCTCATTGCCCAGATTCTTTAAGGGCGAGAGAGCGATGGGCAAACCTGCCCCGCCAGGTTCTGGGACATCGATACGAATTTGCGCGCGTACGAGCGTGGACCAGCTAATAAGCACGAGAAAAGCAACAAACCCCTCCACTACAAGCCAAGTCATCATCCGCAACAACCGCCTCATGGTGTTAATTGACCCGCCCTTCTCCGCCAAAGTTCATCACTATCTTTTGGGTCGCGAACTCTTGCGCATACGATGGCGGCGGCGGGGGAAATGGCGCCGCTTTGCGCACGGCCCGCAGCACAGACTGGTCAAACGCCCCGTCGCCCGAAGATTTCATCAGCTCTACGTCTTGCACTTCACCGTCTGGTTGAATCTTAAAACTCACCGACGCGGTGAGCCCCGGTTTCTTTTCCGTCACAATCCAACTTTCTTGTACTCGTCTTTGTAATCGCTGAGTGTACAGAATGAATTCGAGTCCGCGCACCGCTCCACCACCCCCTTCGCCGACCGCTTCTCCTTTAGTAATAGGACGGGAGCCTTTGGCTTCCTCAGAAAACTCTGGATTATCCCTCGCCACACTTTCCTGGGATTGCACGCGTGATTTGACTCGTTCAAGGGCGGCGGCGATCTGCCGTTCTCGCTCTTCCGGCGGGAGACTTTCCGTCGCCGTCAGTTTCTCCTCCGTCGTCTTCACTGGCGTCTTTTCCGCTTGCGGCTTTGTCTCTGTTTTCTCAGGCTTCGCCTCAGGTTTTTCAGCTTTAGCTTCAACTCTGTGAGTCTGGCTTTCAGGTTGCGGCGGCTCCGGTTTTTTCTCTTCTACTTTGCCGGGCTTCACTTTCTCAACTTCAGGTTTCACTTCAGTCTTTTTCTGTTCAGACTTAGTTTCAAGTTTCGGTTCAACCTTTTTCGCCTCAGGCTTCGGCTCTTCTGTCTTCACAACCTTAGGCGGTTCTGGTTTTGGTTCTATTTGCTTCGTCTCCAGCTTTTTCTCTTCGATTTTTACCCTTTCAGGTTCTGGTTTGACTGGCGTTTTCTCAACCGGTTTCGCCGGCTCTGGAGTTTTGACAGCATCCTTTTGTTGAACGAGCGGCGGTTTCGGCTCCTCTCTTTTGGCAACCTGCGGCTTCGCCTCTTGCTTTGGTTCAGGGGGAAGCACTGGCGGCTTTAGCGGTGTTACGGGCTCGGTCTTTTGCTGTGGAGCTCCTCCTGGCCCACCACCGGGTATGTTCGTCCCCAAGGCAGCAGAGTTTACCAGGTCTACAGTAAAAGCGACAGCGCGAGGTTGGGTTGAACGGTTGAGATAGGCGCTCACCACCACCCACAGAATCACCACCGCATGCAGCACCGCAGAGAGGAGAATCATCTGACGCAGCCGCTTATCTTCCTGCGGCTCGCCATAAAAGCGAAAGGTCATCGCTCTTCTTTCAGGGGCTCAGTCACCATGCCAAGCTTTCGCACGCCGGCCGTACGCACAGCGGCCATCACTTCAATCACTTTTCCGTAAGGTACATTCTTATCCGCACGGAGATATACCTGACGATCAGGCTTCACATTCACAATGGCGCTCAATTTTCTACTCAGCTCGTCGATTTTCATGGGTGTATCATTAAGCTGTACTTTGCCATCGCGCGTCACGAACACCACTAACTGTTCTTCGGATCCAACTAAAGGCGCAGCGGTCACCTCGGGAAGATCAACGCTGACTCCCTGTTGGAGAATGGGCGCAGTGACCATAAAGATCACCAACAGCACGAGCATCACGTCAACGAGGGGCGTGATGTTGATCTGCGAAATATTATCGTTGTCCTGCTGATCAAAAGCCATATCTCAATCCTGCCCGCTTCAAACACTGCGTTCTAGAGAAAGTGGCGTTCGGCAATATTCAAAAATTCAGCGAGAAAGTTCTCCATATCAAATGTGAGCACCTTCACTTGCCGGGTGAAGTAATTATACGCCATGACCGCCGGAATTGCGGCGGAAAGCCCCACGGCTGTCGCAATCAACGCCTCGGCGATGCCGGGAGCCACAGCCTGAATGCTCGATGATTGAGTGACGCTCAACCCGCGGAAAGCATTCATGATGCCCCAGACCGTGCCGAACAGCCCAATGAACGGCGCGGTGCTGGCGGTCGTCGCTAAGAATGTCAAGGCGCGCTCTAGGCGGGTGACTTGCTCTCGCACTGCCCGACGCATCGCTCGCTCTACGTTATCAACCCCGCCCTCTTCAACAAAATCTCCTTCGCTCGAGCTTGCCTGTTTGCGGGCGCGTGTAATCCGCATCAACTCTTGATACCCCGCGCGAAACACTTGCGCGACAGGACTTTCCCTCATCTCTAAACTGGCATTATGGATGGACGCCAGATTCTTTGTCTCCCAAAAGACCGTCGTAAACCGCTCGGATTCACGTCGCGCCTGGCGAATCTGGCGAAATTTGTAGAACGCAATGCCCCAGCTCACGACGGAAAACCCCAGCAGCAGATACAGCACCAGCTGGACGACCGGGCTTGAGTGCGCGACCATATCCACAACATTATCCTGCCGCAGGGGAGTCTCCAGTTGTGCGGTCATTCTCAAAAAGAACCACTCTGTGTGCATAAATTCGGTGTTATAGCGCCATCCAATTTGAGGAGAGAGGGATGAAGAGCAACTATGTCTAGCAGTAATATCTACAAACACCCTGGAGAGTCAATTCACAACCGGAGCAGCCAACCTCTACACTCTTCCCCCTTAACTTGACTGACCAGGCTCAATCGGAAAAGATGAAAGAAACTACTTCCGCATCGATGAGGGACATCATGCCTGTGCGTGTAGGAATTAATGGATTTGGCCGTATCGGCCGTAATGTATTGCGCGCCTGCTTAGATGAGGCAGGTCTCGATTTTATCGCCATCAATGATATTACCGATGCCGCCACTCTTGGCCATTTACTTCGCCACGATTCCGTCCATGGACAGCTGAAGGCGGACCTCAAGGTCGAAAAGGACGCCTTGATTTTGAACGGCAAGAGAATTCAGATCGTGCAAGAACGAGAACCCGGCAAACTTCCCTGGAAAACCCTTGGCGTTGACCTCGTTCTTGAATGTAGCGGGCTTTTCACGGACCGTGAGAAGGCGGCGACCCACCTGTCTGCCGGCGCGAAGAAAGTCTTGATCTCGGCCCCAGCGAAAGGCGCTGATATCACGCTCTGCTACGGCGTCAATCATACAGCTTTCGATCCCGCCAAGCACGCTATCATCTCCAATGCCTCTTGCACCACCAACTGCCTTGCTCCAGTCGCTAAAGTACTGCACGAGAGCTTCGGCATCAAGCGTGGGTTGATGACCACGGTGCATGCGTACACTAACGATCAACGCATTCTCGACTTGCCGCATTCCGACATCCGCCGTGCGCGAGCCGCGGCGATGTCGATGATTCCTACCAGCACCGGCGCCGCCCGTGCGGTCGGAGAAGTGCTTCCTCACCTCAAAGGGAAACTAGACGGGATGGCGGTTCGCGTCCCTACGCCAAATGTCTCTCTCGTAGACCTCGTCGCTGAGCTGGAAAAACCGGCCTCTGAAGAGGCGGTCAACACAGCAATGAAAACCGCGGCTGAAGGTCCGCTGCAAGGCGTATTGCAGTACTGCGAGGAAGAACTCGTCTCTATCGATTTCAACGGTAATCCTCATTCGTCTATCTTTGATTCCTCGCTCACCAAAGTGATGGACCGCAATTTCGTGAAAGTGCTCTCCTGGTACGATAACGAATGGGGGTTTTCCAATCGCATGCGCGATGTCGCGCTGTATATTGGACAAAGGATTCGCTAACCCATGGCGTCACGGCTTCCTCTCAT
>DATLYA010000401.1:0-9578 GCA_035575235.1 Candidatus Methylomirabilota bacterium
GTGCCGCAGAAGATCGGACAGTTACTCGCTTCCGGCGTTGACGGCGTGAAGCTCTATTTTACGCTTCCGCCGGATACCGCCAAAGCCATCATTCAGTTTGTCGATAAACGAGCGCCCATCACCGGCCATCTGGGCTACACCCATTCGCTTGACGTCATCAAGGCAGGAATCGACGGCCTGGAGCACGTGTGGATCTCACCATACAACGACTTCTGCGCGCTCGACATGCAGTTCGGCCCTGGTAAGAAGGTCAGCTCCATGATGAACCGTCATTTCGCCCCGCTCACGTTCAAAGGCTGGGAAGAGGCGGATGTGCACGGCGAAAAAGCCAAGACCTGGTTTGACGCCATGGTGGAAAAGCAAGTACATATGGGGACCACGCTGGATCTGCTGTGGATCTCCAAATGCGGACAGGACGCCGCGATGCAGGACCCGGACCGCCGCTACATTCCGCCGATGGCGCTCGGTCGCCAGCGCGCCCTGGCGGCGCACATCGGGGAACGACCGGATTGGGATATGTTCCCGGGATTTGATCCTGCACTCGGCTCTAAAGCGCTAGAAAAACATCAAGAAGTCACGCGCCTCCTGCACGAATCCGGCGGCTTAGTCGTCGGCGGCACCGACTGCGGCGGCATCCCTTACCCGCCTCCAGGCTACGCGTTGTGGCGTGAGATCGAGCTGCTGGCGGAGGCGATTGGTGCAATGGCGGCGTTCAAAGCCGTGACTTCGGTCGCGGCGCGTTATCTACGTAAACAAGACGATATCGGCAGCGTCGCCCCGGGGCGCTACGCGGACTTTTTTATCGTGGACGGCGACCCGCTGCGCGACGTGCGGGAACTGCGGAAGATCACCACCGTCTATCGCGGCGGCGTGGCGTATGATCCTCAAACCCTACTCGCCACAGTACCGACGCAAAAAGTCGGCCACGCACACTGAGAGACGGACAGCACTCCTCGCTTTAGTCCGGTAGTTCTAGCGGCTTTCAGTTGTACGTGTCCTGTGTAGGGGCGATCCTTGTGATCGCCCACAAAGCTCATTGCAGCCCTGCTCCTTCCTGCGCTACACTCCGCTCGCACCTCGGTAAATTTACATTCAGGAGAAATGCTATGACGCCACAGGTTCTCACGGACGGATTACAGTTTCCTGAAGGGCCAGTCTGGGGGCCAGATAGAACGCTCTACGTCACCGAAATCACCGGCGGTCGCATTACAGCGGTTGCACCGAATGGCGCAAAACGAACGTTTGCCGAGACCGGCGGCGCGCCGAACGGCGCCGCGCTTGGTCCCGACGGCTATCTCTATGTCACCAATAACGGCGGGAAAAACCCCGGCTACATCCAGCGCATCGACCCGCACGGCAAGGTCGAGACGCTCTACGACTGCTGCGACGGACAGCCGTTTCAAGGACCCAACGATCTGGTCATGGACGCCCATGGCGGCTTTTACTTTACCGATCCCGGTCCGATTACACGCGAGGGGACCAAATTTGGTCACCTGTACTACGCGCGCCGCGACGGCAGTTCGGTCAAACGAATGCAGTATCTATTTCTCTTGCCCAACGGGATCGCGCTGACTCCTGAGGATGCGACCCTTATTGTGTTGGAGTCGCTCACAAGTCGCGTGTGGGCGATTCCTATCGAAAGTCCGGGCGTGCTCGCGCAGGTGGACGCCGGCGCTCGCTCCGGAGCGCCCCGCTCCTGGCCGATCTCGGCGTTGCTTACCACCGTGCCGCAACCCGCCGCGCCGGACGGCATGTGTGTCGATGAGGTTGGAAACCTGTTGATATGTGCTCACAACAGCGGCCTGGTGTCCGTCCATGCGCCTGACGGAACACCGCTCTCTCCGATTGCGGTAGAAGATCGCCGCCTGACCAACTGTTGCTTCGGCGGCGACGATTTTCAGACGCTCTACATCACCGAGTCCGGCCTCGGACGAGTCGTCACGGCGCCGTGGGAGCGTCCAGGGCTCAGGCTCCACGACCACTAAACAACATCGCCAATAAAAAAGGAGGACAACATGGCGAAGATCAAACACATTGCCATCGCGACGCAGAACGAAGAGGCAACCGCGAAGTTTTACATCGACGCGTTTGGCCTCACGCAGGTCGGCAAAATCGATATTCCTATCGTCTCCGGGTACTTCCTGAGCGACGGGACGATTAATCTAGCGATTCTTCACTTTAAGAACGATCAGGTCGCCGGCGTTGAGCGAGGGAAGGACTGGACCGGCATTCACCACATTGGCTTTGAGGTGGAAAGCTTCGAAGAGATCGCGCAAAAATTGGCGGCGGCTGGCGCGTCGCCCCGCGATGATATCAATCAAGCGCTCGGCATCGGTCTGGGGAACCACCCGCACGGCAATGCGGAGTTCAGGTACAGCGGTCCTGACGGCGTGATGTTCGATGTCTCGCAAACCGGCTGGGTAGGAACTTCGGGCTCGACTCCCCGTCGCTCTAACAAGGCGTAACGCTGAGTAGTGTCTCAAGCGGTTTTTGAGAGGTCATTGCGAGCCCTCCGCTTCCATTCATCCTGAGCGTAGCTACGTAGTGGCGAAGTCGAAGGACGCTCAGGACAGGCTCCGCGACGAAGCAATCTCGCCGTCAGTATTCCCTCACAGAGATTGCTTCGCTTCGCTCGCAATGACAACCCCTCATGTGCAAGCGAGCGGAGCACTAAAGTGTTCCGCTCGTGTTCACTCTTCACCTTTCCTACGCGGTTTCCTTGCGAACGCGAGACGAAAGCCGTAAAGGAAAGGGAGCCGCCATCAGTGCGATGGTGTATAACCCAAAAGGAGGATTATCACATGCCGAGAATTCCCTATGTCGAACGAGATACGGCGTCGCCCGAAACCAAAGAGCTGTATGACGCTTTTGCGAAGCAATTCAACCTGCGTGATGTTCCCAATGTCGTGAAAATGCTCTCCAACAGCCCCAAGCTAGCGCGGCGCGTGTTCCCGCTGGCGGATTATTTCATGCACGAGTCAGGGCTAGACCCCCGCGTGCGCGAACTCGCCGTCCTCACCCTGATGGATCGGCTCAACTGCAAGTACGGGTTTGTGCGCCACATTTCCATCGCCGAGAAAACAGGCATCTCCCGTGCGCAAATTGACAACATCGCCTCGTACGCTGCCAGTTCGCTTTTTAACGCCGACGACAAGCTCATCATCAAATATGCTGAGGACCTGACACTGAAAGGCCAGGTGGATGACGAACTCTTTCGTCAGGTCAAAGAGAAGATCGGGCAGGCGAATATCGTGGAGCTGACCGCCGCCATCGCCTTCTGGAACATGATGGCGCGCAATCTCAACGCGTTGCAGGTTGATCTCGAAGCGTGGTGAGGATCGCGCTTTAGTGAAGAGAGACAGCGGCTGATGATAGATATACCCCAGCCGCTGTGACAACTGGAATGATATAATCCAGGAGCCCAAATGGCCGAACATAAACGAGTTGTTGACGGACGGGAAAGAGTTTGGACGGTATCACGGGTGACATGGCAAGAGGCGGAGGAAGCAGATTTCCGCTTTTGGTACGATCGGCTGTCTCCCGAAGAACGGGTGGACGCGGTGGCTGACGCGTTAGCAAGTTGCCTGAAGACGCGAGGGTTGGATGCCGTCCCCAGATTACGACGCGCGACCACGCGCGACCAGGGATCTTGATATCTTGCTGGAGCCCACGCCAGAGAACGCTCACCGAGCCTTATAGGCGATGGTCTGCTGGTCTACTTTGGCTACCCCGTCGCGCATGAGGACGACGCCGTGCGAGCCGTGCGGGCGGGGTTGGAGATTATTGAGGCGTTACACGTACAGGTTCCCTCTTCCCTTGTGGGAGAGGAACAGAGTGAGGGGGTCGGAGGGGCACGGCGCGCCGTGCCCCTATCGCTGGGTATTCCTGCGACCCTGCACGACGCACTGATGGCGCGGCTCGACCGCTTGGCCCCAGTCAGAATGTTATCAGAAATCTACAGTTGGTTTACCGAAGGCTTTGACACGAAAGACTTGCAAGAGGCCGAGACGTCTGTAGACGAGTCAGCAGGGGAATTTGGTAAATGTCATCAATTTGGAAAGGGGCTGCTAATGCAAAAAACTCCATTCACCATCGCCGTTCCTGAATCCACGCTTACTGACCTCCGCGAGCGGCTAGCGCGGGTGCGCTGGCCCAACGATTTCGCCAACGACAACTGGCAATATGGAGCCAATGCTGCCTACTTAAAGGAGTTAGTGGCTTACTGGCGTGACGGGTACGACTGGCGCAAGCACGAACAGGCGATGAACGCCTTCTCTCACTATAAGGTAACGATCGAGGGTGTCCCTATCCATTTCATTCACGAACCCGGCAAAGGACCCAAACCGATTCCATTGATCTTGACGCATGGCTGGCCGTGGACGTTTTGGGATTTTCACAAAGTCATTCGCCCGCTCGCTGACCCGGCGGCGTTTGGCGGCAACCCCGCCGACGCTTTTGATGTAGTCGTGCCGTCACTACCAGGCTACGGATTTTCTAGTCCGCTGACCACGCCAGGCATCAACTTCTGGCGCACGGCGGATCTCTGGGCCACGTTGATGCACGAGGTGCTCGGTTACAAAAAGTTCGCCGCGCAAGGCGGCGACTGGGGCGCGTTGGTCACGTCTCAGTTAGGACATAAGTATCCCCAATCGCTCATCGGCATGCATCTCAATTTAGCAGTCCCGCTAGATTTCTTGTCCAGGATGGCGGCGCCGGCGGAAAGCGAATATGCCCCTGACGAGAAACAATGGTACGCGCGCGTCCAGGAAGCCGCGCCGACGATCAGAAGCCACGTTGCAGTGCAAACAAGCGATCCGCAGACACTGGCGTATGGCATGCACGACTCGCCGGTTGCCTTGTGCGCCTGGATTACAGAACGGCGGCGCAACTGGAGCGACTGCGGCGGAGACGTGGAAAAGCGGTTTTCCAAGGACGACTTGCTCACGACTATGATGATTTACTGGGTGACGGAAAGCTTTGTGACTTCGGTGCGCTACTATTATGAAGCGCGGCATCGCCCCTGGACGCCGGCGCATAACCGGAGGCCGGTCGTGGAAGCGCCTACGGGCATCGCCATCTTTCCGAAAGAGCTGCTCATCATGCCGAGAAAATGGGCCGAGCAGTATTACAACCTCAAACGCTGGACCGTCATGACGGCGGGCGGGCACTTCGCGCCGATGGAAGAGCCGGAGCAACTCGTGCGGGATGTTCGCGCGTTTTTCCGACCGCTGCGGACCTAAATCGGGAGGCAAAAGATTCACGCACTTCGCCCGGACATGAAGTGATGCTGTTGGAAAATCCCCCCTTCGTCCCCCCTTTGACAAAGGGGGACGAAAACGCCCCCTTTTGCAAAGGGGGCCGCGCGCAGCGCGGGGGGATTTGAGCGCTTGAACAGAAGCGCACCGACGTGTTCCAACAGTGTTATGAAGTGTCCGGGCTACACAGCCACGCTGTCTCAAGCCAGCGTGAAAACCCCATTGATGGAGCGCTGCGCTGTAGCCCGGCGATTGATCGCCGGGTGGACTTATCAAACCGCGCTCGCTGCTGGCGTTTTGTACGCCGCCAGCGTGGCGCGGATATCGGCGGCGGTCGCCGGTTCACTGCCGGCTCTTTGAATCGCCTTGACCGCAGTTTCCACCAGCTCGATATTCTTGCGCGGCGAGTGAAACGGCGCATCTTCAAGCCCGACCCGCACGTGCCCGCCGAGTTCCACAATCCTCGAAATCAATGGCAATACATCCACCGCCAGTCCTGCCGCCATCCACTGGCAGCCGGGAGCCACCATTTCTACTAATTTGACATAGGCTTCCAGCGCCCACACTTCCGGCGGAAAACTAAATGTGAATGCCGACGAAAACATGAAACGATAGATTGGCACGGGTGCGTTCAGATATTTGCGGTGCAGGGTCGCTCCCTGCCGCACAAAGCCGGGCTCATAACACGCATAAGCCGGATGAAACTTATGCTTTGCTGCCAGCTCCATTCCTAACTCCAGCGCGCCATTGGGGTTGCTGTACACGCCGCCCTCACTGCCGAACAACGGCGGCGCGCTCGCGTCCGCAAGATAAAAATTGCACGAACCGGGATCGAGAAAGCCCCACTCCGCCAAACCAC
This sequence comes from Candidatus Methylomirabilota bacterium, assembly GCA_035575235.1. Taxonomy (GTDB): domain Bacteria; phylum Desulfobacterota; class Binatia; order Bin18; family Bin18; genus SYOC01. Next base: position 6,115 of record DATLYA010000401.1, read on the forward strand.
GCTTGGCTAATTCAACAGTGGTGGCGTAACGCGCCGCCCAGTCGTTCGCCGGCAATGGAATCGGCGCGGCCGTAGGATAGACAATCGCGTCCACCTGCGAGCGAATGCCTTCACTGAAGGCAATACAATTGTCTAGATTGTTATTCTGTTTTCCAGTCTCCGGGTCGAGCGTATGGGTATGCACGACAGCCGCCCCAGCTTTTACGCACGCCACCCCTTCTTTAATGATCTCCTGGGCGGTGATGGGGATGTTGGGTTGGAGCCGTCGCGTCCACGCGCCATTGAGCGCCACTTCGATCCAGGTTTTCTTCGCCATAGTCCCCTCCTGAAAGAAATATAGTTGTCTCTCTATGGAAGTAAGCTCGCACATGCAAGGTCTTGACAGGAGCTTACACAATGACGTGTCAATACCGCTTCGCGTAACGTATTCTGAAAAAAAGCAGGAACTTAAGAGTTCCTGAGTAGAGAGCAATTCACAATATGAACAATAGTTGGGATATCGCCATCATCGGCGCCGGCGCGGCAGGTCTCGCCGCGGCTATTTTTGCTGGAGAGACCGTGCGGGCTGCCGGACAGTCGCGCTCCATCGTGCTGCTCGACTCCGCCAGGAAGCTGGGCGCGAAAATTCTGATCTCCGGCGGCGGACGTTGTAACGTGACGCACGAGGCAATTCGTCCGGAAGATTTTAATGGCGCGCGTCATATCGTGCGCAACGTACTTGCTGCGTTTGACGAAAACGCCACGGTTCGTTGGTTCGAATCGCTCGGCGTATCACTGAAACGCGAGGAAACAGGGAAATTGTTCCCGGTCTCGGATAGCGCGCGCACGGTGTTGGATGCTCTACTCCGGCGTTGTGCAGAGTTGGATATTTCTGTTCTGACACAACATCGAGTTCAAGACATTGCTCTTCTTCCGGGCGCTAGAGGGACGCGGTGCGCTCTATCCCTACAAGAAGGGCAGCCACAGAGGGCTGTCCCTACAACCTCCATGTTTCTTGTCCATCATGAGCAAGGCGTGTTGCGAGCGCGGCGAGTGATCATGGCGACCGGTGGACGCTCGCTGCCACGCACTGGCAGTGATGGATCTGGCTGGGAGATTGTCCGGCGGCTTGGTCATACCGTCACGAACACCTATCCCGCCCTGGTTCCACTCGTCTTACGCGAGAACATGTTCCATGCCGCTTTATCTGGCGTCTCATTGCGCGTGGAACTCTCAACCTTTGCCAATGGCAAGCTCATTGACCGGCGTACCGGGAGCTTGTTATGGACCCATTTTGGCGTCAGCGGCCCGGTGGTGCTGGATGCAAGCAGGCACTGGATTATCGCCAAGGCTAGCGGCCAGGCAGCCGAGCTGCGTTGTAATTTTTTCCTAGAGCGATCGTTTGAGCATGTAGAGAAGCTCCTCATCGACACGGCAAATGCACGTCCACGAGTTTCAGTAGGAAAAGCCCTCGAAGAACGCTTCCCCGCGTGGTTTGTCGTCGCGTTATTGCGCTGGGTGGGGATTGATCCCGCCACGATCCTCAGCCAGCTCCCACGCGCCCAACGGCGGATGCTCGTTCATGCCCTGACGAGCTTTTCACTGCCGGTCGTACGGGATCGGGGCTGGAATTTTGCTGAAGTCACCGCCGGCGGCGTGCCGCTGCAGGAAATCAACTTCCGGACGATGGAGTCACGCAAAGTTCCAGGGCTCTATCTCATCGGAGAGATGCTTGATTGCGATGGGCGCATCGGCGGGTTCAATTTTCAATGGGCGTGGGCGACAGGGTATCTGGCTGGGAGAGCGGCAAGCTTAGGGTCTTTTGTTGAAGACTGAAGTTTGGCCTTCGTTAAAGATAAGGACCATGAACGGTTGTCCTTGAATGTCGCCAGGCGCATGACGTATGGCGTGAAAGTGGCGGAAAGCAACCGCCGCCCTTGTCGCTCAACGCCACTTTGGTATACCTGTCCCATCCGAAGGAGGGCGGCATGGCAGACGCTGGACCGAAACATGTTTTAGACGGGTACAAGGTGCTGGATTTCACCCAAGTGCTGGCGGGACCGACTGTGACTCGACTGATGGCTGAAATGGGCGCGGAAATCATCAAAGTTGAACTGGCGCCCACTGGCGACATTTCACGTGCACTGCCGTTTATACGCGACGGCCACAGTGCGTACTTCACGCAACAGAACCGCGGCAAGAAAAGCCTCTGCATCGACGTGCGGCATCCGAAGGGGCAGGAGATTATTAAAAGCCTTATCAAGCAGGTCGATGTCGTAGTCGAAAATTTTTCTCCCGGAACGATCGGGCGATTGGGATTTAGTTATGATGTGGTGAAAGAGCTCAATCCGCGAGCGATCATGTGCTCCATTTCGGCGCTGGGGCAAACCGGCCCTTTAGCGCATGTGCCTGGTTATGATTATATTGGGCAAGCCTACGCTGCTGTAACCTATATGATCGGCGACCCCAACGGTCCACCGTCGTTTCCCATGCTCGGGCTTGGGGATGTAAGCACAGGCGTGCACGCCTACGCTGCTATTGCCAGCGCCTTGTTGTACCGCGAACGCACGGGCAAAGGCCAGTATTTGGATATTACGCTGTTGGACTCCTATTTTCATTGCCATGAACTGAACGTGCAATTGTACAGCGGCTCCAAGGGAGCGGTGCAGCCGAAACGATCCGGCTCACACCATTACGCAATTAGTCCGGCAGGGTTGTTCAAGGGCAAGGAGAAGTACCTGTTCATCCTTTGCTTAGAGCACCAATGGCAGGTGCTATGTCGTGCAATGGGTAAACCAGAACTTATTGACGATCCGCGTTTCTTCACTAATGTCAAGCGAGTCGAGAATCAGCCGGAAATGGCGCGGATCATCGAAGAGTGGATCGCCGCTCAGAAAAGCGACGACGAAGCCGTACGCATCCTCCAGGAGGGCCGCGTACCGGTTGCGCCAGTGTTGTCGATTGCTGAAGCTGTGCATCACCCCCATCTGCGCGCCCGCCGCACGGTCCGTACGATCCACGATCGTGTCTTCGGTGAATTGGATATTCCTGGCATGCCGCTCCGATTCTCCGAGTTTCCTGAGGAACTGCCGCTGCATTCGCCGCTCTTGGGAGAGCATAACGAGGAGATCCTCTGCAACTATTTGGCGTACACGCCCGAGGACGTGCGAGCGTTGGAGAGCGAGGGCGTGTTGAAACGAGCGAATTAAGTGATTGAGTGATTGAATCATTTGGCGATTGAGTCATTGAAAAATTGCCGTGCTGCGTCATGAAGAGAACTGTTCAAGCAATGACTCAATGACCCGATGGTGCAATGACTCAATCATGGAGGAACTATGGATTTCAGCTATTCACCCGCAGAAGAACAGTTTCGCCGAGAAGTACGGTCATGGCTCGAAGCGAACGCGCCAGACGACATTCGCGCGGGAAGAGACGAAGATCTTCCCCCACCAGAACGCTGGGAGCGGCAAAAGGCGTGGCATAAA
>DATLYA010000402.1:0-8264 GCA_035575235.1 Candidatus Methylomirabilota bacterium
CAATAGCGAAGGCGAGGAATACCTGGAAATTGAAGGCCATCCTTCAAAGTTCTTCAATATCAAAACGTTTACGCTCTTGGGCAGTATGGGCCGCAGCGCTGAGGAAATGACCGCCCTGATGAGAGAGAAAAATTATGTCGAAGCCGCGCCGTTCGGCGCCATGGATGCAAAGGAGCGCGTCGAGCTGCTCGACCGGGAAGGGCTGCGCGCGGCGATTCTGTATCCCAGTATTGGCCTGACCTGGGAGTGCGAGACAGAGAACTATGGTTTATCGCTTGCCTATGCCAGGGCCTACAACCGCTGGATCGCTGATTTCTGCCGGGACTACAAGGACCGCCTCATTCCGATCGCACATATCTCGCTCGCCGACGGACACGAGGCCGCGAAAGAACTGGAGCGGGCGGTGAAAGACGGCTGCAAAGGGGCTTTTGTAGCTCCGTTTACGCTTTCTATGAAGGCGCATGCCCATCCAGACCATGATCCGTTCTGGGCCAAGGCGCAAGAGCTAGACGTGCCGATTGGCATCCACCCTATGGCGGAGCATCCCTCGAAGCGCGTGTATCAACGCTTCAAAGATATGAAATGGGCGGACTGGTTCCATAACGTGCTTGGCGGGCAGGGACCGCAACAGGCGTTGTTTGCGTTGTTTCAATATGGCTTATTCGAGCGCTTTCCCGACGTGAAGGTGGTGTTGCTCGAGTCTGGCGCTGGCTGGATTGGCGCGGCGCTGGACCGTATGGACACGACCTACGAGACCGCGCTCGGGAAGAGCGTGCCGCTCAAAGAGAAACCGAGTTATTACTTCAAGCGCCAATGCTGGATCTCAGGTGATCCGGATGAGAAGGCGCTCGCGCATATCGTTGAGCACGTTGGCAATGACCGGTTCTTTTGGGCGACTGACTTTCCGCACTTCGATCATCCAGGTAATTATCTAGAGGCGTTGAACAACCTGGTCTCGACCTTGTCAGACACGGCGCGCAAGAATTTACTCGGCGACAGCGTGGCGAAGGTCTACGGACTCAGTTCATTGCGATAATTGCGAATCGTCGAAGGCAAAAAGGAGGATACGCTCATGCTCGAAACACTCGCCTATGGTTATGGACTACTTGAAGGTCCTCGTGTTGACGAAAGCGACAATTTGTACTTCAGCGACGTGCCTAATGGCGGCGTCTACCGTCGTGCTCCCACCGGAGAGATCACGACCGTTGTGCCCAAGCGTCGTGGTGTCGGCGGCATCGCTCTGCATGCGAACGGTGGGGTGGTGGTCTCCGGCAAAAACATCTGCCACGTCAAAGATGGTGAGACGCGCATGCTCTTTCGACGCGACGATATCCCTGGCTTTAATGATTTGTTCACTGATAGTGCAGGCCGTGTGTATGTCGGAGCCCTACGCTCCGATCCCTTCAAAGAAGGACCGCGTACGCCAGGAGAACTCTGGCGCATCGATAGCGAAGGGCGGGTCGTGCAAATGTACGGGAATGTTGGACTCACCAACGGCATTGGCTTCTCGCCGGATGGAAAAACGATCTATCATGCCGACAGCGCCGGGCCGTATATCCTCGTGCATGACGTAGCGCCGGACGGGACAATGAGCAACCGCCGCGCCATAGCGCAGATGTCGGATGGCGCGATTCCCGATGGGCTGTGTGTGGACGAAGCTGGCTGTATTTGGGTGGCGGTGTACGGAGGCTCTTGTGTGGCCCGTTACACGCCTGAGGGAAAACTCGATCGTAAGATTGACGTGCCCGCGAAAGCGGTCACCAGCGTCTGTTTCGGCGGCAAAGAGCGGCAAGATCTGTACATTGTGACGGCTGACAATACAGAGGACGCCAGCCGTAAGGGCACGATCTTCCGTACGCGCGTGGACGTTGCTGGATTGCCTGCGCCGCTGGCGCGAGTGTAAAGGGCGTTCTATCCCGGCCACCCTGATGAACTTTGACGACCAACATCGGCACTTACACTCCGGCAGCACAAGAGCTCTGCGCCGTAGGAGCGCGGCGCGCTGTGCCCCTACAAAAGTTGCATACAGGACCGAGCTTGGTTGTCAAAATTCATTAGAAGAATTGGACGACCCGCTTACAATGAGCGGCGATCCCGTGCTGCCAGGATTCATTCTGCGCGTACGCGAGCTGTGGTGAGTGAGCGGGTTAGGGGAGTCGTGAGTTGGTGATTTCCCGCTCTTCATATTCTCGAAACTCAACTGGGCTGACTTTTCCCACGTTTTCTGATAGCTGACCGGTGAGAGCCGAGAGTGCACATGCTCTGTCCTCATTGCCAGTTCGAGGTTGCGGCAGACTTCCAGTTCTGCCCCAAATGCGGCAAGAAACTCAGCCGAGATTGCCCGCAGTGCAGCTATGTCTGTCCTCTCGAATTTCTCTTCTGTCCCAAGTGTGGTGCGGCGCTGTCGCAAACGATGGCGGTTTCTTCATCTTCCGTGCACGCCAGCCGTCCGGCAACCCCTGCCGTCCCTCCGTCCTCTGCGCCGCTTGCTGTGGATATTGCTGAAGCGGAACGAAGACCAGTAACGGTGTTGTTCGCTGATGTCGTGGGGTTCACCACTTTGGCCGAACGGCTTGACCCGGAGGAACTCCGGAGTGTGATGATGAGCTGCTTTCAGGCTCTGGCTGAAGAGATCCGCTACTATGATGGCTTCATCGAGAAATTCATTGGTGACGCCATCCTCGCCGTCTTTGGCGCTCCGGTTGCTCATGAAGACGATCCCGAACGAGCGGTCAAAGCGGCGTTAGGGATGCAGGCTCGTTTGCAGCAATTGCGAACTGGTATGGACGACTCAGCCGTCGGGGCGCTGACCATGCGGATCGGCATCAATACCGGTCTGGTCGTCGCCGGCGCTGTCGGCGAGGGCAAGGATTATGGCGTAGTTGGAGACGCGGTGAATGTGGCGGCGCGACTGCAACAAAGCGGAGCGCCAGGAAAGGTGACTATCGGTGAGGAGACCTACCGTCTCGTCCGCAAGTCCTTTGAGTGTCGGCCGCTCGGCGTCATCTCTTTGAAAGGGAAGACGGAGCCGATCCAGACCTTTGAGGTCGTCGGCCCTCGGAAGGAAGATCACTCTTCCGGAGAAGCCGAAGCACCGGAGACCCCTTTTATTGGACGCGAAGAAGAGCTCAAGCAATTGATGGAGCTCTTTGCTCGCGCCCGGAAAGGAAGAACACAAGTTGTGATCCTTATAAGCGAGGCGGGAATCGGGAAGTCCCGGCTGGTGCGCGAGTTCCTCCGCCGCCTCGCTGCTGAAGGCCTCCTCAGCCAAACGACTCTGTATCAAACCACCTGCTCGTCTCTGGGCAGTGAGGCCTACCGGATCCTTATTGACTTCTTCCGGACCTGTTTTGCGCTGACTCCGGAGGATAGCGCCGCGCAAGCCAAGCAGAAGATCGCCACAATCTTACACGCCATCGGCGCTCCGAGCGAACCTATTGTTCCAGTGGTGGAGCGTCTCCTCGGGCTCACGGCCAAAGAGTCCAGTCTCGAATATCTAGATCCTGAACAACTCAAACGGCAACTCTTCCTGGCTGTCAAGGAGATCTGCCAGTGTCAGTGCCGGCAGCGCCCTGTCCTATTGGTTGTAGAAGACTTTCAGTGGGCCGATGCCGCTTCCGTGGAACTCCTTCGCTCTCTGGTTGATCGGGTCTCTGACCGTCCGTTAATGTTGCTTGTGGCGGCCAGGCCCACGGCGCAGATGGGTATGATCTACAGCGCGAATGTCGATGCAACAGCCATTCGTCTCCAGCCGTTGACTCCAGAGGACAGTGAGGCCTTGTTAGAGTCTCTCATCGGTCCTTTGCTCTCTCCTTTCCAACCCGTCCTGCGGGAGGTAGTCACACGCCGTGCAGCTGGGAATCCTTTTTTCTTAGAAGAAGCGGTTCGTTCTCTTATCGACACGGGTATTCTCATCAGAACTCCTGAAGGAGCTCGTCTTTGTGGAGATCTAACAAACTTAGAGATTCCTACCACTGTTCAAGGCGTGATCCTCTCTCGCTTAGATAGCCTGGACCCAAGCGCCAAGCAGTTGCTCTTGGAGGCCGCTGTGATCGGACCGAGCTTCGAGCTTGCCTTGCTGCATCATATCACCGCTCGACCGCAAGAATTGCAGACATCTTTAGAGGCGCTGCTGCGCGCCGACCTGCTCACCGAGGTCTCTGGGACGGCTGGACGGCCGACTGAATACCATTTTTACAATACCCTCATCCAAGAGGTGGCGTATAATAGTCTATTGCGGAAACGTCGCACTGCGCTTCACGGGCAGATCGCCAGAACGTTGGAGCGTCTTCACGCTCAATGCCTTGATGAACATCTTCCTCAACTGGTGCATCACTTCTGTCTGAGCGACGACCACGAGCGCGCCCTCCAGTATCTCCTCCGCTTTGGCGATAAGGCCGCCAGGATGTACGCGAATCAGGATGCGCTGAGCTGCTATCGTCGCGCTCTAGAGTTGCTTGAGCAACAGAGCAACCAATCCATGCGCAAGGCGGAGGTGTTGGAGAAACTCGCCGACGCGCACAGCGCCCTAGGGGAGCCGGAAGCCGCGCGCGAATCTTGGGAAGCCGCGCTGCTCCTCTACAATACTCTGCAGGAAAAGGAGCGTTTGGCTGCGATTCATCGCAAGATCGGCCTGCAGTGGTGGAGTCAGGGCGAGCGCGAAAAGGCGCTCGCCCATTTCGGCGAAGGATTGGCGCTGCTGGGCGACGAAACCGAAAGCGTCGAAGCCGCGCTGCTCTACCAGGAGCTTGGCCGCCTCTACTTCCGCATTGGCGATGATCCCCAGGCAATCACGTGGGCGCAAAAAGCCTTGGAAGTGGGACACCGGCTCGGCGCTCCCGAGGTGCTCTCCCAAGCCTCTAACACCATCGGGGTTTCCCTGGCTCGCCGGGGCGAGTTGGAAGAGGGGATTGCCAAAGTAGAGCAGAGTCTACAGATTGCTTTGCAGTATGACCTGCTTTCCGTCGCGTGTCGTGCGTATACAAACTTGGGTATGTTGCTGGCCGCGGTCGATCGGGAACAGGCGCTCTTCTATTGTCACGAGGGGCTCGCCCTCGCCAAGAAGATCGGTGATCTCTCTCAACAGTCCTGGCTCTACGCCAGTGTGGCCAGCAGTTTTTGCTCGCTTGTGGGCGACTGTACGCAAGGTATTGAGGCAGCCGAAGCCTCGATCGCTCTTGATCAGCAACTCGGCCAGCGTAACCATCTGCCGATCCCCCTCATTCTGTTAGCGCAGATCTATCAGTGCCAGGATAAACTGGAAGAGAGTAAGCGTTATTATGTTGAGGCTTGCGCTATCGCCGAAGAGATCGGCGAACCACAACTGTTGTTTCCCTGTTATGATGGACTAGCAACTCTTCACCTCGCTCTCGGGGATACCGCCAAAACAGAGGAATACCTGGCAAAGGGCCAGGAAGTCTGCCAGAGAACCGGCTATACAGCAGACGCGCTCATCATGCTGCCGTTCCTCTGTTGAGAGCACAACTAAAAGGAGGCAAGACGCATGGAAGCAAGACGCATGGAACAGCAAAAGCGCACAGGAGTGCTGGAGGTTGGCGCTCTTGCTCCGAACTTCCGTCTGGCCTCAGCGCAAGGGGGCGAAATCGCTCTTGAGGATTACCGTGGTAAGCGGAATGTCATTTTATGGTTCTCGAGAGGACTCTTTTGCCCTTTCTGTCGGCGGTATATGACCCAGTTGCGCCTCGGGTATCGCCAGATTCAGGAGCGTGGCGCCGAAATACTCCAGGTGACTTGGAGCACTCCTGAAGAGGCTCGCCTCTACTTTCAACAGTATCAACTTCTTTTTCCCTATCTCTGCGATCCGGAACGAACCGTGTATCCACTCTACGGCATCCGCCTCATTCAGGAGGCGGTCCCGACTTTCGTGGCCGGTATGGCTAGAGGCACGATGGCGGCGCTCAGTGACCGTCTGTTCCGCGGCGAAAAGACGCCTTCTCCTCTCCCTTATATCAAGCGATACGGCGCTGCAGACATGGAACAACAAGCAGTTTTTGTCATTGATAAGGCCGACATCATTCGCTATGCCCACACCAGTAGCGCCCTTGGAGGCTTGCCGTCAAACGCCGAATACCTCCGCCAACTGGAAAAACTGCAGTAAAACGCGCCGAGGAATTCAGCGCCAGGGAGAAGACGAAGGTGAAGGGCAAGATTGAGGAATAGGGTGAAAGATTGCCATTGGCTCTAGACTCTACCTCATAAAGCTGAGGTGCGCATCCATAGCTGTGGCCTCACTTGCGCTCGTAAGCGCTCCGCGATTTGCGGCGCGAGCGACCGCAGACTTGTGTTGATTGACTCCTTTACTGCTCTAACTGTCTTACACATTATGGACGGCCTCCCCCGTCCGAACCGCCAGCCCGCCCCGGCAACGTGGGAAATATCTTACGAAAGTTCCTCACATAGAAGAGCAGATTCTACGTCACGAGCAGAACCATGGGGTTCCACAAGGCGTGAATTTTTCCTGACGGACTTAAATAGTTCGACGCGAGCCCAAGAAGACAGGCCCCTCCACCAATAGCCATTCCCCAACGAGGAGGGATCGTGCTCAGCTGGAGAATAGAGCGGTAGGCGGTGGGGAGCTGGTCAAGAAGAAACAGTGCGCGCCGCGCGAACCATTCTTCTTCCTTGGTAGGATCTCCTGCGTAGTCCACCGCTTTCTGTGCGATGGGTGCCGGAACGGCCTCAGGCTGGGTGTCTTCAATTGCACGAACAAGGAGAATGGTTGTCGTTGCTGTTTCGGTCATGTGTTATAAAAAACCGTAGCAAATCTGCCTCGCTGAGGCGATGGCGGCGTTAGCGAGACAATGTTTTCGCCCTCGTTGACCCTCTGGACCTGCGTCGATACACTACCCCGGTCGTAAGAAAGGAGTCCAATGAAAGAACGTACGTTGTCGATCGTGAAGCCTGACGCCGTGAAAAAAAACGCCATTGGCGATATCCTGCGCCGCTTTGAAAATGCTGGATTGAAAATCGTTGCAGCAAAGATGCTCTCCTTGAGCAAAGCCCAAGCCCAAGGGTTCTACGCAGTGCATAAAGAACGGCCGTTCTTTGAGAGCTTGACGACGTTTATGTCATCCGGACCTATTCTGGTGTCGGTCCTTGAGGGTGAAGACGCGATCCAAACCAACCGTCGCCTGATGGGCGCTACGGACCCGGCCAAAGCTGAGGCAGGCACAATTCGTAAAGATTGGGCGACAGATGTGGAGAAAAACGCCGTCCATGGTTCCGATGGGCCGGATACGGCAAAATGGGAAATTGCCTACTTTTTTAGTGAAATGGAAATTCAGTCACGCTAGTGCGTGAAACGGGTTGTGTGTTACGTGGTGCGTGGCGCATGGTTTCAGCATTATACGATCACGTCTCACGTATCACGCATGATGTGACACGTTGCCATGGACATCAAAGAATTGACCAAAGCTGAGCTGGAAGCGTGGCTCCTGGAGCGAGGAGAGAAGCCGTTCCATGCCCGCCAAACCCTTAAGTGGATCTATCAGAAGGGCGCGGAGACCTTTGCCGAGATGACAGACCTGTCAGCGTCGTTGCGGGCATGGCTCAGTCAGGAATTTTCCATTGCTCATCTGCACTGCGCCCATATGGCGACAGCGGCTGATGGAACACGCAAGTATTTGTTCGCCCTGACCGACCAGCGCCGGATCGAAAGCGTGTTAATTCCCGCGGACGACCGGCTGACATTGTGTATTTCTTCTCAGGTCGGCTGCGCTATGGGATGTCGCTTCTGTGCAACGGCGCAAGTACGGCCCTTACGAGACCTGACTGCTGGTGAGATTGTCAGCCAGATTTGGGAGGTGCGCAAAAGCCTGTCCGTTGGGGAGCAGTTGACGAACATTGTCTTCATGGGGATGGGGGAAGCGCTGGCGAATTATGATCAGGTCGTGAAAGCGCTGTCTATCATCACAGCAGAGTGGGGATTCAATATTTCACCACGTCGGGTTACCGTATCCACGGTTGGGCTGATCCCGCAGATGCGCCGCTTGCTGGAAGAAACGCCGGTGAATCTGACGGTCTCGTTGACGGCAACCACCAACCGCGTGCGAGATGATCTCATGCCGGTGAATCGGCGCTATCCGTTAGACCAATTAGTGGATGCCTGCCGCACGCTGCCGCTGGCTCCGCGCAAACGCCTGACGTTTGCGTACACGCTGCTGGATGGCGTGAACGACAGTGAAGAAGACGCACGGCGGTTGGTCAAGCTGCTGCATGGGATACGCGCTAAGGTGAATTTGATT
>DATLYA010000403.1:0-7443 GCA_035575235.1 Candidatus Methylomirabilota bacterium
GAGTAGGGCGCGGAGGTGTCTTCGCTGCCGAGGTTAGCGCCATCAAGGCGAAACTGCACGCCCACCACGCCGACGTTGTCAGATGCTGTGGCCGAGACGGTGACCGCAGAGCCCGACACCGTGGCTCCATTGGCCGGCGCAGTCAGCGACACCACTGGAGGCTGCGTATCTGTCGGCGCTGTCCCACACGCCTCATTACTGTAAGCAGAGTTTCCGGCGGAATTATAGGCTCGCACGCGGTAACAATACGTGGCGCCTCCAGTAAGGGTAGCGTCTAGATAAGAGGTCACATTCGCGCCGGTCACCGCAATTTGCGCATATGTTCCTGTCGTTCCAGCCTTTCGTTCAACCTTAAACCCATCTTCGTTATTTGAGGCATCTAGCCACCTTAGGGTCAGTTGTGCAGCCGCAACTGGATAACTCCAGCCGCTGGAAATAATCAAGAGAACAAAGATGGAAACAAGGCAAGAGAACGGCTTGAGAGACTGCATATATGACCTCCCGAGAGCTTAAGGCGGTCCATAGCCTTCAGGAGGCCCTGTCCGCGCCCGGCAACCCTTCCTCAACTATTCCTCTACGCGACGGCAATGTCTCTTTACAATCATCTCTGGTTGTATAGATTGCTGTGTACCTGATGCTTCTGCACCGTAGCGAAACAGAAACTGTAAGGAAGAGGGAGAAGACGGAAATATAAAAATTTTTTTCTCTGCCGATTTGTATAGCGCCATCTTCTCTTAGCGGGCGAAGAGGAAGTAAAGGATCATGACAACTATCTTTGCTTTGTTTTTGTTGCATCATTGTTATGAAGCGTGTCTTTCTGCGCCTGTCAGGGCGAAGTGAGCGGCGTTTATGAGCACACAAAATGTTCTGAACCATCATAGCGTCTGCGTGCTCTTCGGAGGCAGCGGTTTTATTGGCTCGCACTTCGCCCGGCATCTTCTCACTATTGGTGTGGCGGATAAGATCATTCTTGCAGACATCCGTCCGCCTCTCGCTGACGCATGGCCTGCAGAGTTCTCTTCTCATGGACAGAACAATGAGCGCGTACAGTATGTGCCGCTTGACGTACGACAACCTATAGCGTGTAGTGCTTTGCCGGACTATGCAGATTTAATCGTCAACCTCGCCGCGGTGCATCGCGAGCCTGGCCATCAGCCCCAAGAGTATTTCGAAACGAATCTGCTCGGCGCCGAGCATGTCTGCGCCTGGGCTGAACAAGTAGACTGTCCCTGGATTATTTTCACCAGCAGCATCGCGCCTTATGGACCGACAGAGGATGCGAAGGATGAAACCTCCTTGCCCGTGCCCGTGACTCCGTATGGGGCGTCAAAACTCGCAGCGGAAAAAATTCACATGGCGTGGCAACAGAGTAAAGCTGGACGGCGTCTTTTGATTGTACGGCCAGGCGTGGTGTTTGGTCCTGGCGAGGGGGGCAATGTCACCCGTCTCATCCGCGCCGTACTCAGGCGGTATTTTTTCTACATGGGGAATCGCCTCACCCGTAAGGCGGGCGGATATGTCAAGGAGCTCTGTGAAGTGCTCACCTGGTTAATGGAGCGGCAAGCCGCGAACGGAGACGGGACGGTGCTGTGTAACTTCACGATGGACCCAGCCCCGACGGTAGAAGAATACGTGCACACTATTTGTCGCGTCGCCGGGGTGCGGCGTCTTATCCCCAGTGTGCCTTATCCTCTGTTACTTGCTGCATCCTATCCGATTGAGGCGCTTAGCTTTCCTTTACGCATTCAACAACCGGTCAGCCCGGTGCGGATCAAAAAACTGGTCCATTCGAACAACATCGTTCCTGGATTGCTGCGCCAGGCGGGATATCAATATCGCTACACGCTGGAATCCGCCCTGATGGATTGGCGACGGGAGCGGCCGGAAGATTGGCGGTGAAGGAGTGAGTAGAAAAAGTTGGCGTTCTGACGAATCCAGGTCGTTATCTGAGAATTCGGCTTTTCCTTGCCATAACAAGAAGGAAGGAGAAAGGCGATGTTACATGCTGTGATTCTGGCCGGGGGCGGTGGCACGCGATTATGGCCGCTGAGCCGGGTGAACTATCCCAAGCAGTTTCTCAAACTGCTGGGAGAGCATACGCTCCTGCAGCAAACGATCCTCCGTGTGAATGAGCTGATCCCGCCCCGGCGCGTTTGGGTGGTCACGAGCCTTGATCAATCGCCCATGGTGCGCAGTCAATTGCACGTCCTTCCGGGCCTGAGCGATGTCCGGATTATAGGCGAACCGCTGCCGCGCAACACTGCCGCCGCCATCGGACTTGCGGCTATCCATCTGCAGAGCATAGATCCTGAGGCGGTCATGGCGGTGTTGCCTGCAGATCATTGGATCACACGACCTCGCGAGTTCGTTTCCCTCTTGCAGCAGACTGTCGGTGTCGCCGAGGAAGGAATGCTGGTGACGCTGGGCGTCGTTCCGACCCATCCAGAGACTGGCTACGGCTACATCCAGCGAGGAGAGCCGCTCAATGGAACACTGCCACAGCCGGGCTGTGTGGATATCTATCGTGTAGAACGGTTTGTCGAGAAGCCTCCGCTGGTGGAAGCGCAACGGTATATCGCGAGCGGAGCTTATTACTGGAATGCCGGGATTTTCCTCTGGCGCGCCTCCGTCATTTTGCAGGAAATTGCTGCGCACTTGCCTGTGTTAGCGCAGGGGCTGAAGGACATATCCTGCTGCATTGCCGCTGAAAACGCTCAGGAGACAATAGCGACCGTGTACAGACAGTTAGATTCGATCTCGATCGACTATGGCGTATTAGAAAAATCTGCTCGCCTGGTGGTCGCGCCGGCAGACATCGGCTGGTCCGATCTTGGCGAGTGGGGGACTATTCACCGCCTCTCACCCCACGATGAGCGAGGGAATGTCTTAAGCGCTAACGTCATTGCTATCGATAACGACAACTCCTTCATTTATGGAACTCGCCGGACCATTGCAACAATTGGGTTGAAAAATACGGTCGTGGTAGACGCCGATGATGCGCTTTTAGTGTGTCCGGCTGACCGGGCGCAGGAGGTGAAGGCGGTCGTGCAACAATTACAAGCAAGAGCCGGGGATCTTGCGCAGTCGAGTCGCACGGTGCAGCGTCCGTGGGGCTCATTCACGGTCCTGGAAGAAGGACCACAGTTCAAAGTGAAGCGGTTGGTGGTGTATCCGGGGGCGGCTTTGAGCTTGCAACTCCATCACCATCGCAGCGAGCACTGGGTAGTCGTCGCTGGGGTTGCTGCGGTGAGGAATGGAGAGCAAGAGTTGTTTTTGGAGGCCAATCAATCCACGTATGTGCCGGCGGGTACAAAGCACCGGCTGGCCAACCCAGGCAGTGAGCTGTTGGAAGTGATCGAGGTGCAAACTGGAAGTTACCTTGGTGAAGATGATATTGTGCGGTTTGAGGATCTCTACCATCGCGCCGCCTAGAAGATTCGTTATTCTCTCTGAGGTCACGCGAGAGCTCTTGTTTAAATTGGACCGTAGGAGATTGGCGCACCTTGCCCGGACACTTCATGTCCGGGCGACCGAGCAGCGCCGGCTCCAGCCGGCTCGAAGGCCCCATTCATGAGGCGCAGCACTGTAGCCCGGCGATTGATCGCCGGGCGAAACAGACCCCTCAACACAGCGCCGCTTATCGGCGGCGGGTCTGCCTTCTGCGGAGGAGTGATGTGGTTTTGCTCTTAGACGTGCTAAGAGAAATGTATGTCGTTCACGGTAGAGGATTTTCACGATTTAGTCCGTTTGGTGACAGAGAAGCCGGAGTGGCGGGCGGACCTGCGCCGTCTCGTTCTGACGGAAGAGCTCTTATCTCTGCCGGAACAGCTAGCGAAATTCCAACTGCACACTGAGGAGCGTTTTCAAGCACTGATAGAGCGCATTGCCGCGCTGGAAGAGCGAACCGAGAAACGGTTCCAGGAACTGACAGAACGCATTGCCGCGCTGGAAGAGCGAACCGTTTCTCGGTTCCAGGAGTTGGCGGAGCGGGTTACCCTTCTGGAGGAGCGCACGGAAACGCGCTTTCAAGCTGTAGAAGGACAAATTGCTGCTCTAACCGCGCAAATCAGCACCCTGGCGAAAACAGTGGAGAAGTTGGTTATTGATGTTGGTGAATTAAAAGGGGAAAGCTTAGAGAATCGTTATCGCACCAGGGCTCCCGTCTACTTTAGCCGTTTGCTGCGGAAGATTCATGTTCTTTCCCTGGAAGAACTGGCGAGTTTGCTTGACGAGGCAGTCGATGCCGGGGCTCTATCGGAGCGTGAAGCGGCGGATATTCTTCTTGCTGATTTGGTGGTGCGGGGAAAACAACGAGACGATGGCCATGAAGTATACCTGGTCGTGGAAATCTCATGGGGAGTCGGCCCGCAAGATGTTGAACGGGCGGTTCAACGGTCAAGGCTGTTGGCTAAGGCTGGACTCTCGACTGCGCCAGTCGTTGCAGGCAGAGAGATCACAAAAGAAGCGCGTCAACTTGCTCAACAACAACAAGTCCGGCAAATTACAGACGGACAGATAGTCGCACTGGAGTAGCTCCGCCTCTCGTTCCCCTTCTCAGGGCTGTTCACTGATCAGTGAATCGCTACCCTCTCTCCTTTTCACTGCGGCGGCCGCGCCATGAGTTGCATGAACATCTCGTGCAGTCTGCCTATGCTCTCTTTGAGAAACTTGATCTCATCATCTTGTGTTTCAAACGCCTTCTGGCGTTCCTCCACACGCGCCAAGCGGCGCCAAATGGCGATGAGCCACGCCAACATGCCGCCGAGCACTACAACCAGCGCGCCAATCAAAAGTTGCAGTAGGGTCGTGACATCATCAAAGCGTCGATTCAGGTCATCAAAGCGCCGACTCATATCATCAAAGCGCCGACTCATATCATCAAAGCGGATGTTCATCTCTTGACGGAGATCATTGATCTGACGTTGTGTGTCTTGACGAAAATCGGAGGTCTGTCGCTGGGTAGACTCTTTCAGGTCGGTGATTTGCTGTTGTAACGTCTGTTGTCCGGCCTTGAGTTCAGCAAGGGATTCGATAATCTCCCGATCCGAAATACGCGGCGCGGTTTCCACCGCCGAGCTTAGTGGTGGTAGGATGAAACAAATCCCTCCCATAAGAGCAATGGAGAGCTTTCGCCGTGAGCGCCGCATGAGCGTACTTCTAACAGATCGGCAAACGAGGAAACATCCCCACTCTTCCTACTGACCACCGCTTTTCCTACCACTCGACACCCATTTCCCCACGTTTCTGAACAGGGCTTCAAGCTCGCTGTCGTTGCCGTCCTTCCACCTGGCGTTCGACAAAATCAATGACGTTGGCTTCCAGTCGGACATTGTTAAGGGCATTGATTTCCTGCACCCCGGTGGGGCTGGTGACGTTGACTTCGGTGAGATAGTCGCCAATGATATCGAGCCCCACAAAATACAGTCCATCCTGCCGCAGTCGCGGCGCGACCTCGCGGCAAATCTCGCGATCGCGCGCCGTCACTTCCGCTTTGACGCAGGTCCCGCCGACATGAATGTTGCCGCGGTGTTCGTCCTCGCGCGGCACCCGCAGCGTACAGCCCAGCGGCGCGCCGTTTAGCACGATGAGGCGCTTGTCGCCTTGTCGCACTTCGGGTAAATATCGCTGCGCGATAATGGGCTCTTTGCCTTCGCGGGTAGCTATCTCCAACAGTGAGTTAAGGTTGCGGTCTTCGCGATGGACGTAAAAGACGCCCGAGCCTCCGTGGCCATCGATCGGTTTGATGATCATTTCTCCGCCCAGCTCATGCAAAAAGTTTTTGATGCGAGTTGGATCTTGTGACACGAGCGTCGGAGGAATCAGCAGAGGGAAGTTGAGCGCGTAGAGTTTTTCATTGGCGGCCCGTAGTCCTGCAGGATTGTTGATCACGAAAGCTCCATCTTGTTGGGCTAGATCCAAGAGCTGCGTGGCGTGCAAATAGGCGACGTCAAACGGCGGGTCTTTGCGCATAAAGATAGCGTCAAAGTCGCCAAGCGGGCTCACCAGCTCTTCGTGAAACGTAAAGTGGTTGCGGTACTCCCGCCGTAGCTCGATGCGCTGCGCACGTCCCATGGCTCTGGCGTGCTCGACGAACAAATCCCCCATCTCTAAGTAATACACCTCATGGCCGCGCGCCTGACTTTCCAGCATGAAGACAAAGGTGGTGTCTTTGTCAATGAGGACATTTTGGATGGGGTCCATGATGAAGGCGAAGCGCATACAATTCCTCACTTAAGGTTCTTGGGGACTCAGCGTCACTACGACAGTGCCAGCGAGCAGGTCGTGCCAGCCGCGTTTTCCCGGATTCAGCCCGACCCACAAAAACCCCAGTCCGCAAAATGCCGCAGACACGCCATACGCGAGCCAACGAAAAAGGGCTTGACTGTAGCTCGGCAACGCTCCATCCCTCATCCGAACCTCTAATCCTAGCAAACTCTTGCCGATCGTCTGACCATGCTCGCTGTGCAGAATAGTGAAATACGCCGCCGCCGCCGTCAGCATGCCCGCGATCCACAAGGGAAACAGCAGAAAGAACTCTTCCGTATCGGCGCCGGTACCGCCTGCGTAATCGTCAAGGCTGGTGATGATAAGACCGACGGAAAGCAGCAGGAGAGAAAAACCACCAAGAACCACGGTGTCAATGGTAAACGCCACGAAACGCAGCCAAAAGCCCGCCCGCACGGAATGTCGTGTATAATCGATAGCGTCCGGCGCGAGCGGAGGCGAATAGGCCTCCGGGGAACCCCTACGCGCCGTGTTGTCTTCACTACCTTCTGGTGAGGGGGAGGCTACTGGATGTCCAGGCTCTTCCATATCCGGGCGATGCTCCATTGGAGCGGCATGCTACGGTATTCAACGCCGTCATGGCAAGAGGGCTTTATGACAGGGAACAGGAAGCGGGAAGCAGGGAGCAGGAAGCGGGAGGGAGAGGTTCAGCTGTTCCATAAAAACTGACAGAGGCTAATGGCGACCAGCGCCGCTGTTTCGGCGCGAAGGGTGCGCGGGCCGAGCCCAACGACATGCACTCCTGTGTCATGGGCAAGGGCGATTTCTGCGGGGGAAAACCCGCCCTCCGGACCAATGATAATGCTCAGCGCGGCAAGGTGCGGACGCGCCTGCGCGAAGTGTTTGAGCGTACAGCGCTCTTCCTTTTCATAGAATAAAATTCTTTCGGTTTCAGGAGGAAGTGTAGAGAGAAGGGTGGCGAATGCTTGCGGCGGCTCGATGCGCGGGACGGGATTGCCGGATTGTTTGGCTGCGCTTTGCGCAATCTTCATCCAACGGGCCATGCGCTCGGCCTGCCGCTCCTGAGGGAGGTGGGCGACGGTGAACGCCGAAGCGAACGGCGCGATGCAGTGTACGCCCAGCTCTGTGGCTTTCTCAATCACCATATCCATCTTCTGGCCTTTGAGCAGGCCCTGGGCCAACAGCAGCGGACAGCGC
>DATLYA010000404.1:0-3847 GCA_035575235.1 Candidatus Methylomirabilota bacterium
GTGCCGATTCATTTAGGCGTGACGGAAGCTGGACTGCCGCCTGACGGCATTATCAAGAGCCGACTTGCATTTGAGAAACTGCTGGCGGATGGGATTGGCGACACCTTGCGCGTATCGCTCACCCTGCCGAACGATAAAAAGCACGAAGAGGTGACGGCGGGGTTTCGGATTATCGAAGATGTGCAGGCTGGGCGCTTCATCTCCGCGCCAAACTTTGGCGCAGGCTTGAACATTATTTCTTGCCCAAGCTGCTCGCGGGTGGAGAACGAAAAGTTTGTCGAATTGGCGCAGCAGGTCAAAGAAATGACTGCCTACGCGAAGGACCACCATATCACCATTGCCGTGATGGGTTGCCGCGTGAATGGTCCAGGCGAAACTGACGATGCGGACCTCGGATTGTGGTGCGGTCCCACGACCGTCAATCTCAAGAGGAAAAGTGTAAAGATCGGGAACTTTGGCTACGATGTCGTCCTCAGTCGCCTCAGGGAGGAGTTAGAAAAGTTGATTGCTGAGCGGGCGTGAAGAATTGCAAGCAAACGAGTTCCGTCACCGTGACCAAACGCCGCCAAAACAAAATTACTACGCTTGCTCACGCCGTTCGTGAGCTTGTTCATGATGGCGAGAGCGTGGCGATGGGTCTTTGCCTTGAGTCGTTGATTCCTTTTGCCGCTGGACGCGAGATTATTCGTCAAGGGAAAAAAGCGCTCACGCTCATCGGACCGATCTCTGACACACTCTTCGATCAAATCATTGGCGCCGGCTGTGTAAGACAGGTCATCGCCGCCTGGGTCGGCAATGTCGGCGCGGGGCTTGGACACAACTTTCGCCGCGCGATAGAGCAACAAATCCCGCAACCGCTCACGATGCACGATCACTCGAACTTTACGCTTACGCTCGCGCTCAAGGCTGCTGCGATGGGCGCGCCATTCTTGCCGACGCGCACTGCCACGGGGAGCAGCATGCTTCATAACGCCGCTGCCTTTCGCTCGGTGACCTGTCCGTTTAGCGCTGAGCGCCTGACGGCTGTAAAAGCTGTGGCGCCCGATGTAACAATTTTACATGTGCAACGGGCCGACTGTTTTGGCAATGCGCATATATGGGGAAATTTAGGAGCGGCAATAGAGGCCGCGTATGCGGCGGAGCGGGTGATTCTCACCTGTGAAGAGATTGTCGAGCGCGAGGTGATTGTGTCCGATCCCAATCGCACTCTTGTCCCAGGAATTCTGGTTGACGCTGTCGTCCATGAGCCGCTTGGAGCCCATCCCTCACCCGTGCAAGGTTTTTGGCAACGCGATGACGACTATTTCCTTCAGTATCATGAGCGCTCGCGCAGACGAGATGAGTTCCTGGCGTGGCTCAAGGAGTGGGTAACGGATCTGGAGGATCATCAGGCGTATCGCAAGAAGCTGGAAGGAGAATCCATTGAGCGACTTCGGATAACCACGAAGCGCCTTCCGAAAGGGGAAGTGAATTACGGATTTTAGGATGTGATGCGTGGTGCATGACGCCTGCTAAACTTGGGCTACATCTCATGCCTTTTTCTGTCGCGCATCACGCGCTCCGTAACACGGACTGCCCAATCACGCCAGCCTCATTGTCAGAGGGGAAGAGGAGTGAACTCGCCATTTACTACCCGCGAAATCATGATTGCCGCCGCCGCGCGTGAGATCCACGACGATGAGATCGTCTTTGTGGGGATGCGGTTGCCGTTGGTGGCGTTTGCCGTAGCGAAAGCGCTGTACGCACCGTCTGCGATTGGCGTGTTCGAGAACGGCGTGCTGCGTGATCGTAGCGCTTCTGCTCCTATTGTGACCATGAGCGATCCGCCTAATCTCAGTGAGGCGCTGGCGTGTACTGGGCTGCTGGAGGTGATGTCGCTGCTGCAGCGTGGGCGCATTGACCTTGGTTTTATTGGCGGCGCGGAGATTGACCGCTTTGGCAACTTGAATACCACCGTCACACAAGGCGTGCGTTTGCCGGGAAGCGGCGGCGCGGCTGACATCGCTTCGTTTGCTCGGCGCACCGTCATTATCATGCCGCATGAAAGGCGACGCTTCCAGGAACGTGTCTCCTATTGCACCTCACCTGGACATGGAGAAGGAAACGATTGGCGGCGGCGCGTCGGGTTGCCTGGAGGAGGGCCGAGTGTAGTCGTTACTTCGCTCGGGGTATTCGGCTTCGCTTCGTCTGGAGAGATGCAACTTGAATCTCTCCATCCTGGCGTGACCGTCGATGAAGTGCGCACGAATACAGGATGGGAGGTCCGTCTCGCACCGTCGGTTGGAATCACCTCTGCGCCGACGGCTGAAGAACTCGCGTTGATTCGGCGGTTTGATACGCTGGAGTAGGATGGAGGGTTATACGTGGCGAGTGTTTCTGAGGCTGTGGCGCGGCGCATCACGTAACACGTCTTAGGCGTCACCCCTTGCCTTACCTGAGCATATCCCTATACGAGCCGGCAAGATCAAAGAGGAGGTTTTATGGCGACAGAAGAGCTGAAAGTAGAGGTGAAAAATCGCGTAGGCATTTTGACAATGAATCGTCCAGATAAATTAAATGCGCTGACGCCGGCAATGGGCGTCGCTGCGGTCGAAGCGTTGCGGGAGTTTGCCGCGAATCCGGAGGTTGGCGCGGTCGTGTTGACTGGAGCCGGACGCGGCTTTTGTGCGGGAGGCGATGTGTCCGCGATGCTCAGCCGTAATGAACTAGGCGCGGGAGGGGCCACTTATGAGCAGCGAGTGGATCGGCTCCGCGAAGGGCACGCCTGGCCCTGGCTGCTCTACACGATTCCGAAAGTAACCATTGCGGTCATCAATGGCCCGGTGGCTGGGGCCGGATTAGGCTTAGCGCTGTCGTGTGATCTCCGTATCGCTTCCGATCAAGCCCGCTTCGGTACTGCCTATGCACGCGTGGGGTATGGCGGCGATTATGGCGTCACCTGGCAGCTGACGCAGCTTGTCGGGCAAGCCAAAGCAAAGGAGTTGTTCTTTCTTCCTGATATGATTTCTGCTGAAGAGGCGTTTCGCATTAACTTAATAAACCGCATTGCGCCTCACGAGAAGCTCTGGGATGAGGCGATGGCAGTCGCCGAGCGTATCGCGTCTGGTCCGCTGATAAGCTATCGCTATATGAAGGCCAATATTAATATGTCCACCACCGTGGATTTTCACACGATGCTGGATCGGGAAGCCGAAACCCATAACCGTTGTGGACAAACAGCAGATCACCAGGAAGGGGTGCGCGCGTTCATGGAAAAGCGGCCGCCGCAGTTTTGCGGGCGGTGATGCATTGGGTTCGGCGAACACCAGGAGGAGCGTAGGCATGCACTCCTCCCGCGACCTCAGGCTAGTTCTTCCAGCAATTGCTTGGCTGCCTGTAAGTCAGCGGTATCGAACCCTTCGGTGAATCTCTCGTAGACCTTTTTGAGTTTCCGCCGCGCTTCAGCGTTCTTGCCTTGTCGCCGCCACAGCCGCGCCAGGCTCATCACTGCTCGCAACTCCAGCGATTTTGCTTGTTGCTTGCGGGAGATAGAAATGGCCTTAAGGAAGCACTCCTCTGGAGAGGCTTGAGGGAGTGGGAGGTCAGGAGAAGAGGAGACTGACGACCCCTTTCCCTGTCTCCCTTGCTCCTTGTCGCTCCTGCAGAGTAGGAACTCTCCGTACAGCCGATGCAGTTCCGCTTCCCAGATGCGCTCCCCATTCTGTTCAACAATAGTAAAAGCGCCAGAGAGCGCGGCCAGCCCTTCGTCAATCTGTCCTGTTTGTTGATAGACCTCTGGCAGCAGCGCAAAGCCATAAGATTGCAGGAAGCCTGCTCCCGTAGCTTGCCAGGAAGTGAGTCCTGCATA
>DATLYA010000405.1:0-15261 GCA_035575235.1 Candidatus Methylomirabilota bacterium
GAGATTCGCCCGCATACTGGCTTTGCGGTGGCATGACCTTTGTTCATTGAGTCATCAGGCGTTGAATCATTGAAGACGGATAAGAACCACTGGCTCGATCTCTCACTGGCTCAATTCTTCAATCAGCGCCTTTGCCTCTTGTAAGTCTTTCGTGTCAAATCCTTCGGTAAACCAATTGTAGACTTTAGATAACAGATTGTGATCTTCGGCCCGCTTGCCTCCTTGTTGCCAGAAACGCGCGAGGCTGGTGGCGGCGCGGAGTTCGCGTGACTTCGCCTGCTGCTTCCGAGCTACCTCTATGGCCTTGAGGAAACATATTTCAGCTTCGCCTTGGGCATCGGGCATCAGGGATCGGGGATCGGCAACTTGGAGCGTTAAACCTGGAACGTGGAACTTTTGTAATGTGAGTTCGCCTTTCACCCGGTACAACTCAGCCTCGCTGTATCGCTCTCCGTTTTTATCTACCATGGCCAATCCCTCGGCCAGTATGGTCAATCCCTTTTCGACCTGCCCCGTCATCCCATATGCCTTGGCCAGTAGGACCAGTCGATGCGGACGCGACACCTGTGTTCCCATAGCTTGGAAGACTGCCAAGCCTTGTTGCATTTGCGTAATGCCTTCCTCCACCTGCCCCTGCTCGGCCAACGCCCCGCCCCGCATCACTGTTCCAAACGCCACCCAGTATGAGAATCCCTGTTCGGTTGCCAATGTTATCACTGCCTCTGCCTGCTCTCGGACACTCAACTCGTCCCGGCGGAGAAGATGAAACAAAGCAGCCCATGCCAAGGCATAGGCCATACCAAAAGGATGAGACAATCCTGCAGCGACGTCCAACGCCTCCTGGCTCCTCTTTAAGGCTTGGTCTGGATAACCCAGATACCACAGAGTCCAGGCTGCACAGGAGAGGCACTCCACTCTTGGGTCAGTTGTAAAGAAGGTGGAGCGAGGATGTGTCTGAGGATCATAGCGCGCCATCGTCTGCTCCAAGTGAGAGCGTGCCGAGGTGAGTTCTCCAAGCAAATACAAGGTCCACCCTAGCGTCATGTGGGCATACGAGAGGAGATACGGGTCTTGGAGGCTCTGGGCCAGTCGCATCATCTGCTCCGCCAGCTCATGCGCCGTCCGATGCTCCCCTCGGTTAAAATAAAACACCACCAATCTCCACAGTACGGGGAAGAGCTGGGGCGTCTCGCCCATTTGCTGACACAATATCCGGGCTCGAGTCACCGCTTGTTCTACCTCTGGGGCCGTATAGCCCTTGATCGCCCATAGGGCAACACTGAGGGCGAGTTGTAGGGTAAGTTCTTGTTGGATGCGATTGGGATGGGCTGGGAGGGTCGTGAGCAATTCCAACCCCCTGGTGAGGTGAGCTACCGCTTCCTTATATGCCGAACGCTGATTGGCGCGTTCACCGGCCTTTTGCCAGTATGAGATAGCCTGCGCGGGGAGGGATCGGCCCAGTGGAGGTCTTCCCAGGCGGTGTAGACTGGTTGTCGCTCAGACTCCTCAATCAGCCACGCCACTAACGTGGCCTGCGTCTTTTCCTTTTGTTTTTGCGGACTGACAGTCATTGGCGGGTAGCCGTCCGGATGCGGGAGCGATAACAAGGCGGCCAACAGGGGCACAGTGTCCACCTGGGGGAAGCGGTAGCGGCTCAGCCGGTGTCGAAGCTTCTCCAGCTTGGCGTCGGGAGTATCTTCTCGCGCAAACTGCAGCAGACGGTGTACGTGCTCGATAATGGGATACAACGCACTGTTCTGATGATAGGGCGAGCAGTGAAACTCGATGCGGGTGACGCCTGCGGCGCTGATGTGTTCCTTCAGTTCCTGCACCAGTCGGGATTTGCCAATCCCCGGCTCGCCGCTGAGGAGCACAACTTGACCTTCTCCGTCCTTTGCGCGCGCCCAGCGCTCGCGTAACAGGCCAACCTCGTGGTCGCGCCCGATCAGCGGGGTCAAGCCTTTGCGCGCCACCACTTGAAAGCGATTTTGCGCTTCGCCCTCTTGCACTACATGATAGAGCATTAGCGGGGTTGCTACCCTTTTGAGTGCGGGCTGCCCGCGTTCCTCACACTCAAACAAACCTTCGACCAGGCGATACGTCGCCGCGCTGATGATGACTTCATCTGGAGAGGCAATTCCTTGAATACGAGCGGCGATATTGGGCGTCTCTCCTAAGGCTAACTGCTCGCGGCGGTTGCCTCCGCCTATCTCACCGACGACGACCGGGCCGGTGTGAATGCCGATGCGGACGTGTAATCCCCTCTCCGCTGCAGGGAGAGTCTCCGAAGATTCCCTCGCCCCTTGGGGGAG
The DNA here is from genome assembly GCA_035575235.1 of Candidatus Methylomirabilota bacterium. Taxonomy (GTDB): domain Bacteria; phylum Desulfobacterota; class Binatia; order Bin18; family Bin18; genus SYOC01. The sequence continues at coordinate 2,313 of DATLYA010000405.1, forward strand.
AGGGGACCTGTTTTTGTAATGCCTTAACAATCTCCAACCCTGCCCGCACGGCCCGCGCGGCGTCGTCCTCATGCGCCGAAGGATAACCAAAGTAGACCAACAGCCCATCGCCGAGATATTGCGCAATGTAGCCGTCATAGCGCTCAATCACCGCGGCGCTGGTCTGCTGGTAGGTGTGGATTACATCGCGTAACTCTTCCGGATCAAGTTGGGCTGATAAAGCGGTGGAACCCACCAGGTCACAGAACAACACCGTCAACTGACGGCGTTCACCTGACGGGGGTTGGGGACTTGGAACTTGAAGCTTGGAACTTAAAACTGGAGAGGGAGGCTGTGTAGGGAATAGCGCGCCGCATTCGCTACAAAACCTTGCCCTGCCTGGAGTCTCAGTTCCACAGGACGCGCAACGAAGCGCAAGCGGAGCGCCACAGTCGTTGCAGAACTTTGCCCTGTCACGGTTGTCTGACCCACAGTTCACGCAACGCATAGGGCCTCTTTACTCCTCTATTTTTCTCAGGGCAAGAAGAACACTAGCTTGCGAGCACATCTGGATTCACTGGCGTTGGCGGGTGCTGGCCGGAGAGAAACGCGGCGATGTTTTCCGCCGCAAGCGTGGCCATGCGAGTGCGCGTGGCGATGCTGGCGCTGCCGATGTGGGGCACGATAAAGCAGTTGTCGAGTGTAAGCAGCGGATCGGTCTTTGGCAATGGTTCTGGATCAGTGACATCTAAGGCTGCTCCGGCAATGACCCCATCACGCAACGCGAGGTACAGCGCTTTTTGATCGACAATCGGCCCGCGTGCGGCATTGATAAGGCAAGCCGTTCGCTTCATCTGCTGGAATTGCGGCGTGGAAAGCATGCCGCGCGTCTCGGCGTTGAGCGGCGTGAGCACGATAACGAAATCTGATTCTCGTAGAAGCGTTGGCAAGTCGACTTTGACGCAGCCAAGTCGCTCTTCCGCTTCCATATTACGTCCGCGATTGGTGTAGAGGATGCGCATGTCAAAGCCTTTGGCCCGCTGTGCGACCGCCGCGCCAATCCGCCCAAGCCCGATAATGCCAAGCGTGGCGTGATGGACATCACGACCTAAAAAATCGAATGGATGCCACACGCCCCAGCGCCCTTCACGCACGATACGTTCGCCTTCTCCCAGTCGTCGGGCGATCGCCAGAATCAGGGCAAATGCGAGGTCCGCCGTGGTTTCGGTCAGCACGCCCGGTGTATTGGTGAGCACAATGCCGCGCCGGGTGAGCGCCGCGACGTCAACATTGTCGTAGCCCACCGCCATGTTGGCGACGATCTTCAGTTTGGGTGCGTGCGCAAGTAGTTCATCGTCAATGCGCTCAGTGACCAGACACAAAAGTGCATCAACGTCTTCCACTGCGCGCAGTAACGCCTCGCGCGGGAGAACGTCGTCAGATTCCCACATCTGTAGCTGGCCGGCATTTCTCAGCGGTTCGAGCACGTCGTGAGGCAACCGACGGGTGACATAGATTTTTCCGGCAGGCATAGCTATCGTTTCTCCATCGTCTCTCGTAAATTGGACATTGGCATAAGGGCGAGTGCTTGAAAACACAAGCCCTCGGCAAGAATCCTGAAAGAGGAGAGAGGAAGCGCGTATGAAGCCAGCGCCGACAGAGAAAAGCATGCAGCGCATGCGGACATACGTCAAGAAATATTGGGAGAAGAGCGGCACCTCGCCGCATCCCGATCCAGAAGTAACCGAAGCCGTCATTTTGGGATTGGCGGCGAATATTGATGAAGTGGGCCGTCCACTGTGCCCGTGTAACTTCTATCCGGACAAAAAGGCTGAACTGGAACGTAGCCGCGAATGGGTGTGCGCCTGCGATGAAATGAAGCAATGGAAATATTGTCACTGCCTGTTATTCGTGACGCCGGAAGGGCTGCCCATTACTGAGTATCTGCCGGACGATCATGAAGGGCGGCAGATCTATGGCCTGGTGAAAGACCCCACGCCGGATAAGGGACGTGAGGCGCGGTTTAAGGTGGAAAGCGGCAGTGAGGAATAGGAAGTGAAAAGTGGAAAGTAAGAAGTAAGAAAAGGAGGACTGAATTATGAAAATCGGCTTCTTTGCTATCGGCATCGGCCCTGCCGCGGATCCTGAATTGATCGCCTTGACGGCGCAAACGGCTGAGCAGTGCGGCTTCTACTCGCTGTGGGCGCCTGAGCATGTCGTCTTGCTTGACGAATATACCTCCAAATATCCGTACTCCAAAGATGGCAAATTGCCAGGGCTGAATACGACCGTTGATATTCTTGACCCCTATATTGCATTGACGTTCGCCGCTGCACAGACAAAAAAGATCAGACTCGGCACGGGCATTTCCCTCATCCCGGAGCGCAATCCTGTAGTAACGGCCAAGGTCGTCGCCAGTCTGGATAAAGTGTCCAACGGACGTTTTGATCTCGGTGTAGGCGTCGGTTGGTTGGCGGAAGAGTTCACGGCTGTTGGCGTGCCGTGGGAACGGCGCGGCGACCGCACGCGTGAGTATCTTAAGGCGATGAAGCTCTTGTGGACGGAGGACAATCCAGAGTTCAAAGGTGAGTTTTGCCGCTTCCCCAAGGTGCGGATGTTTCCCAAACCTGTACAAAAACCGCATCCGCCGATCATCTTCGGCGGTGAAAGCACGCCTGCCCTTAAGCGTGTGGGAGAGGTAGGCGATGGTTGGTTTGGGGTGAATGTCACACCTGAGACGGCGAAGACTATGATTGCGCGTATGAAACAGTACGCGCAGGCGGTTGGACGTGACCCGGAAAAACTCACTTTTGCCGTTTCTCCCGGCATTGGCTCGCCGATTGATATGGAGATGGTGAAACGGTTTAGTGACGTTGGCGTGCATCAAGTCATTGCCGGTGGGATTCCAACCGATCCGAAGAAAGCGAAAGGTGAAATTGAGCGGCTGGCGGACAAGTTAGTGGCGCCGTCGGCGAAGCTGTAGAACCGTTTCCACTTGGATTGAACCTCATCGGGTATCCCCTCTTATCCCTCTCCCCTCAGGGGAGAGGGGACCATGAGCCGTGGCTTCCGTCTACATATCCGCGCGAGCTTTCATCTCATCGCCAGTCAACAGGAGAGAACCACATGATGCTGGAATTGCTGGCTGCTTTAAGCAGCGGCCTCTTCACCGGCGCTTCTGTCTATATCAACCTTGTTGAGCACCCTGCACGTATATCCTGTGGGACTGCACTGGCGGTAACTGAGTTTGCTCCCAGCTACAAAAGAGCGGCGGTGATGCAGGCGTCTCTCGCCGCTCTCGGGGTTCTTTGCGCTGTTGGCGCGTGGCTTTCCGGATCTCCTTGGGCATGGCTCGTTGGCGGCTTGCTGCTTGGAGCGGTGATTCCCTTTACGCTTATTGCCATCTTCCCAACGAACAAACAGCTCTTGAATCCCGCTTTGGATAAAAACTCGCCGATTGCCGAAGAACTCCTGACGCGCTGGGGGCGCTTGCACGCGGTGCGCAGCGTTTTGAGCCTGGCGTCGTTTGTGATTTTTCTGTGGTTGATAGGGATGGAGTAGAAGAATGAAAAAAGGGGCAGGCAAGCAAGATCTGTCCCTCACCCTATCCCTCTCCCACGAGGGGAGAGGGAACCTGTAGGCGAGAGGCGAGGGTGTTTAGCCGCGTCCGTGCCGCAGCAGACGACCAGGCGTCGCGCCGGTGCACTTGCCGTCTTCAAAGGTGACTTCGCCGTTCACCATGATCCAGCGATAGCCGTCGGCGTATTGCACGCGACGCCACTCGTTGGCCGGAAAGTCATGCACGATGGTCGGCTTTTCCGGAGTCAATTTGAGGTTTTCCAGATCGTAGACAACCACGTCCGCCGGTTTTCCTTCGGTGAGGGTGCCGCGATCGAAGAAGCCCGCGCATTTGGCCGGCAGCGCGCTCAAGCGATAATGCGCTTCTTCCAGGCTCATGATGCCCGCGTCGCGCACCATCCAGGAGATCATGTCGGTCGGGAATGCGCCGATGGTGATGAACTTGGTGTGGGCGCCGCCATCGGACACGCCAGGAATGCTGTACTCGGAGGCCATGATTTCCGCGGTGTAGTCTGCGCGGGTGTTGCGAGCCGGGGTTTCAAACTCCGTCTGGAGATTGTCGGCGATGGCGATATCGAGCATCGCGTCGACTGGATGTTTGTTCTCCATCCTGGCAATCTCTTCAACGGTCTTGCCGACGTATTTCTGGAGCTTGGGATCAACCACAGATTCAATTTTAAAATCTTTGAATGATCCGGTGACAACCGGGGTGTGGCCAGTGTCATAATCCGCCACCAGCGCCTGGCGCAGCGCGGGATTCTGCATTTTTTGCAAGCGCTCCGCCGGCGTGCCCATCGTCACTTCGCGCCATACGTCGCTGCCGTCGAACAGGTTCATATCACCAAAAGTGAAGTAGAGGCCTTGCCGCATGACGGCGGTCTGATTGTAGATTGTCCGTCCTTCTTTATTGGTCCGTTCGATCCAGCGCATGATGCGGCGATGCAGCGACGGACGATCGTCGCGCACGGCGGTCGCGTTAAAGAGAATCGGGCGGCCAGAGACTTCCGCGAGCTTGTCATAGAAGTCCATGTCTTTTTGGAAATCCGGACTGGCTTGCGTCAGCTGGATGAACCCTTCTTTCCGGCGTGCAAGCACTCTGGCGAAAGCGAGCACGTCTTCATCCGCCATGGTGTCGGTCACCATCGGGGTGCCGTCATAGTCGCGCTGCACGGAGACAAAGCCGTTGCCCAGGCGTTGTGCGGAGAAACCACAGCCGCCGACATTCAGCGATTCTTCGAGAATGCGGCACATCTCCTGCATTTCTTTTTCCGTCGCCGGGCGGCTCTTGGCTGCGTCCAGGCCCATCACCCAGATCATGATCGGGGCGATGGGAACGAAGCTGAGGACGTTGACGCCCTTTGGGGTGCGATCGAGGAAATTCAGCCAGTCAGGGAACGTGACCCAATCCCACTTCATGCCGGCTTTCATCGATTCAAAGGGAATAGCTTCCACGCGGGACATGGTAAGCATGGCGCGGTCACGGAGTTCTGGTTTACACGGGGCGAAACCGAACCCGCAGTTGCCAAGCACCAGCGAGGTGACGCCGTGCCAGCTTGAAAGCGTGCAGTAGGGGTCCCAATTGATCTGCGCATCATAGTGGGTATGCAGATCAATAAACCCAGGACAGACTACGAGCCCATGCGCATCGAGCGTTTTCTTCGCATCGCTTGGATTAAGTTTGCCGTTACGCTCGACCTTCGCAATTTTACCGTCTTTAATGCCAATATCCCCTACAAAACGCGGGGTGCGAGTGCCATCAACAACTGTGCCCCCTTGGATGAGCACATCAAATTCCGCCATAGAGTCGCCCTCCTCAAGTATTTAAGGTTGAATGAAAATTGAACGCTCACTCAGATCACGCTCTGCACCATGCCATAACAATAGGGCTGGTGTCAAATGCTTGCTGCATTATTTGACAAGCTGTTGATATTGCTCCGGGCGGCGGTCCGCCAAAAAATCCCATTTCTTTTTTGCCGTAGCAATCTCTTCGAGATCGACCGTGGCAACGATCAGCTCATCGCCATCGCTCGCCGCTTTGGCGAGCACTTTTCCTGCCGGAGAGATAATCTCACTCCCGCCAATGTACTCCACGCCATCCTCTACACCAGCTTTGCCGACGGCAAGGATGAAGATTTGATTTTCCATGGCCCCGGCGCGCAACATGATCTCCGAGGTTTCCTGTCCGACCTCTTTGGGTTGGCCGAAGCTTGGGGTGTTATACGGGACACAAAGAAGTTCAGCGCCGCTCAGTGTCAGCGCACGATACCCTTCGGAGAAGCGGCGATCATAACAAATGAGCGCTCCCAGCTGGGCTTTTGGATGAGAGATGACAGGGAATCCCAAATTCCCCGGCGCAAAATAGCGCTTCTCTAAAATGTTTAGTCCTTCCCAACGAGGTTCGGTCCAACCTGGAATGTGGATCTTGCGAAACTTTCCCAGAATCGCACCCTCCGGTGCGACAAAGACCGCGCTATTGTAATACGTCCCATGCTCACGCTCGGCGTAGGGCAGGACAAAATACATGCCCGTGCGGCGCGCGGCGCGGAACAACGGCAATGTGTCCGGCGACGGTAAGTCCTCTTCAAAAAATTTATCGTAAGCGGCGTGCACTTTCGTAGCGAAGTAGGGAGTGAGCGAGAGTTCCGGGAACGATAGTAATTCCACACCTTGTTTGCCTGCTTCCTCCATGAGTAGGACCATGCGTGCGACGGTTTCGGCTTTGGTAGTTGAGGCGGGGCCGAGTTGAGCTGCTGCGACAGTCAGAGCGCGCGCCATATTGTTTTCTCCTTTGAGAAGCTGTCAGCTATCAGCTAGCAGCAAAAATAGCAAAAGGCCAGAAGCGAAAATTTTCATCATGGGTCGAGGCGCTCAGGTGTCCGCATAAGGAACCATCCTATTGTTTGTTTGGCTGACGGCTGATAGCTGACGGCTGAGAGCGTAAAGGAGGTGACCCATGGAATTCGGCATCTGCATCCCGCATTACGGGAAAACGATTAACGTACGCAGAATTATTGAAAACGTCCAATACGCGGAGAAAGTTGGATTCGACTCGGTGTGGGTGACGGATCACATCATCGTGCCGCGGTCGATGGATCTGATTTACCGAGACAACATGCTCGAGCCGGTGGCGCTCTTGAGCCATATTGCCGCGCTTGTGCCGCGCGTCAAATTAGGGACAAGCGTGTTGATTTTACCGTATCGGAATCCGGTCGTGCTGGCCAAGATGCTCGCCACTATTGATCAGCTGTCTGGCGGTCGGCTGATTGTCGGGGTCGGCGGCGGCTGGATGACGGAAGAGTTCGCTGCGCTCAGCGTTTCCTATCCTGAGCGAGGAAAGTTAAGCGATGAGTGTCTGCGTGTGATGCGAGCATTATGGACCCATGAAACGGTGAGTTTTTATGGACAGTACACATCTTTTCAGGACATGCAAGCCTCACCGCTGCCCGTGCAACAACATGTGCCAATATGGGTTGGCGGCGTCAGCCCGCGCGCGCGCCGCCGCGTTGCTGAGTTAGGCGATGGCTGGCATGCAACGAGTTTAACGCCAGAAGCGATGGCCGAGGGCGTGGCGCATCTCAAAAAGCTTTGGGCAAAGAACGGGCGCGCGGGTGATCCGGTGATTTCCGTGCGCGCGCCATTGTTTATCGACGGCGTGTCTCAAGAGGTTTTGTCGTATCCGCCACGACCGGGACGAGACCTCCTGCGTGGAGATGCGGAGACTATTGCGAGCCGCTTGCAGGCGTACCAAAAGGCTGGGGTGCAGCATGTGGTCTTTGAACTTTCTTTACAATCATTCGAGAGTAGTGCACGGACGATGGAGACGTTTATGGCGAAGATCAAGCCGAAGTCGAGGTGACGAACTGAGCGGAGAGGAGGTAATTCCTGGTTTCACCCGCCGGGTAGCGGAACTATTCTCATGACCTGTAGGGGCGCATCGCCGTGCGCCCCTCCGCTTTAGATACGCTACTTCGCTTGCGGCTGTGTTGTAGCGATGCGGGTCGTGACCGGCACGACTTTTCGCTCTTCGCGTTGCAGCTTCGGCATCACTTCAGAAGCAAACAACCGGAGATTCCGTTCGGCCACGTCGTGCGGCATGCCGCCGTAGCTGAATACGGCGATGAAGTGATTGAGTCCCACTAGATCTTGCATCGTATAAATCTGCTCCAAGCATTGCTCTGGCGTGCCGGCTACTTGCAGATTGACAAAACCTTCAACACTCTGCTCCGGGGTTGTGGTCTTGGCTGCATCTGCAATCGCGCCATAGTGCTCATAGCCCTTCACATTCTTGAGGTGGCCATCTGAGAAGTGGTAGTGAGCGTCCGCCGAACCCCAGTAGCCGCCCATCCACTGGCGCGCGCCCTCTCGCGCTTCTTTCTCAGTCTCGGCGCAGAAGACAAAACTGGAAGAGATTGGCGGGATCGGCTGGTGACCTTGTTCCCGCAGGATCTGCTGATGCCGCTGAACATCCTTCGCTTGCGCCTCCCAACCGTACAACGGAATAGCAATGAGCACGCCTAAGCCTAGCTTTGCCATCCGTTCCGCCGTATCTGGGCTGACGGCGGCGCCATAGAGGCGTTTCTCCGGATGTGAGTACGGACGCGGCCGGATGCTCATCTCAGGGATTTGGAAAAATTTTCCTTTATGCTCAAAACGCTCATTCGCCAGGGCTTTATGCACGACTTCGGCGGCTTCGACGAAACGCTCGCGTGACTCTTCCATGGGGACACGAAAGCCGTTGTACTCCACCGTGGCGGCGCCGCGGCCAAAGCCAATGATAATGCGACCTTGCGATAAATTATCGAGCATGGCGATCTGCTCGGCGACGCGCACGGGGTCATGCCACGGCAGCACGACTACCATCGAGCCAAGCTCAATCTTGCTTGTGCGGCCCGCCATATAGGTGAGAAACTGGAGCACATCCGGCACCATAGTATACGGCGTAAAGTGGTGCTCAACGCTCCAAATCGAATCGAACCCCAGCGGCTCCGCCAGGTCGGCAAGCTTGAGGTCATTTTGATAGACCTCATAGTCCGTCCACTTATTGTTGGTGTTCTGCATGAAGATGGACATCCCGACTTTCATACTGGCCCTCCTTATGAGATGAGTGAGATGCTAAAGACTGGGCAACTTCCCTGGTTGCTTCTTCCTTTTTGCGCCTTTTGGCGGGGAAAGCAAGAAGAAGAGGTGTGAGATAAGACATGAGGATGCAAGGCGTAAAACCTAGCCCGTAAAAGGAGCCGCTAATTGAAAGGGCCTTTGCACAGATTACGTTTTACTTATTACAAATTATTTCCCCCGAAATTGCGGCCTTCGCTTTTCCATGAATGCGGCGACGCCTTCTTTGTAATCATCACTGTTGAAGCAGCGGGCTGACCAGGCGCGAATCTTTTCCGTATCTCGTAAGTTTGCGGCTTTCGTGCTCTCCCGCACGAAGAACTTATGCGCGGCGACGCTGAGCGGGGCGTTGTCAGCAATCTTGAGCGCATAGTCCCGAGTGTACGACTCTAATTCCGCTTTGGGCAGCACGCGATTGACAAGCCCCATGTGATGCGCCTCTTCTGCGTTGTAGACCCGCGCCGTAACGAGAATCTCAGTGGCGTTGGCCGCGCCGACAATATGCACCAGGCGTTCAACGCCGCGCTCCACCGGATAGGCAATGCTGAGCCGTGCGGCAGGGATGCAGAAACGCGCATCATCCGAGCAGAGGCGCAGATCACACATCACCGCGACCGAACAACCGCCGCCGAAGCAAATACCGTGAATCATGGCGATCACAGGTTTCTCCAGGTTCGCTAGAGAAGAGAGCGCCGCACCTGTGGCGCGGTCGTACTCGGCCACGGTGTCAGCGCTGGAGCGAACCTGGCCAAATTGTGAGATGTCGGCTCCAGAAATAAACGCCTCTTCCCCCGCACCCCGAATCAACAGGACACGGAGGTCCTTATCTGCTGCGACTTGTTCAACAAATCCGGGCAGCGTCCTCCACATTTCCAGACTTACTGCGTTGCGGCGCTCGGGACGGTTAAAGGTAATCCACGCCAGAGGCGGGTCTTTGTGAAACAATAATGCTTCAGGCATGAGCAACTCCTCTTCTACAAGAGGGCTGTTGGCTACTAGCTATTAGTCCTCAGCCAAACAAAAAACTTCTTCACTATGTCTAGAGATAATAGCTAACAGCTAAGAGCCGTATTAACGAAACGCTGGAATCACTTCTTTTGCCAGCAGGCGCGTGTTTTCGTTCACATACTCTTGCGAGCAGGCGGAGGGGAGCATCACCATTTTAGCGCCTGCATCAATATATTCCCTAAGCCGTTTCTGGCATTCCTCCGGCGTGCCGGCAAGCGCGTATTTCGCGATCAATTTGGAGAAATCTTGATTGTACTGTTTACTGAGCTTCTCGCTGCACATCTGACGCGCTCTGTCGCCGTCTTGATGCACGGCGGCGAAGATGAAGACGCCCGGCGTAAACGCGCTCATATCTCGGCCGTGCTCTTTGCCGAATGTATTTATTTTTTCAATACTCTCGTGGAGTTGTTGTGGCGTGTACATATAGGGCAGCCAGCCGTCCGCATATTTGGCTGTGCGTTTCATGGCCGGTTCTTTGCGGCCAGCCACCCAAATCGGCGGACGTGGTTTTTGTAGTGGCGCTGGTTCAATGCTCACGCCATTGAGTTTGGTGAATTTGCCGTCGAAGGTGACATTCTTTTCTGTCCAGAGTTTCGTGATGACTTCCAACGCCTCATTCGTGCGTGCGCCGCGCTGATTGACGGGAACACCGCACGCCTCAAATTCCTTGGGAAACTCGCCGCCAATGCCTACGCCAAAGTTGTACCGTCCGCCAGAAGCGACATCGAGCGCCGCGCCCATTTTGGCGACCAGGGCGGCGGGATACAACGGCAACAGGACCACAGAGCTCAACAACTTAATCTTTTTCGTGACCCCCGCCGCCACCGAAAGTGAAATAAAGGTATTGGAAACGGGTCCATAGAACATCACATGCTCGCCACAGCCAAGAAAATCGTACCCCAGCTCTTCTGCTTGCCGGGCAAATTCCGCTGTCCCAGTAACCGACGGCAGCGCCGTGCCAAATTCAATCTTTGCCATGCTCCCTCCTTACTGTCTGATTTGCTCTCCTTCACATAGCTCTGGAGCCGCCAACGAATCAACCCGTGTTGACAGGCGAACAGAACGGCCTTTATCGTGAAACAACTCAGGAGGCCTCATGGCGTTATCATATTTTGCCCGAATCGTGGAAGAGCGGATTCGCGAAGCGCAGCAGGAAGGCGCGTTCGATAACCTGCCCGGCAAAGGCAAGCCGCTTGCGCTAGAAGATCTCAGTATGGTGCCTGAGGACCTGCGCGTGTCGTATCATATTCTCAAAAACGCTCATGTACTTCCGCCTGAAGCCGAGTTGCAAAAGGAAATCCACACGCTGCAGGACTTGCTGAAATATGTTGAGGAAGATGGGGAGCGCAAAGCGTTGGCGAAAGAAATTGAATGGAAAGTCATCCGGCTCGACCTGCTTAAGCGGCGCTCATTCTCCCTGCAGACGACGCGTTTTTACGGCAAGAAGCTCGTGCGGCGGTTTCTCCACAGATAGAGTAGCCCATAGACAAGAATCGGCGTCAGCAAACAGAACCTGGGGTTTGAGATTTGCTGTTTTATCTTGAGAAGATAATCATCCTTTTCTGTCTGACAAGCCGTTCGTTGCACATTTTTCTCAGCACTCCTGTGCAGCAAAAATATCACTCTGAGTTTTCTTTTCTTCTCCCTTGACATCGTTGAGCGACGACTTACGTTCCTCTGCAGCTATTGCAAATGGAGGAACATATACTCATGATTCGTTTCCATCAGTGGAACCCGATGCGCGATTTCGCCGAGGCCGAGCGGCGTTTCTCTACTCTGTTCGAGCAGGCGCTGCGTCCCGAGCCGCAGGCGCGGAATGGACACGCAACCTGGACTCCTGCGGTTGATGTCAGTGAAAACAGCGAAGCCTTCTTGTTCACCGTCGAACTTCCTGGCATGAAGCCTGAGGCGGTCGAGATTGAAGTAAAGGACGATATTCTGACGATCAAGGGCGAACGCGCGAGTGTTGAAGCAAAAGACGGCGTGCGTATTCATCACCGCGAGCGGCCGGCCGGACGATTTGCCCGGGCATTCCGCTTGCGGAAGCCGGTTGATGCAGAGAAGGTGACGGCGACCTACCGCGACGGACTGCTTGAAGTCGTCGTGCCGCTCCGCGCTGAAGCGAAACCGCGAAAAATTCCTGTGGCAGGGAACTAAGCAGAGACAGTGGGAAGAGAAAAACGTAGCCCGAAAAGCTGGGCGTTGATTCCGGTTATTCGGGTTACGTTTTCTGAGCCCCGCGTTTGCATTTGCCGCGTATCTATAGAAGAAGGATAAAAGTGAGGAGCAGTACATTATGGATCTCAATCGGTTCACAGAAAAATCTCAAGAGGCGTTGCGAGGAGCCCAGGCGATTGCGGTTCGGCGAAATCACCAGGGGGTGGATGTCGAGCATGTGTTGGCGGCGTTATTGGCTGAGCCTGAAGGGCTGGCCTCTGCTTTATTGACCGAAGTCGGCATTGCACCAAGCGCTGTGCGTGAACGGGTTGAGGCGGAGTTAAACAAAATTCCTCAAGTGTCAGGACCTGGCGCGGCCGCCCAACAAGCCTACCTCACGCAACGGCTCGTACGTGTGCTGACACAAGCAGAAGATGAAGCGAAGGCGCTGAAGGATGAGTACGTCAGTGTTGAGCATATCCTGTTAGCCGTACTCGATGAGTCGGGCGGAGCGGCAAGTCGAGTATTGAAATCTTTGGGGCTGACGCGGGATCGTTTGATGACAGCGCTGCAAAAGGTGCGTGGTCATCAGCGCGTGACGAATCCAAATCCTGAGGCAACCTACCAGGCGCTAGAACGCTATGGCCGGGACCTCACTAAGCTGGCGGAACAAGGAAAACTCGATCCTGTCATTGGTCGGGACGAGGAGATCCGCCGTGTCGTGCAGGTGCTCTCCCGCCGCACGAAGAACAATCCCGTACTGATCGGTGATCCAGGCGTTGGGAAGACCGCGATCGTTGAAGGGCTCGCGCAGCGTATTGTGCGTGGGGACGTGCCGGAAAATCTGAAGCACAAACGCCTTGTCGCGCTTGATATGGGCGCGCTCATCGCGGGCGCGAAATTTCGCGGTGAGTTTGAGGAACGGCTCAAAGCGGTCTTGAAAGAGGTGCAGGAGTCGGAAGGAGACGTAATCCTTTTTATTGATGAGCTTCACACCGTCGTCGGCGCCGGCGCGGCCGAAGGCGCTATGGACGCGTCCAATTTGCTCAAGCCAATGCTGGCGCGTGGGGAGTTGCATTGTGTGGGCGCGACGACGCTCGATGAATACCGC
>DATLYA010000406.1:0-10150 GCA_035575235.1 Candidatus Methylomirabilota bacterium
CCGACCCGGAGGTTGTTCCAGACCGGGCTGCGGTTCGTCTTGCGATTGTGGCAGTGTGGACAGTTGGTGAATTTCCACTGGCATCTCGCCATGCGTGCAGGAGCTGACAATTGAGAGTCCCAATTACTGTCCCCTACTCAGGGATATCGGTGAGGAGTCTTTGGCTGCTGTGCATTCTTCGGACCCGCGCGCTGTGCTTACGGCGAATGTAAAGCATTTAGTTGAAAAAGAAGAACAGATTTTGGTGTTCCTTAAAAGTAAGCGCGATGCGATTCAGTGCGCGCTCAGGTTAGCTAAGGCGCTCAGGTTGCCGCCTGCGCAGGAGGCGCTGCAGGCGCTGGAAGAGACGGTGCTGAAAGCGCAGCTCCGCGTCGCTTTGACCGGCGGTGTGGCGCTTCACCACGCTGATCTCACACTGGAAGAACGGGCGCTCGTAGAGACCCATTATCGCCGAGGAGGAATTCGCGTGTTGGCGTGCACCACAACCCTGGCGTTTGGCGTGAATTTGCCGGCCTCGACCGTGTTTCTCGAAGCGACAAAGTGGTCGACAGACCTGCGCACGGGTGCGGCGCTCGAAGTGCCGCTGTCGTGGGCGGAGTACGAAAATATTTCTGGCCGCGCCGGACGGCTGGGATTTCAGGATCGTTTTGGCCGGGCGGTGTTAATTGCCGCGAATCAATTTCAGGCGGATTGGTTGTGGCGCAGCTATATGATGCGGGAGCATGAGCATGTGACGCCAGCGCCGGGGCAGAAAGGCTTAGTTGATCGGGTGCTCAATTTGGTGGCGTCCAAGATTTGCCTGACCGCAGAAGAAGTCCAGTCGTTCTTTGCGCGGACTTATCTTGGCTTCCAGCGCGCTAAGGAGACCGAAACCCTAGCCGGCGATGTGGAAAAGATGCTTGCTGCATTGGTGCGCGGTCAGTTGATTCGCATGGATGAAGAAGGGCGTGTGGAGGCGACAACTTTAGGTGAAGTCACTGCGCGCAAGGGCGTTCAAGCCGCAACGGCGGTCAAACTGGCGCGATTCTTTGCTGCGGCCGGCGCTCGCAAAGTGTCTGAATTGGAGCTGCTGTACCTCTTGAGCCTCACTGCGGATGGCAAGCGTATGTATATCCCTCTATCAAGCGCTGAGCATCGCAGCCGCTTGTATGAAAAACAAGTCAATCAACGACTTCAGGAAAATGGTTACGAATTAGGGGAGGAATTACAGGGACTCTTGCAAGCCAGAATGTTGCCGACGGCTCAGGAGGTGCGCGGAGCAAAGCTCGCGCTGTTAGCGGTGGGATGGATTGCTGGAGAAGAAATAGCCGAGCTTGAGCAGCACTATCAGTGCTATGCAGGAACTATTCGTACGCAGATGGAACAGTTGAGCTGGCTGGCTGATGCGGCTGCTGAGATTGCTCAAGTGATGGGATGGGAGCTGGCCTGTCGACTGAACGATTTAGCTGAGCGGTTGCAGTTAGGAGTTGATACGGCTGGTTTGATGATTGCTCGGACCATCCCTGGAGCGCGTCGCGCCGCAATTAAGGCGATGGTTGCGTCAGGTGTCATAACCCCGACAACGTCCTCGCCTGCATTCGCACGGGGAGAACAGACGCCTGAATCTCCCGCAAAACAGGTCACGGCTGATTTGCAGTTACCGTTGTTTGCGCCGCAAAGTTCCTGAGCGGGACTCTTTTCTCGAGAGGTGTGACATGTGGAATGCTGAGGCTCTTTAGAGTACTACGGCAGCATCTCATGAGCGGCGGGGTCCGCTTCATTGAACGCCGGCTCCGTACGGAGCTGTAAGCGACCCAGCGGTGCGCTCGCGTTCCTCTGTGATGAAGAGACGTAGCTGAGATGGCTTGCTCTGCCTCACGCTCGAAACTTTTCCTGACGCCAGGCGTTTAATTTCAGAAAACTTTTGCATTTCTGCATACTTTTTCTCTTGATTGGTCTCGTGACAAAAGCTGCTACAATTATACATACATAGGCTGAGGCATAGGGGTTGGGCGGTTGTTGATGTTATGAGGTGAAAAAACGCTTATGAGTACGTATGTTGACGGATATCGGGCTGGATGGGCTTCGTATCTGGAAGATTGCAAGACCGTTAATAATTCTGTGGAGCACCTGCTTGCCGAAGCGCAGCTTCTGGCAGAAAAAGCCAGACAAGCGCTCCCCCCGCAACAACAAAATGACTACTGGCTTGGCTATCACCACGGTCGGGCCGCTGCAAAGACCTGTGTAGCAAAACGCACCTGAAATATCCGCGTGCTGATATCGAAGGGAAGAGTAAGGACGCGTCGCGTCGCGCCCTTATAGCGCCGGATCATTTCATGCCAGTTTGCTGCGCCCATAGCGCCTGCGCTTGTTCCCATCCGACCACAGCGACCGGGGCTCCATCTTCGGTGATAAATTGTAGAGGCCCCAGGAAGGTCATGTAGAATTCACTGTCCTCGAGAAAATGGGTCTGATCATGTCTGGCGTTGCAGGCTTCGTAGCCGTAGCCGACCGCAACCGCCGTCGCCCCGCCTTTCTCGGCGCCGCCCCGCACTTCCATTTTGCCTCTCGTGAGGAAATATTCGCCAGGACCCAAGTGGATGTGTCGGGCGAAGGACGACCCTTTGGGACAATCAAAGATCGCCGTCCATGCGCCCACCTCCGGCGAGACATGCAACAGTTTCCAACGAATTCCTCCAGCAGAAAATTCTCCTGGAAATGGTTGCCAATCGACTGAGCTGACATGGATGTATTCATCGGCGGGTCTCGTTTTCAGCATGGCTTCCTCCCTTGAGGTATGTTCTTTGTTTCGGAGATTGGCATAGTCTGAAGAACTTGTCGACTGAGCGGGATTTCGCGAGAGACATTCTTCTGCTGAATGTGTTTGTCGCGACCGGGGAAGTGGATCTTCCTCCTTGGTTGTGGTGCAGCTATAGAGAGAGAAGTTGAGTGAGGCGAAGGAGCACGAATATGAATCTGCGATGGACTGGCGGGATAGTAGCGAGCGCGATGCTCTGGGCTGGTTGTACGGCGATGGATCCGCAAAGCGCGGCGCGGCAACAGGCAGAGACGTATTACGGACGTTCCTATGATCAGCTCAGCCCAGGCGAGAAGATGCGTCTTGAGGACCATCTCGCCCGGCAGAGCAATTCCTCATGGCGCACCAATGCGCACATGGCTTCTGGTCTTGGGCGGCTCCTTCAAGGCGTCGGCATCCTGGTGCTGAGCGCGAAGCGGTAAACGTAACGCTTACTGCGTGCAATACTGTCCCCAAGGGAATAAGGGCGGCCTCTCAGAAGAAAGCTCGCTGGCCAGGTCGGTGGGGATCGAACCTGGAGTTACGGCTGAATTGAACAAGAGCGGCAAGCGGATCGGAATCGAGATCTGAGATGCATCCAAGTATTTACGAAAACTAATTCAGCAACGACTGGAACCACAACTGAGGCAGAAGATGGCTTCGTGAGCTAACCTGTCTGAGCGCGAGGTGGGTGCTACAGGCGGCAGGTGAATGTTCCCTCTGGCCTTGCCCGTGTTACACTCGGCGCGTTCCACTCTCTTTCGAGAACCACTCGCGAAACTTGCTCAAAATGGATAGGTCTCCTTCAGCCGTGTACAGCCCCTCTTGGAACGCTTGAGCGCCGTCGAGTTCATTCCGCGCAATGCGCCGCCACACGGTGTCCGGCGTGTGAATAGTCAGGTCGGGCGCAGGCGCATGTCCCGCGAAACTCTGACACTTGCCATTGTTAACCTGAATGTAGTACGCGCCTGCTTCAGCGCCGCTGACGTTGAATTGAATGATTGCCCGTGCGCCTTGGGCCGCCGCGCGGTTGAAGGCGAATGGCAGCCCCATGATCAGCGGTTCGACTTGATTGGGCGGCTCCATGGGAAATAGTTTGAGGTCCAGCAGTGGCAGCCAGAATCCTGCTGGGATGCCGACGAGGAAAATCAACGCATTGGGATAGAGCGTGTTGAAACGCCAATCCGCCGGCGCGTAGGCGGCGAGGCCGGCGCAGGTGAAGAACAGAAGCGCCCAGAAAATGGTCATCACGCGATTGATGCGATGGAACACTGGCAGCTTTTGCTGCCAGGGCGGCGTCTGTCTGCGGGCGAAATAATACGTGAAGGTTTCTCGCCCAAGCAGCAAGGGAATGAGCGCGACGAGTCCCAGGGTCAGGAAGAGCATTGCGGGAGAGTACCACAGGAAAAGACGTAGAATGATATCGACGCCTGCGTAGGCGGCGCCGGCGCCGAGCGCGAACATTAACCATAAGCCAAAGTCAAATTGCTTGAGCTCACCCATGTAGAGAGCAAGAGCGATGTAGCTGCTCATCACCACAAGGCCGGTGAGTAAGGCGGCCGGTACTCCATCGGCGGAGAATCCCGTTTGGCTACGGACGTAGAAATACACGAAGACGGCGACGAAGCTGCCAATGTGCATGAAGAAGAATCGCGACAGCCGCGCAGGAACGGTGACTGCCTGAGAAGAATCCTGAGGTGTGCTGTTCATGGAAAAATATAAGCCACAATTGGTTCTCTTTGGCAACGCAAGACATGTTTTGCTCTCTGCATGAGGAATCTTGCGCCCCGCTCTGTATGAGTGATTGCTTCCTTGCTATGATGCATCGCCATGCAACAACGACAAGGAAGTTTCTCGCTTGTCGCTGATTTCCAACCGCAAGGGGACCAGCCGCAGGCGATTAGTCAGCTCGTCGAAGGAGTCGAGCAAGGCTTACGGCATCAGGTGCTGCTTGGCGTGACGGGATCAGGAAAAACGTTCACCATGGCCAACGTCATCGCCCGCTTGAATCGCCCTGCGCTTGTCATTGCGCCCAACAAGACCTTGGCGGCTCAGCTCTACAATGAGCTGAAAGAATTTTTCCCCGATAACGCCGTGCGCTACTTCGTCAGCTATTACGATTACTATCAACCGGAAGCATACGTACCGCAAAGCGACACCTACATCGAGAAGGATGCGGCGATTAATGAGGAAATCGATAAGATGCGCCACTCGGCGACGAAAGCGTTGTTAGAGCGGCGCGACACCATTATCGTCGCCAGTGTCTCATGTATCTACGGTTTGGGATCGCCGGAGACGTATTTCGACCTCATCCTCTTCGTCGAAGAAGGCGCGCAGGTCGAACGTGACGCTCTGCTGCGCAAGCTCGTAGACATTCAGTATCAACGCGACGATTTTGATTTTCATCGCGGTACGTTCCGCGTGCGCGGCGATGTGGTGGAGGTCTTCCCTGCCTACGAAGAGAGCAAGGCGGTGCGCATTGAGTTCTTTGGCGATACGGTAGAAACCATTTCAGAAATTGACCCCCTGCGTGGCAAGGTCTTGCGACGGATCGATAAGGTTTCCATCTACCCGGCCAGCCACTATGTGACGACGTCGAATCGCCTGAAAAGGGCGGTCGCCGGCATCCGTGCGGAGTTAGCCGAGCGGCTCGCCGAACTCCAGGCCGAACATAAATTGCTCGAAGCGCAACGGCTGGAACAGCGCACGCTGTATGACCTGGCGCTACTGGAAGAGATGGGATTCTGCCCAGGCATTGAAAACTATTCTCGTCATCTCGACGGCCGCGCCCCGGGCGAGCCGCCGTTTACGTTGTTAAATTATTTTCCGAAAGATTACGTTTTGTTTATTGATGAGAGCCACGTGACTGTGCCGCAAATTGGCGGCATGTACCGCGGCGACCGCTCGCGCAAAACCACACTGGTCGAGTACGGCTTCCGCTTACCGTCGGCGTTGGATAACCGCCCCCTGAGCTTCGCCGAGTTCGAGCGCATGGCCGGGCAGACGATTTATGTTTCAGCGACTCCGGGCGATTACGAACAAAAACAAAGCGGCGGGCGCATTGTCGAACAATTGATCCGTCCCACGGGACTGATTGATCCGGACATTGTCGTCCGCCCGGCGCGAGCACAGGTTGATGATCTCCTCGAAGAGATCCGTAAGCGAGTGGAAGTGGGTGAACGAGTGCTGGTGACCACGCTGACGAAGCGGTTGGCTGAAGATTTGACTGATTATTATCAAGAGCTGGGCGTCAAAGTCCGGTATCTGCACTCGGACATCGATACGATTGAACGAGTAGAGATTATCCGCGAACTGCGCCGGGGAACGTTTGACGTCTTAATTGGCATTAATTTGCTGCGCGAAGGGTTGGATATTCCGGAAGTGTCGTTGGTGGCGATCCTGGACGCCGATAAAGAAGGCTACCTGCGCTCGGAGCGCTCGTTAATCCAGACGATTGGCCGCGCTGCGCGGAATGTGAACGGCATGGTAGTGATGTACGCAGACGTAATGACGGACTCCATGCGTCGCGCCATTGGTGAGACGCAACGCCGCCGCCGCATCCAGGCGGCGTACAATCAGGAGCACGCCATCACGCCGCAGAGCGTGAAGAAAGCGCTGTCGTCACCGTTAGTGAAAGTGTACGAAGCCGATTATGTCACCGTGCCGATCGCCGCGGAGGAATCTGAAGAATACTTGTCACCGCAGCAACTTGTCGCCCTGGTGGAGCAGACACGGAGAGAAATGCGGGAAGCCGCCGCAGCCCTGGAGTTTGAGCGGGCGGCTGAACTGCGAGACCGGCTGCACGCATTGGAGCAGCGCGCACTGGGAGTGAGTCCGGCTGATGCTCCAGTCCCTGTTGCACGGCCGGCGGCGGAGACAAAACCTTCTCCGGGGTATCGTCCCGCAAAGCCTGCACGTCAACGCGGCGCCGGGAAAGCTGCGGCGCGTGGGCGGATGGCGCGGTGGCAAAAATAGGCCGGCTTTTAGCTAAAAGGATGAAACAGAATATTGGGGTGCGGCGCCTTCGTGATCGCTGCGCCGTAAGGGAGAGGTTCCCTCTCCTCTTGTGGAAGAGGGATAGGATGAGAGGGTCTCTCAGGTTTCTCCAACAGAGACAGGAGACTATGCAGAAGAAGAACCACCACGTCATTCACTCAATAGACCTGGTTCGCGCCCGCGCCGTGCTGGAGGCTGAGGCTGAGGCGATCCGTTCAATTCAACTCGATAGTAATTTTCTCCGCGCCGTGGAGATGCTGAAAAACTGTAAAGGCAAGGTGATTACCACCGGCATGGGGAAAGTTGGCGTCATTGCGATAAAGTTGGCGACAACGTTATCCTCAACCGGAACGCCGGCTTGCTTCCTTCATCCTGGCGATGCCGCGCATGGCGATCTTGGTTTGGTAAGCAAGGACGACGTGCTCATTACCTTCTCGAACAGCGGAAAAACCCGCGAAGTGCTGGAAACTATCGCGCGCGCGAAAAAACTGAATGGCATGCATTTGATCGCTATCACCGGTCATCCCCATTCTCCCATCGGCAAGCAGAGCGATGTCGTTCTCTCTATTGGTGAGGTGCGCGAACCCTGTCCGCTCGGACTGACTCCGTCCGCCAGTACGACAGCGATGTTGGCGCTCAGCGATGCGCTTGCGTTGGTGCTAATGGAGAAAAAGAATTTCACCAAAGCCGATTACGCCAAGTTCCATCACGGCGGGTATCTGGGGAGGAGAGCGAGAAAGGAAGCGCAAAGAGAGACGAGAGGCTAGCCGTCATCCGATCCCCTTTTAAGGAATATCACTGTGACTCGGAGGGAAGCAAAAGCTGAGGTCGTGCGTTATTGGTGGGGAAGGCGCGGGAGAGTCTGCAATATGTCCAAGAAAAAATTGGCGCTCGTGAAAATTTTCTGAAAGCCTTGCGGCCACTGATCAAGTCACTACCGGCAGAGGAGGACGTGCAGTAGGTGAAGCTTTCCTCTTACTCAATCAGCCGCAAAAACTCTTCTTCCTCCAACACGCACACGCCAAGCTGTCTGGCTTTGTCCAATTTTGATCCCGGCTCGTCACCAACAACGACGTAGCTCGTCTGCTTCGAGACGTTTGATGAGACTTTGCCGCCGAGGGCTTCGATCCGCTTCTGCGCTTCAGACCGGGTCATAGAAGCGAGCGCGCCGGTCAGGACGAACGTTTGCCCCCTGAGTTTGCCGTCCCGGCGAGCCGTCACTTTGGGGAAGTGGACGCCTGCTTGTAAAAGTTTATCGATGACGCGGCGATTTTGCGGCTGCCGGAAGAAATGGGCAATGCTGCGCGCAACCTCGGGGCCGATGTCGCGCACTTGCCGGAGTTCTTCTTCGGTCGCCTCTCGAAGGTGAGCAAAGTCGCCAAAATGTTCTGCCAGCTGTCTGGCGGTCGCCTCGCCGACATGCCGAATGCCCAGTGAGGCGATGAAGCGCGGCAGCGTGGTGATTTTGCTTTTCTCAATTGCGTCAAGTAGATTTTGCGCGGATTTGTCCGCCATGCGATCAAGCGAGGTAATCTGTTCTTTGGTCAAGTGGTAGAGATCGCCGGCGTCATGGACAAGGCCTTTCTCGACTAACTGGTCGATAATTTTCTCGCCGAGTCCTTCGATATCCATCGAGCCGCGCGAGCCAAAGAATTTGAGACTTTCTTTCAGTTTGGCCGGGCATGCGAGTCCCGTGCAACGATAGGCTGCTTCACCTTCCTCATGCTCGACTTCAGCGCCGCACACCGGGCAGTGCTGCGGCATTACGAACTTCTTTTCGCGCCCCGTCCGTTTTTCGCTGATCACTTTGACCACATAGGGAATGACGTCGCCCGCCCGCTCAACCACAACGGTGTCGCCGATGCGAATGTCCTTGCGGTTGACCTCGTCCATATTGTGCAAGGATGCGCTTCGCACCGTTACGCCGCCAATATTGACGGCTTCGAGTTCGGCTAGGGGAGTGAGCGTGCCTAACCGCCCCACGCTTGGAATAATATTGAGAATCTTAGTGGTCGCCTGCCGCGCGGGAAATTTATACGCCACGGCCCACCGTGGGGAACGCGAGACTTCACCCAGTTGTCGCTGCAAGACGAAACTATTCACTTTGACGACAACGCCATCAATTTCGTAAGGCAGCGTATCGCGCTGGGCTTGCAGTTCGTCAAAGAAGGCGAACACGTCGTCGAGATTCTGACACAGCCGGCGCTGCGGCACCGGCTTGAAGCCCCACTCCTTCAGCGCTTCGGTAAACTCCCAGTGAGACGCGAACGAGACGCCTTCGAGTCGCCCGACGCCGTGGCAAAACAGGTCAAGGGGACGTTTGGCGGTGATGGAGGAGTCAAGCTGTTTTAATGATCCCGCCGTGGCATTGCGAGGATTCGCGAATAAGGGTTCGCCCGCAGCGGCTCGTTCACGGTTGAGTTGTTTGAATGGTTCAAGGCCTAAAAAGACCTCGCCCCGAACCTCCAGGCGAGTGGGAAGCGGATGGCGACCATGTTTCTGCAAGATGAGCGGCACGGAGCGAACGGTTCTGAGATTCTGCGTGATATCCTCTCCTGTCACGCCGTCACCGCGAGTAGAACCCAACACAAACCGGCCATCCTCATAGACAAGCTCAACCGCGACGCCATCGATCTTTGCTTCCGCGACGTAGGCGATGTCGGTAGCGGTCCTGAGAAAGCGACGGATGCGCTCGTGAAACTCCTGCATCTCTTCGCGGCTCAGCACATTGCCCAGCGAGAGCATGGGAATGGAATGCCGGACTTGGGCAAACGCCGTGAGCGGCGGCGCGCCGACACGTTGAGTCGGGGACGAAGGGTCGCGTAGTTCCGGATAGTGGTTCTCCAATGCCACCAGACGACGGAACAGGGCGTCGTACTCGGCGTCGCTGATCAGCGGATCATCGAGCACATAGTAGCGATAGTTATGCAGCGTCAGCTCCTGTCGGAGCCGTGTGATTTCCGCTTTGATATGAGTAGGCACTGCCATGACTTCTTCTTATCGTAGAGACCCGGCACAAAAAAAGCGGCCCCGGAAGTGTGCTTCCGGGGCCGCGCGGGGGACAGACGGGCGTCGTGCAACTATGAGGACTTGACGACGTTCGTCGCTTGTAGACCTTTTTGGCCAGTCACGATATCGAATTCTACCTCTTCTCCAGCATTCAGGCTGCGGTAGCCGTCTTGCTGGATCGCGGAGTAGTGTACAAAGACATCTTCTCCGTTCTCCTGGGCGATGAACCCGTATCCCTTGGCGTTATTGAACCACTTCACTTTCCCCCTTGCCATGCCCCAGACCTCCTCGGAAATCCGCCGATGGGGAACCGACGGATACAGGATATTGCATGGCCAACAGTAGAGGCCGGTTCACCATTTGTCAAGA
>DATLYA010000407.1:0-4689 GCA_035575235.1 Candidatus Methylomirabilota bacterium
GGGCTTCGCGACATAGTGAAACATATTGAACCAGAGCTTCCACAGCTCACCGCCCTGGTCAAACACTTCAGCAAAGTTCATCCCCCAGAAGTCTTTGTCGATGTACATGATCCGCTTGGAATACGCATACTGGCTATATGCGGTCGGAATGCCTTCGACGACATAGACAGGGCGCTTCTCCCAGTTAATGTTGCACGGCATAAACGCCAGAGGGCCGCTTTTGCCGTCCGGCTGGGCGCACCATACCTTGCGGTCGCTATAGGTGCCAATATGAACCGGAGCGAGAATAGTTTTTTCGGCTAGTAAGCGGAACGTCCAGTACGAGACTTTTGAGTTGAAGCCCCACAGCGAATCGAGATCCATGTCGGCTCCCCAGAATGCGTCGCTGCGATTGGCAACACTAATGCGGCGCACACGGCGTAATTCCGGTAGGTACATGTACGAGTCGTCCGGCACGTCAACGCCAAGGTAGCGGTTGTTCAATACACCCGAGCCTTTCAAGTCATTCGGGATGAACAGCGGACCAAACTGTTCCGTGTATCGCATCGCCGGGTTATGCGGCACCACCGGCTTGGGATCGGTGTAGAGACGGCCCGTCCACATCATGCGCCGCCAGAACTGTGATCCATAAGTTCGTTCGAGTTCGCCTTTACCATTGACGAGTTCAGTGATCCATTCGGTGCCGACGTTGTCCACATACTGCGGTTTTTGCTCCTGGTTCCACATGATTTTGAAGCCCACCATGGGGTCATTTGGATCAATGTTGGGGAACGGTACGCCTGCAACGTAATTGTACATTTCGTGGCCGTCGGCCGAGAGTTTCACCTGTCCTGAATATTTCTCCGTGGCTTCTTTAAAGAGTCTTGGCAGGTTGACTTTTTGATAGGCAACCACCTTAATCGGCATACCGCGTTCGACGTACCACTTGATGCCTGGAATCAAGAGATCCCCGGCTTGGTCCATATTGGCTTTGGTGATGGTATCGCCTTCTTTTACGTCGGCAGGCGCCCAGGTGGGGGTCAAGAAGCTGACAATCGCGGCGGCCATAAATGCGCCGGCAACCTGAATCCAACGATGTAACTGCATTGCGCGCCCTCCTTTGCAGTTGGGGTAGTAGGTTAATTCTCCAAGTGCGTAACTGTAACAACGGTGAAGAAGCCCTGGTCATGTGTGAGATAGATCAAAAGGACTTCTGGAAAGAATCTGGCGGAGCGCGAGTGGTCATGGATGAAGCCTTTTTGCCCCTTTTCTCTGAGTTACGGACAGGGTGCCGCACTGAACCCATGTTCGTCAATGCTCTCACAGAAGGTTTTTTCCCCCTCCTGTAGGATAATGTCTCACGCCGGCTCCAACGACGCATGGCCGCAAGCACCTCTCCTCACTGCTTCCGTATTTCAGAGGGATAATTCTTTATCGTGACAGGTTATTCCCTTTCCTTTACCGCAGTGGCTTGTTGCTCTCTCGCTCCCCTCGAGCGTCCCCAGACAACCTCTGCTGCTCACAGTCACAACGGTATTCAGCCTCTGTCCGCTCTCATATCTACTTTTCGGTAAACCTGTCAATCAGGCGGCTCGTTCGCGGAGGATAAAGCGCGGCTTCAGCATTACCGCGAGAACAGGCAACAGCGTCATCGTCGCCAGGAAACTCACCCCCATCCAGAGCGCCAGGAGCAACCCCATCTCCGAATTGAAGCGGATGTGAGAGAACGTCCATAACAAAGTGCCAAGAATCATGGTGATTGCCGTGAAGCTGATAGATTTCCCCGAAGTCGCGACCGCCGCACGAACCGCTTCTCGCAGTGTCTCGCTCGTGCGGAATTCCTCGATGATGCGACTAACAAGGTATAGGCCGTAGTCAATGCCAAAGCCCACGCCAACCGTTACCACTGGCAAGGTATTGATATTGATGCCAATGTCCCGCGCTCCCATATAGGCGTTGACTACGGCATTAGCGACGAGGAGCGGAATTAACATGTAGACGCCGGCGGCGAACGAACGGTAGGTAAGAATCACCACCACAAAAATAGTGGCGAATCCGAGCACGTTCACCAGAATGTCATTCTTGAGCAACTCATCGTTCGCCGCGGCGAGCACGCCAATCCGCCCTCCGGCGAGGAGAAAACGGGCCGGCTGCAGGGGATGAGCGTCAATGAATTCCTGCGCGCGTTTAATAATGCGGCGAATGTTCTCGCTCTTGTGATCGGTGCAATAAAACCAAATTGGCGCTGCTCGGAGCTTGGAGTCAATGAAGCGGTTGGTGTCTTGATACGAATTGCCGGAGAAATAAGCGGCGAGCAGCAGGCTCACCTGGCGCTCCGTCCGCGGCAGTACTTCCCATTTGGCTTCCATCTCATGAATGGCTGCATTGACGACCGGGAGAATATCAACGAAAGAGAAGCTTAACCCCACCGACGGGTCACGCTCCAGGTAGCGTTGCAGCTTTTCAATCGCGTGCAGCACTTCTGGCAGCGCGACGCTATTCTGCGGGCTCGTTCCTTGCTTCTCCACGACGATCATAAGCGGCTCAGTGCCGCCAAAGACATCCTGGATGCGCGCATGGGCGATGTTGTATTCCGAATCCCGTTGCAACAACGGCTCGGCGGACGTTGGATCACCAATGACGAGGCGCTGCCAGTAGTAAACACTGCCGGCGAGCACCACGCCCCAGAACGCGAGGGTGAATGCTTTGCCCATGGGGGAGAGCACGAAATCCGCAGCGGCGTAGACCCGCCGCTTGAACGCGCCCCGTTCGCGCGCTTCCACCACGCGAAGGTCGGGTTCGCGCAGGTAGTAGTACACGATGGGATTCAACAGGAGTTCACTGATGGTGATCGCCAGAATCCATACCGCGGCGCTTACGGCAAGTTTCTGCAAGAGCACGATTGGCACAAGCAACATGACCAGCAACCCCAAGGCGTCGGTGAGAATGCCGGAGAGCGTGGGAGCGAACAATTCCGCAAACGAGGCGATGATGGCCGGTTGTTTTCGCCAGTTGGCTTTTTTGAATTCCTCGTAGTAGCGGTCATGCATCTGGACAGAATGACTCACCGCCCTGGCTGTCACGAAGAAGGGGATCACCATGGTCAGCGGATCAAGGCTGAAGCCGATCATTTTGATAAACCCCAAACCCCAGATCGCGGAGATTACGCCGGTGATCGTGGGCCGCAACGCGCCGCGAACGTCGCGGAAGTACCAGTACAGCAACACCCACATTAACACTGCCGTGCCAAAGAAAATCACGAAGACTTCTTTGGCGTAATAATAGACCCAGCCGTATTTCCAGGGTTCTCCGGCGACATAGATGCGGGTGTTGGCGTCCTGAAACGGTTCGATGATAGAGCCAGTGATGTCATCGAAGAGGCGGCGGTGATCCAAACGGCCTTCGATGAACGTCGCGGTAATCAACGTCGCTTTTTCATCCAGGGAAACAATAACGCCGTAGAGGTTGCGGGACGTGTGCACAATCTGACGGACGATGTTGACATCCTGGTCGGTTTTGGGAGCGTGGGCCATGACCGGATCAACCACCTGTAAGCCGCCGCTCAGCATGCGCACGCGACGATTGGTGCGGTGAGCGATGGAGTTGATCAGTTCGTGATTCACGCCATGGATGCGGTCCAGGCGTTGTGTAATCTCGAAAATCTTTGTCAGAGTTTCTCTGGTAAAGATCGTGCCCTCATTGACCTCAAGCATCAGGGAAATCGTATTGGCGCCGCCGAAGGTGGAGGCGTACTGGTTATGGACTTTGATAAACGGATGATTCTGCGGCAGCAATTCGTCAAAGCGCGTCACCATGTCAAGCCGTAAGGCGAAGGCGGCGAAGAGGAGGGTGACGATGGTAATGATGACCAGCACTATCGTGCGCTTCTCAATGAGTTGCTCTCCAAGGCGGTAGAGCGCCGCGTGGCGGGTGTCTGGCGTCATGGCGCAGCCTTTCTTCTTTGGCCTGCTGGCTTTGTCGCCGCCGCCGCTTTTTTCCTGGCCAACAAGCCGTCAATCACCTGTTCAAGGTTGGCTTGAGAAATATCGGTGACCTTAATCCATCCGTCAAGAATGATGGTAGGCGTGCCGTCGACTTGATAGCTATCCGCCTGCGCCAGTGTACGGGTGAGTTCGGCATTGCCGCCGTCCGCCGCCAGTTGCTTCAGAAGAACTTCCGAAGCGAGCCCAATACTGTCCGCGACTTTGGCGAGCCCTTCCTTGCTGGCGATATCGATCTGTTGCTCAAAATGAGCGCGGAATAGCGCTTGTTGCATCTCCTCGCCGTAGCCGAGTTCATGGGCGATGACATACGCGCGCGCCGCCAGCCGAGACTCTTGATGCACGAAGGGAAATCCTAAGAAATGGATCTCCAGTTTTGCACCGTACTTTTCTTTGAGATGCGGGAAGATCTCCGTTGCTGCCCGATAACAAGCCGGGCACATGAAATCTTCAAAGACTGTCATGATGAGCCGGTCGGGCTGTGCGCCTTCGGGGGCGCGGCGAACGAAGACAAAGGAGCCCGGTATGGACAAATACTGGTCCATTAAATCCTCTGCTGCGCGGCTCCATGCCGCCAGCAGAAGCACGAGAGAAGCCAGCAAAAACACACTTCGGCGGGGCATATGTGGCTGGGGATCATAGGAGCCGCGCTAGAGGAGTGCAATAGGAGGGCGAGAGAAGAGCGGGGCAGGGGCGGTTCGCGAACCGC
>DATLYA010000408.1:0-20137 GCA_035575235.1 Candidatus Methylomirabilota bacterium
GCACCACATACGCCCCCGGTTGCTGCGCCAGCCGATAGGTCACCTTCTCGCCGACCACCTCATATGCGTCCGGCGCAAGGTCTGCCACTTCCGGATTCCGCACCGCAATCACCTGCACCGGCACTGACGCGTCAAAGCGCAGCCCACCTTCCTCATCCGTGTCGGGCAGTGCACTCCCACGCGTGCGGCGGTGATAGGCTCTAACCGTCTCGGTGGGCGGCGGGGGCTCATCGGCTGGCTCCTCCCGCACCGGAAGGATGCCAACTAACGGTAGTTGGTGCGCATCGGGCGTGAGCAGGCGGCGCTCGGATTTGCGCCCAAAGAGCTGACGCTTGAACCACTCGTTTTGGCGCAGGAGTTCGGCGTTCCGCGCCTCCAGTGCCTCCTGTCTCTGGAGCAGCGCCACAATCTCGGCCTGGCTCAAGCGCGCGGCCCGCTCTTCAAGGGTCATGTTGGGGATGTATCACCCTTTGTGGCGGCGGCCAAGCTCGATCCCATCCAATATTAGCTGCAAGCGCTGGGCGTCCAACTCCTGGCGTGGGCCATCGCCGGGCAAGCGAAATCTCCCGCGCTCCAAGCGCTTGGCAAAGAGACAGAAGCCTGTGCGATCCCAATAGATCGATTTAATCAGGGTGCCCCGGCGATTGATAAAGACAAACACACTGCCCGATAAGGGGTCCTCGGCTAACACGCCTTTGACCAATCCGATCAACCCCGGAAAGGACTTCCGCAGGTCCACAGGTTCGCGGTACGCCAAGATCCGCCGTACGCCAGGGATCATCCACATCGGCTTAGCCCCGCAGTCGCACCCGTACGCCACTGGGCAACTCAACCTCTACCGCCCAGGGCTCACGCTGGATGGGAGGCGGGACCAGCTCCACAAAGGCCTCGCTGAGTGCTCCCTTCACCGAGCAGCGCTGATGCCACTTCCGGAAACTGCCCACCGCGAGCGCCTCGCGCTGACAGAATTCTTTCGGGCTCAGCCCACTCTGGGCAAACCGCGCACAAATCATGCGCCATTCGGCCTCACTGCGCCAGACTTTTCCATTATTCGTGACACGCATTACGTCCTCCTCCAAAACAACGGCGGCCACCGTCACGGTGGCCGCTTCTCTTACCGCACTCGGCGTGACAATAACAGAACGCCGCTCACTCACCGCTTACTATTCAACTAGGTGAGGGCCGTCCTCAAGAGAAAATCTGCAGAGCAATTTCTTGTAACCGAGCCTTCACCTCATTAAGTGAATTTGCCCGTTGCCCTTCCATTTGATCAAGCAGAGCGCGGGTTACTTGCGCCTCTGTAAGTCGCTGAAACAAGGAGCGCCCACTGAAGAGCTGTACGCCTCGCTGCTCAGCTTCACGGTAGGCCTGAGAATCGCCCTCCCCATTCGCCACCACAGTGAGGCGTGGACGATGCTTGCGCAAGGTGCTGGGAAGGAGATTAGGCGTATAGTATGTTTCACCGTATGCCACCTCATCGATCGCTGTCCGTTCGAAAGAGCGTCCATCCTGTGAATGCTTGCATTGAACGAAAAGAACTTCAGCGTTCCGTATTCCTATGACATCGATACCCCGATCATGCGCGTAAGGCGTAAGGATTGTTTTGTATCCTTCCGCTGTAAACATTGCCGCTACAAGCGCCTCGAATTCGGATGGCGATAGCGCCGCTACCGCTTGGGGGGTGTGAATAGGAGGCGCTATGGCGACTTCGTTTCCAGCTGCAGCATCTGCCTGAACTTTCCGTAGTAACTCGCTCTGTAAGGTTTCAGTGTCGTCCTGAGGTTCAAGAAAATCTCGCGCATTCCGACGCTTTCTAGAAATAAGCGAATGCAAATGCTCATCAAAGGTCGTAAACCGTTTGAGAGGGTCTGTTGCAATAAAGTAGTACACCTCAACATCTCGCTCCTGACCAATACGGTAGACGCGATCGGTCGCTTGATCTTCAACTGCTGGATTCCACCACCGTCCGTAGTGGAGAACGTGATTAGCCTTCACGATCGTCAGCCCCACTCCTGCCACTTCAGGCGATAGGATTAGAACATTGAAGCCAACTTGCTCCTCAAAGTCCCTGATCATGCGAGTTCTTGCCGCAAGCATCTTGCTTCCAGCTCCCTGAGCTTGACCATTCAGAATATGAACGTCCAATTTGAATTCACTCTCGATTGTTCTCCGTAAAATTTCCTGTGCATCCCGAAACCAGGCAAAGATGAGAGCTTTTTCTTTGCGTCGGCGAATTTCCCTCAGTTGATTCAGAACAGCTTGTAGTTTCTGTGAAGCTGCTATGAGCGCAGACGGATCATCAGCTACCAATCCTTCGTTGAGCAGAGCTGGATGTTGACAAAGTTTATTGAGGCTAGATAAAAGCGAGAATGCTGAACTCCCACCTTCGTTTGCCTGTGCTTGCTGGATGAAGCTAATATGCAGCTTCCGCTGAAGCGAGGTGAGTGGACATGGAATTACTCGCTCACGTTTTTGCGGTAATCCTGATAAATGCTCTTCCTTCGTTCGCCGCAGAAGAACTGCGTCGTGTCTGCCAATACGGAGACGCTGCCGTAAGCGAGCGGTTGCTTGTCTTGCTTCTTCGTCTCCGACGGGCCGGCGCTCATATTGAGCCTGAAATTCTTTGGCGCTTCCTAGAAGCGGCCCTGGTTGGAGAAAATCCACAAGGTTCCAGAGATCAAGTAAACGGTTTTGTATGGGGGTCCCCGTCATCGCGACGCGAAAGTTTGTCTTCAACGCCTTCATGGCATAGGCGATTCGCGTATTGGGGTCTTTAAAGGTGTGAGCTTCGTCAGCAATCACAATAGACCAAGGAATCGTGGAGAATGTGAGAGCGTAATTCGCAACCGTTTCGTAATTGGTAATCACTAAGCGATTGCGTCTAATCGCATCAATATTTAAAAGAGGTCGGCTTAACGCAGCTTCAGTTCCCTGCTCCAGTCGTAGTTGCTTCAGCTCTTTGCCATAGAGGACTTGATAGGGCATGAAGTGAGAAGTTTTAAAGAACCGATTCAGCTCAGCACGCCATCCTACCTCATCGATCAGAATCAGTGGTGCAACAATCAAAATCGGATTATAGGGAGCCGCGTCACGCCCCAAGGTTTCTTTGAGTCGAGACTCAATCGCCCATGCCAAGAATGTGAGTACTTGGAGAGTTTTCCCCAAGCCCATATCATCGGCAAGAAGCACCCCCTTTGTTCCCTCCCGCTGCAGCGATTGCTGTAACCAACCAATTCCATCTACCTGATGCTCTTTTAAGGTCACATCGGGTAAAAGCATTCCGGGTCGGACAAAATTAGATTGAAAGCTGACTCGCTCGTTTGGGACACCTTCTGAGTATTCTTCCTTTTCTATATTCTCATAAATAAGGACGCCGCGGCGTTGCTGTTCTGCTTTCCGCTTGTCTTTCTTCCCTCCTTGACTTCGAAGTTTCCAGAGGAGGTTGTTAAGATCCTCTAGGAGTTCTGATCTGACAGGAAGCTTAACACCTTGGTATTCAATCACTGGCTGTTGGATGTTTTGCGCATGCTGTAGCTCATCCAAGAGCTGCTGAACCTCTTCCTTGTGTTTGAATAGAAGTAAGTTGCGCTCGCCTTCGTGGTCGACCCATTCCAACCCTGCTCTACCTAACGAGGCTTCTCCTGGCTCTTCCTGCCCTAGATCACTCCATTGCTCTCCACTTGATAAGAATGCATGTATATGAGCTGGATACTGTCCAATCCCTTTGACTCGTGGACCAAAGCGTAACAAATCTGCTACGCTCCCTTCGGGATCGTCTCCAAGCAGTAGGGTTGGGTTGGAAAGGAGGCGGTCTTTTTCCTTTCCCGAAAGACGACGAAGCCGTCTCACTTTGTCCAGGGCTCGATGCACTTCTGGCCGGATAACGACGCGAAGTCGTGCGCCGCTCGATTCTGAGAGGTCGTAGATGTCCTGCACGTTCCCCCAGCGAAGGTATTCTTTGTGCAGAGAGGTTTCCGGGACGCCGTCAAATGTGGGCACTACTGAGATTCGACCTGAGTCATCAGTATGGAGATCTAGATGCACTCGCTTAGGAGCGATGACATTCTCTTCATGGAGATAGCGATCCAACTGGGCTTCAGTATCGCTAGCGAACGCCCGGATTTCGCTCCACTGTAACAATACGTCTTGCCGACAACTTTTCTTTTCTGGCGGCCAGTGGTTCAGCTCATCAATGAGCTGAAGCATTCGATGGGTAACTTCGGGAAGCCGATATACTGTCCCACGAAAGCGTAAAAATGCACCGCTTCGCAAAGCATCCACCTCTATGTTGCCAAAGAGAAAGCGCGTACGGATGCGAAAATCTGAATATCCAAGTTCACCAAACGACGACAGTTCAATGGAGAGTGGAGACCAGGGACAAAGACTGTCAAAAAGCTCAACGTCTTCCTCACTGAGTTCTTGAATTTGCTCATATGAGAAGAAGACTCCATCGGGAGTTACATCAGCTTGGCCGTTTTCGACCAAAGTTGGAATGCGTTGCGCAAACCGTTCTCCAAGTGGAGATAACGGCCGAGGCCAGTTTGACGAATGGAGAAGGTCAAACCCTTCAGCGTGAAAATGAATGCCTGCTCCTTCCGCCAGGACAGCAATGCGCTTACTCAAAGAAGTGATTGCTAACTTGTCCACATTTCACTCTCGTATTCCAAATCGAGCGAGATATTGTTGAATATCCCACATCCATTTCCCTTCCTGATCGTGTCGAAACCAACCCAAACTACGGGGACGTTTCTTGAGCCTCGTCTTATAAAATTTATTTATTTGGAAGTCACCAAGCTTTTCACGGCTGCTCTTTGCGTCATGGATTGAGCATGCATTTCCAGCCTTGCTAAATTCAACGACAATGACAGAACCGAAGTCCATGATGAACGCGCTTGCTTCCCAATCGTCCAAAGAGGCGTAGTCCCGCCCTCGCTTTCGGAGGTCATTGAGCTTCATACGAAGCCTTTGATGATCAGCTTCACCAATTGCCACGCGGAAGTCCTTTGCTTTCTGAACATACCGCAGCCAGAAGTTACGACGATGGTGCCGATCTTCTTGTCCTTCCATGATGAGATTGAAAAAGAACTCAAGATCTTCCTTCGCCAGCCACCCTTTAACGATCTCCGCTTCCCTCGCAAGACCTGCGTTCTCCCAACGTGCGGCGTGCCGTCGTGGATCGCCGAGTCTAGGCTCAAGTAAAACGAAACCCTTCACAACATCCTGGAATTGTACGTCGGTCGCACGAACAGCAATGGTGACCAATCGTTTGACCGCATCGGCAAAAGTGTCAGGTTTTAGAAGATCCCGGTCTGTTGGAATCAGTTGATCGCAAATATAATGCGCTCTATGTAAATCACCTGCTCGTTCCAGTATCTGAACATTGGCCTTGAGCAATTCTGCGGCAACTGTGAAGGCGTAGGCGGACTGCAACGTGAGTCCGCGCTCTTCAAGCAATTGACGAGAAGTCAATCGTTTTTCAAACGCAGTACGAGACGCTCTCCAGGCTGCATCGCGACCAACCACCTCATCTGCAATGGCTACAAGATGCCGTACAACGGGATTATAACCTTCATATCCACGGAGCCATTTGACGATGAGGCGTTCCAATGTATCGTTCGGAGTTGACCATAGGGCATGATGCACTCCTAGAAGTCCGAGAATCATAGGAGCTGATGGGGGCCGATCCGGTTGAGCAATTAAGCGTAAGAACGTCGGAGTCGCGGCAACTTCAGTATCCCAACAAAGGTAGCGCAATGCGCGGCGTTCAATTTGACTGGCATCCCGAGTCTTCAAGTAATGCTGCCACTGTTTGCGAGCCTCTTCCGGATCAATCGGAGGCGGTTTGGAGGGTGACGGTTTCTCTTCTTCCTTCGCAAATTGATGCGCGAGTGATTCTAGCCTCGACGGTCCAGAAAATAACCGACTGCCAAGCAGTCCAGCGCTCCATACCTTGGAAGAAGTAGTTTCTCTGAGCGTTTCAAAGCCTTCCAAGAGTTTGTTAATGTTCTCAGGGGTTTGCTGGTCGTTCTGCATGAAGTTGGTCCTGAAGTTCTTGGAGCTGGCGCTGCTCTAAAGAACGCACGCGCACCTTAAATTCCACTCGTTTACTTTTTTCCAGATCTTCTTTTCCTTCATGGTCCCGAATGGGCTCTCGGGGACCACGTCCATTGGCTGATGCGAGATTAAGGAAGCACTCCAGATCTGGTGAAATTTTGTCTCGTAACAGTTCAAGGGAATAGAGAGTGACTGCTGTCGCCCGTTCTGTACTCAAAGGAATATTGCGCCATTCCTCTCCGCGGGAATTGGTATGGCCCTCGATGATCAAAGAGTCAACTTTATCTTGGAGGTCAGGAGCGCACAGCACTCCCGTAAGGGTCGGCGTAAAGCCGTTGAGAAACTCTCTTCCAATCTCCCGCAGTTTTGCTTTGTTTTCCTCAAAGCGGAGAAGCTCCTCCGGAACGATAATCAGAAGCGTTAAGGGATCGCGTTCGTCCGGTTTGACTTGAATTGATGGATTTACAGTCACAAATTCCTTTTGCAAACGTCTAATGACCAGCTCACGGTTGCTTTCTGTTTGCTGCTTTGCGATTTCGGTCCTCCGTTTTTCTTCCGCTATTCTTCGCTGCTCTGCTTCCGCACGTTGATGCGCTAGATCAAGGAAATAGACAAGCAGGAGGATAAAGATCACCACCAAAGACGTCATAAGATCCACCATCGAATAGGCAAATCCTTCTCCCGTGTTCCCCTGCGCCATTGTTTATCTCCGGCCTCCATTGCTTCCAATACGTTTTGCCGCGGCATCAATCGCTTCTGCAAGAGCTTCTAACCCTGGGCCAATGCCTTCCACACTGACTTTGATGTGTTGTGTTGCACTCGCGAGATGTTTATCAAACTCTTGAAGATGAAGGCTGAGGCTTTCTCTTGATCGCTCCTGGTATCGCTGCATTTCTTCACCAATTTGCCGGAGTATTCCTCCCAGTCCCTGTGAGACACGGTCAAAGACCTTACTGAATTCATCAAGGATGGCTTTGTGAGAGGTAGTGGTTTGCTGGAGGAACTGGCCCTGTTGGGCAAATGAATTTGTAATCTGCTGTAATTCCCTATGTGCGTTGCGTGCGACTTCTCCTACGGATCGCAGGTCACGAGTCGTAGCAACAAGATCTGAGATTAAGGGTTGTACCTGTCCAAAAGCCTCGCCAGAGTCTTTGACTAAATCACGTAGTCGTTTAGTCGCCTGATCTAAAGACTCGTATGCAGCCTGTGTACTCCGCATCTGCTGGAATTGTTGGGTTAAGAGCTGACGGATCTGTTCTGAAAGCTGCGCAGATACTTCGCCCGTCTGTCGCGCCATACCTGCCGAAGCGCCTTCCATCGTATTGACCACTCTATTGACAACCCTCTCCAATCGCTCAGCAATCTCGTTTGTTGTCGCTGACAGACGATTGCTTCCTGCCTGTGAGGATTGCCGCATCTCGGTTGCCGTCTCGTTAAGACGTTCGAGCAACGTTTTCGTCCTTCCCTCAAACATCCGTGCATGTTCGACAAAGATACCGGCCATGTCAGTAGTAGCGGCTTTGGAAGAGTCGCTTAGACTTTCTAATAATTTTGTCATCACTTGCTCAATGTTCTCACGGAATTGAGCCGAAGCGTCACCGGTTTGTTGCAGGACTCCAGCAGCGGCATTCTTCATCGTCTGTGAAACTGAGGCAACTGTTTCTTGCAGTTGAGCAACGGCATGCCCTACCCCAGTGAGTAAATTCTCGGTTCCTGATTGTGTAGACCGACCCATCTCGCCCACGATTGTGTCGAGCCGGGCTAAGAGAGTTTCCATTTTCTCCTCGAATAGCCGCGCGTGATCGGTAAGCACCCGTGTCACACTTGTTGCCGTGTCGTTCGACCAACTTGCCGTACGCTCCAGCAATCGATTGACCGTCTGTTCGAGATTCGAGTTGTTTTGTTCAGCCATTTCCTGAACTTGCCGGGCTATCTGAGCAAAAAGGTCCTCTGTTGTCTTGCGCTGCGCCTCAGCCGCTGAAGTTTGCTGCCTTTGAGATTCATCTAGGCGGACCAAGAGAGTTTCCAATCCCTCTTGAGTTGCTCGGCTTTGCTGGTTCATGGCTTGCAATAACCCTGCGGTCTGTTGCAACGCTTGAGCAAGTTGTTGGAATTCGGTTTGGGCAGATTCCGTCAGATTCGAGCGAAAGGTCTCGCTCAGCGATCCGATGAGCTGCGCCATACGCTCTTCGTTAGTGCTGGTAAGGCGTTCGAGAGTATCCGTTAGACGGTCCAGAGTCGGCCCAAGGCTCTCTTGGAAACTCTGCTTGAGATATCCCGACAGGTCGGTATTGAAATGGCGGAAAGCCGCCGATTGTCTTTCAGTTTCTTCTAGAATCTTTTGTAAATAGGATTCAGGAGTTTTTCGGACGAAGAGGGCGTCGAAAGCGGAGCAGAACTGATGATGTGCACGAGCGACTTGTCGCAAACGCCACGCTTCTCCAAGTCCATACAATATTGAGAGAAAAAGCGCGACGATTGACGAGAGGAATTTTCCTGAAAGTGCATTGACGAGATCTTCTACCCCTTCAACCGTTTGCCCCTTAGCGCTTTGTTGAGGAAGAGCAGGTTGATGACTTGAAAGAACGTCAGCGGGTGATGTGGCCCCTGAGACAACTTTTCCCTCTAAAGTAGTTGGGGGTTGAGGAACATGAACCGCGTGCAGTCCCAGTAGGAGGGCAAGAAAAGTTCCAAGCAGACCAGCGCTGGTAAGCGTCACCGGCATGAGACGATGAAATGCTGAAATGCGCTGCTCGACTGTGGAGTAGGGAAAGAATTCGGCTGCAGTCCGGGTATTGAAAATTACTACCTCACCAGTCTCTCCTTTCTCTTCGCGCAGGATCGTCTCTTTGAACTCATCCCAACCTTCACTGGTTAACGCCTTGGTACGAAGGGCATCATCGACTTGTTCGAAGACTGTCCGCGTCATCAAATGGCCGGGGATTCTGCCGCGACGGAGCACCTCTACCAATCTCAGAAAGCTGCCATGCAATTCCCTTGTCACCCAAAAGAGGTGGCCTGCGGCGACAAGCGCAATAAGAGTAAGACCAACACTCCACCAGACAAGGATTAAAGGAAAGATCCAGGGATTATGGGAGTCTGGAGAGGGAGGACAAGGGCCTGGAACGCAGAATTGAGTTGTGGTAAGGAAGTGAAAGAAGGAGACAAGTAGTTCCAGCATAAGCTCTCCTTGAGGGAAGGCTTTGTTTGCAACCTTCCTGGATACACTGCACGTCTAGAGTGGGAGCTGCTCCCCGGTTTCCCCTCGTTAATTGTAGGAAAATATAAAAAGAATTAAACACTAGCAACTAGTGTCGGGGTTTTTATAGTGTGGGCGACGCTTTTAATTTCGCTGCGATGGTCCTCTCCGTGGCTGTCTAAGAAGTCTGTTTCCGTGCCAGTCGATGGATCATGATGTTGATCAGGACAACATAAATCATAGCCTCACTCATCGTGGTGAGGCATTTATAATCTTTACTCAACCGCCGGTAGAGGTAGGAATCTGAGCCGGGAGAATTTCTGCCTGGGCTGCTCCACCCCACCAGTTTGGCCCCAGCCCGATCCTGAATGGGCACCACGCACCTCCACTGCCATCACCAAGCCCAGCGTATCCACTAACAGATGGCGTTTACGCCCCTTGACCAGCTTACCGGCATCAAATCCGCGCCTCCTCCTTATTTCCATTGTTTTGACTGACTGACTATCGAGAGTCCCCGCAGTTGGTTGTCGGTGTTTCCCTCCTGCCTGTCGCAAATTATCCCGCGGCGTATCATGCGTCTTTTCCCAAATCCTCGCCTTGCGCCATTGCCAAGAGTAATAGAAGACAATCCGCCGCGGGGAAAATCATGACAAGTGCCAGGAACAACCCATGCGCAGCAAATAGAAGAGCATATGGACATCTCGCGCCGCATCTACTTCGTTGGGCATCCGCCCGGGCTGGGAGCCGGTACCAGCGGCTCCAGCCGTCGCCATTCCGCATCGGTCAGGTCCGTAGGGTAGACTTTGCATGTGTTCATGCCTACTCATATCGACTGCCTCACTCCTGTTTTTAGATACCCTCTCACCTGCATGGGCTGGAGCTGGTTCCCATTGCCTGTAGGGGTTCCTGTCCGTCGACTTCGTCGCTGGCACGGCGGCATTAATTCTAAACTTGCCGAAGGGCTGAGGACGAGCAGTTCTTTGACTCGTACACTGAATGAAAAACCGCTTTAGGTTCCGTCCTCTCATAGACCTTCCTGGTCAGAACGGATACATTTTCTTTATGCAGAGCGCAAACAAGTTTCCTCGATGGTTCGCTTCCTGTTCAACACTTAGTACTCAGCACTCAGTACCGGCGTAATGACTGCTCTCCGTCATCTCTGGTTCGATAGCCGCCACTTGTTGGGAGACACAGCCGGACAAGGATTGCTTGCCGCGCTGGAGCGCCTTGGTGCAGGGCCGCGTGAGGCCATTCTTACCTCCGGCGATCGCCTTGCGACTCTCTCCTTAACTCTGGCGCAGATTTTCTGCCGTAATGCTCCAACCGCCTGGCGGACCTTTGGCGCCAAAGGATTTGCGCGCTGGGTGCGCATTGGCGAACGCCTCGCCAGTGAAGAGCCCGCGTCGCGTGATGGCGCAACCGCTTATTTTGCCGTTGACCCCAAAGCCCTGGCGCAGGTTGGACTCGATATCGTCGAAGCCTGGGCTGAGATTGGCCGTGAGACATTACGTATTTCCCGCCGTCTCGGTACGCAGTATTTGCAAACCTCGGCTGCTCTGCTGCCTTCGCTTCCTGGTCCATTGCCGCAGCGGCTGCGCGAATGGGCGAAACACGGCAGCGCACTGCTTGGAGCAAAAGGCTGGAAAGGCGAATTCCTCGCCGTAGCATATTTCGACGCCGCTCCAGTCGCTTTACCTGTCCTCTCCGGCGAAGAGATGCAGGCCTGGGCGAAGCTCGGGGTGCTTGTGCAAGATGCGGGGCCGTGGACGTTTTATGCGAAATTGCCGCCAGGATTCTCTGCGCTCCCTGAAGCGCAACGCCTTGCGCTCCTCCTCGCGAGTCAGACTGCCGCCACGCTGTCACCCAAAGCTGCTGAGGAAAGCTTCTTCTGTTTACCGCCTGTCATTGTCAGGGCGCCGGTGGCGCTCCGATCTTTTCTGCTCGAAGTGTTACTGCCGGTGCTGCGCACGAATCCCACGGCGCTTCCGCCGCTGACGCCGCTTATCGCGCCGCTATTAAGATCCCTCGACTTAGGGCATCGTCCTGAGTTGCAAAAACAACTGGTGTTGGTGGCGCAAGCGTTTCCGGCCGGCGTGCCGCCGCTTATCCGCTCGCTTCCCCGGGTGTTTGAAGAAGTTGGAGAGTCAGGTGTGGTGGAATGGCTGGCGAAAGGACTGGACGTGGCTCAGGACAACGTCGCCGCCGGCGTAGCCTTCTTTGCCCTGGAGTCTCGCACGAGTTTCCGTGCCATGCGCCGGGCGTCACAAGCAGTAGATTTAGAGGAAGTCCAAGAACTGCTGCGGAAGTATATTCACATGTTGTCTGGTACAACAGTCGGCATCCGCCAGCATGATGCCTTTGCCTATCCGCCGCCGCTGGAAGAGTACCCTGTTTACTGTGACGAATTGCCTTTGCCAAGCCGTATCGATGTATTGCCGACGTATGAAGAGAACTTCCGTTTGTTCCGCGTCCTGGCGATGCAGCAGGCCGGGCGGCGTGAATTCGGCACCTATGAGTTTTCCTGCGCCACGCTCTGGCCGCGTTTGTCAGGAGCGCTTCACCAACTGCTTGGGCAAGACCTCGAACCAACAGGCGGCCTGGCTCACTACTTCGCTCACTTTCCTCATCCTGACATTGTGGAAATACTCTTTTTGCTGTTCGAGACGCGGAGGGTGAATACGCGTCTCGGCGCGGTGTACCGTGGTCTCCGTAACGATCTCCGGTGGGCCGACGCGTTGACCTTGCCGTCATTACTGCCGGAATTTCTCCTGAAAGCTGTCAGCGGGCTCACGCGATTGTTTCCCGCAGCTCATACCGTGTACGATTCGGCGCAGTTTGCCGGAGAAACCTATGTCCGTTTACTGTCCCTGCTTGCCGCACGGCAGGTGCGCGACCCCGCCTCATTTGGCCCTATCGTTTTCGATAAGGCGACGGGCGACGCTTTGATTGATCCCGAAATGGATGACAGCCCGCTGCCGCCGGCTGCGCCGGAACTGCCGCAGCTTGAATTGGAGCCGGAGAGAGATGAACGAGAGGGAGGCGGGGTTTTATCTCCCGAGGAGTTGAAAGCGCTGCTGGAAGCCGGCGTCGAACTCCACATTCGTCAAGGCAAAAGCGAGCAGTTCAATCCGCAAGGACTCTATATTAGTGACCTTGTTGGCAAGCTGCCGGGCGGCGGAGCAATGGAGCAGATTACTCCGGAAGACGGGCGCGTCGTTATGAATGGCCAACGACGGCGCGAGCGGGACGAGGCGTTGACGTTCTTTTATGATGAATGGGATTATCACATTGACGACTATCGTTTGCGGTGGTGCCGACTGCGCGAAATTGTCCTCGCGGGCGACGCGGGCGAGTATTTTACGAGAACGCTGAATGCGTATGCGGCGTTAACTCCAGCGGTGAAACATGAATTTCAACGCATTCGCCCGGAGCAATATCGGGTTGTGCGCGGCCTGGAGGATGGAGAGGAATTTGACCTGAACGCCGTAGTGACCGCCGCCAGCGACTTGCGCGCACGGGTGGCGCCGTCGCCAAAGTTGTATACGACCAGGCGGCAAACTGAACGTGACGTGGCAGCGTTGTTTTTGCTCGATATGAGCGCGTCCACTGATGAGCCGATTGTCCCAGTTGTGCGGCAGTACGAGGACGAAGAGCAGGATGACTGGATGTCCCTATGGAAAAAACGCCCGACCTTACCACAACCGCCGCCGCGGCGGATCATTGACGTCACAAAGGAAGCGCTGGTGTTAATGGCGGAAGCGCTGGAGGAGATCGGCGATGCTTATGCAATCTATGGTTTTTCCGGACAAGGGCGAGAAAACGTTGAATTCTATCATGTGAAATCGTTTTCTGAGGCGCTCTCGCCGACGGTTAAAGGCCGCATCGGGGCCATTGCCCCCAAGCGCTCGACGCGGATGGGCGCTGCGCTGCGTCACGCCTTAGAGAAGCTGAAAGAGGTAACATGCCGCGTGAAGCTATTAGTGTTGCTAAGCGATGGGTTCCCGCAGGATATGGATTACGGGTCGGATCGCCGCTCGATTACCTACGGCGTCCGCGACACCATGATGGCGCTGCGCGAAGCCGAGCGGGCGGGGGTGTTGACGTTTTGCTTGACTGTGGACAAGGCAGGGCACGACTATTTGCGAGAGATGTGTGAACCGTCCCGCTACCTCGTGCTTGAAGACGTCGCCTCATTACCGACCGAATTACCAAAGGTGTATCAGCGCTACATCAGGCTAAAAGGCGTCTAGAGTACAAAGTCACAAGTGACAAGTGAAGAGTGAACGTGTATCAGTAGAAGAACTTCTCCCGGTCTCTCAGCCGAAAACATCAGCCCGAGGATTGCTGTGTACGAACGCAAGGACGCCTTTTACAAACGCGCCAAGAAGGAAGGCTACCGCGCGCGGTCGGCGTACAAACTGCTCGAGCTGAACCGGGAGCTTCGTATCCTGCGCCCTGGAATGCGCGTGGTCGATTTAGGCGCCTGGCCTGGCGGGTGGGTGCAAGTGGCGGCTGAATTAGTTGGACCGCAGGGTCGGGTCGTAGGCATTGACTTGGTTGCGCTTGAGCCTTTGGCGTTTCCACAGGTGACGCTTCTGCAGGGTGATGCCGCTGATCCTGTGCAACAGGAAAAGATCAAAGTCGCGCTCGGCGAACCTGCAGATGTCGTGCTCTCCGACATGGCGCCAAAGTTGACGGGAATCAAGGAAGTAGATGAGGCGCGTTCTATGGAGCTGTGCCGCCTTGCGCTGACAATCGCGTCAACGCTTTTGCGGCCCGGCGGCTCTCTATTGCTCAAAGTCTTTATGGGACCGGAGCACAAAATGTTTCTGACTGAAGTGCGCGCCCAGTTTTCGTCTGTGAAAACCACTAAGCCAGAATCTTCCCGCAAAGGATCAGCAGAGACATACGTCTTCGCCGGCGGACTAAAAAAATCGTAACCGAAATGACTCGACGCGTACAGCAAGTTCCTTCCAGAGCACGCGCCCATTGGGCAGAGGCGAGCAGATGCAGCAGGACCTGCCTCTGCCCTTCGATATCATGATCCGCCATGATCGCTGACCTGCGCCTCTTCTCTCTGCTGACGCGCTCGGATTTCAGCGAGCCTGGCTTGTAACTTTTGACGATTCTGAGCGAGTTTTTCCTGTACAGCAGAGGAGGAGTGTACGTGATGGCGCCGGGCGAGACTCTGCCGATAAGCGACCATAACTTCGTCTTTATGATACTCATGTCACCTTTCCACCCTGGTTCTCTCTAATCTGAGATCATGCTATCAGTCAGACCCGGCTGAAGAAGGAGTAGGACATGCCGTACGCACAGGTGCGAGGTGTTAGGCTCTATTACGAGGATATAGGGCAAGGGCCGCCCGTGTTGTTGATTCCTGGCGCTTTGGGAACGGGGCAATCAGATTTTGGTCCGCAGTTAGAGACCTTGCCAAACGAGGGGCTGCGTATTATTGCGCCGGACGCGCGCGGCTATGGCAAGTCGCGTCCGCCGGAAAGAGCGTTTCCCTTAGATTTTTATGAGCGGGACGCGCAGGATTGTGCGGCTTTGATGGACGCCATTGGTTGTCGCTCGTATGCCGTGGGCGGATGGAGCGACGGCGCCATCATTGGGCTCTTGTTGACCCTGCAGCGTCCGCACAATGTCTCTAGACTCGTGCTGTGGGGTGGGAACGCCTATCTGACACACGAAGATATTGAGGCGTACGAAAAGACCCGCTCTGTGTCATCATGGTCGAAACGCGTGATGCAGACGATGCAGCAGATCTATGGCGAGCAACTGCAAGAGCTGTGGTCCGCCTGGTGTGATGCTATGCAGGCGATCTATAAGGCGGGGGGAAATATTTGTCGCGAACGTTTAGGAGAGATTCGTTGCCCGACGTTTATTCTCCATGGGGGGAAAGATCCGCTCGTGCCAAATTTTCATGCTGACATTTTACATCAGGAGATTGCCGGCTCACGGCTCTATGTCTTCCCAGACGGAAAACATAACATCCATCAAACCTACGCCCAGGAGTTCAATCGTTTGGTAATCGAGTTCTTGCGGAAAGAAGAATGAAATACCTGCTTGCGCGGCCCCCCGAGCAGACGAGAGAAGGCCGCGCGCGAAGAGAAAAAGGAGAGAGCGCATGGCCAAAGTTGAATTCTTTTATGATTACTCCAGCCCGTGGACTTATCTTGCCTTTACGAAAATTTCTGGCATTTGTCAAAAATACAGCGCGACGCTGGAGTGGCGGCCTATCTTAGTGGGCGGAATTTTCAATACCATTAATCCCTCTGTGTATGAGTTCCGTGAACGCGGCGTGCCGGCAAAGGCCAAGTATGCGGCGAAGGATTTGCAGGATTGGGCGCGGTTCTACGGTTTGAAGATTGGCTCCCCCTCAGTTTTTCCCGTCAATTCAGTCAAGGCGCTGCGCGGCGCCGTGGTGGCGCTCGAGCATCCCGAGACGTTCCTGCGCTACAGCTATCGGGTCTTTGAATCGTATTGGGGCGAGGATAAGGATATCAGCCGGGATGATGTATTACGCGGCGTCATAGAGGAAGTCGGTCTCGACGCCCAAGAGTATTTCGACAAAATTAACCGTCAAGAGTATAAGGATCGCGTGCGTGCGAACACCGATGAGGTGATTGCGCGCGGCGGCTTCGGCACCCCAACGATCTTCGTGAACGGCGTGATGTTCTTTGGCAATGACCGGCTTGTTCTAGTCGAAGAAGAATTACGGCGAGAACAAAAGAAGAGCGAAGGATGAAGGAGTAGGCGCTGGGTGTTAGATGTTGAGAGGTGAGAGCTAGGGAACCATGCTCTCACGCCATGGTTCATGCCGGCCCCTAATCCCTAGCCCCTGCCCCTGCTTTACCCCTCCCAGCCCCATTTCCTCTTGTTCTCGGCAATTTGATCAGCCGTAGGGTGCTGTATCTTCTTATGCTGGGCGACTTTGAACTGATCTG
The DNA here is from genome assembly GCA_035575235.1 of Candidatus Methylomirabilota bacterium. Classification (GTDB taxonomy): domain Bacteria; phylum Desulfobacterota; class Binatia; order Bin18; family Bin18; genus SYOC01. Next base: position 16,204 of record DATLYA010000408.1, read on the forward strand.
CATAGTCCTTCATGTCGTAGTTCAGCTTAATGTCGTCCTGAAATACCCCTGGTACGGAAACCTCTTCGAAAATTGCTTGCCATGGACACTCGGGCTCACACGCGCCGCAATCGATGCACTCATCTGGGTGAATATAGAGCTGATTGGGAAATTGGTCGCGATCGCTGCCAGTGTATTCATAAATGCAATCGACCGGGCATACCGCCACGCAACCGGTGTCTAAGCAATCCCGGCACAGCCTCGTGATGATATACGTCATGCTTCTGCCTCCTTCAAACTTTTCTTGAAAGGGAAAACTCCCGTACGCACTGAGCCTATGAGTTCCCTGTGCTATCCGATCACACAGGGAACGTCAATTGCGGAGTCAGTCCGGGCGTCTAGTAAGAGCTTGACGGCTCTCGTGTGCGCCGGCAGCGCTTTGCTCACTTCCCCCCTGCTTGCTTCCCTGTAGGCCAGGACAAGGCCGAAGGCCGTTTCAGGCGCGTTGACGAAGCGGTACTCAATAGAGCGCGAAAACGTTCTTCACTACCCTATTCCACTCCAGCGTGAAACCGGTGGTAGTCGGTGACTAACCGCAGGGCGCGCGCCGCTCGGTCATGCGTGGGCACTGTCGCAAGCCCTCGGGCGTGAAATTGCTCTCGTACGCCAACGAGCGCTGCCTCATGAGCGAAGGGTTGAAGCACGACTAGAAACGGCTTGGCGGAACGCTGAGCGAACTGCGCAAGCGTATCTAGTAGACTATGAAGCGTTTGCGGGCGCGCCTGCCACTGTCCGGCAACCAGCCCAGCGCCGGTGTCCATGACAATGGCGTCGATATGCGGATCGCGATCGAGAATCGCTAACAGCCGTTCAAGATTGTGACTGGATTGCCCCAGGCCGATCGTGCCGCCGGAGTCCAGCGGATTGCGGAAGCTGCCGCCGATGACATTGAAGAAGGACGCTAATTCTTGGTATGAAGACTCGCTGAGTAAAGGAACCTGGAGGCCCGCTCGGGCAAACGCATCGGTGATGACCACAGAGGGGCCGCCAGTCATGGCGATAAGACCAATCCCTGTTCCCGTAGTGGGTTTGGTGAAGTGCAACAATTTGATGACATCGAGAATTTCGTCAAACGTCTCTGCCGGAATAGCGCCGGCTTGTCGCACCATTGCAGTCCATACTATAGCGGGGACCGCCAGTGACCCAGTGTGCGAAGAGATCGCTCGTTGTCCAGGCTCACTTTGCCCGCCTTTCCAGATGACCACCGGCTTTTTCGGCGTCACCTGTCTCAGCAGCGAGAAAAACCTCCGCCCTTCGCGCACCCCTTCGATGTACATCCCGATAATTCGTGTTTCATCGTCAGCGGAGAAGTAATCGAGGTAATCGCTGGCGTCGAGCACGGCGGCATTACCGAAACTGACGGCCTTGCTAATTTTGACGCCGTGGTTGGGAGCGGCGAGACTAAAGGTGATGGTATGGGTGCCGCTTTGGCCGATGAAGCCCACGGTTCCCGACTCTCCGGCTGGTAATTCCGGATAATTCCGCAGACCGATGCGCGGATTATAGATACCCATGCAATTCGGCCCGATCAGCGCCATGCCGGTAGTGCGTGCAGTGTCAGCCAGAATCTGCTCAAGACGTTTGCCTTCTTCGTCTGTTTCCGAAAATCCGGAAGTGAACAACATGACGCCGGCGACCTTTTTGTCCGCGCAGTCTTTGAGAATACGTGGCGCAATCTGGCGCGGCACTGCCGTCATGACATAGTCAATATTGTCGGGAATCGCTGCAAGGCTGGGATAGTTCGGCACGCCCAGAGCTGCGATGCCAGGCAGCTCGCGTTCGTCAATCTGTACGGAATAGACCTTGCCTTGAAAGGTGCTCTGGCCACGCAGCCACAGATAGTTGTTGGCGCGTTTATCCCCGATCACCGCGACCGCTTTGGGATTGAACGTCCGCGCCAGGAGTGTTCGTGTTGTTTCTGACAGCGGGCGGACAGTGAAAGTAGTTCCTTCAGGATGCAGCACGATGCGCGCGTCAACTGCGAGGCAGCCGTCAGCGTAGGCAAAGATAGGATTGAGATCAAGCTCTTTAATTTCTGGGTGCGCTTCCGCCACTGCTGCAATCTGCAGGAGCAGGCGTTCCAACGCCCCGAGATCCACCGCCGGCTGTCCGCGATAGCCGGTAAGCAATGGCAGGCTCCGGATTTCTTTTATCATCGTGTTGGCGTCCCGTGGCGTGAGCGGCGCGAGACGAAACGCCACATCTTTCAGCACTTCAACGGCAACGCCACCGAGACCAAACATCAGAGTCGGGCCAAATAGCGGATCTGTGGTGAGCCCGATAATCACTTCAATTCCAGGCTTTGCCATGGATTGAACAGAAACCCCATCAATGGCGGCGGACGGGTCGGCTTGCCGGGCAGCCTGTGTAATAGCGTCGAATGCTGCGCTCACTTCATCTGCCGAGGTCAGATTGAGCTTGACGCCTCCTATGTCGCTTTTGTGGACAATATCAGGGGAACAAATTTTTACGGCGACTGGAAACCCCATAGCTTGAGCAAGAGTAACCGCTTCGTCTCGCGTCTGGGCAAGTTGGGCCGGAACAACCGCTATGCCGGCGGCGCTGAGGAGCGTTTTTGCTTCGACCTCTGTCAGGAGCAAGCGTTTCCGTGCTCTCGCCTGTTGAATAATTGCTGCCGCGTTAGCGCTCGTCATACGTCTCCCCCTGGACAAAACTGTGCCCCTTTCATAGCCGAGCGCTTGGCGTTCAGCAATGAGACCGATTAATTTCGCGCCTGTAGCTGCCGCCGCAGCGCAGCAATCTCATCGCGCAGTTCTTGCAGTGATCCGGACAAGAAACTGTCGACCGCTTCGCGGACAAATTTTTCAATATATTTCCCCTGCATGTCGCATTCGATATTCACTTTGTCTCCAGGCTTTTTGGCGTGCAGAGTAGTGACGTGATAGGTGTGAGGAATAATAGCGCAGGTAAAGGATGTTGGCTGACAGTGAAACACGGTCAGACTAATGCCATCGACGGCGACGGAGCCTTTTTCGACCAGGTAGCGGCTGAGTTCCTCAGGAATCGCAAAAGTGTACAAAAAGGAATCGCCTTCTGGTTGTACAGAATGCACACGGCCAACTCCATCAACGTGACCAGACACAATATGACCAGAGAGTCGATCCTGCATGCGCAACGAACGCTCCAGGTTGACGAAGTGGCCAATCTGCAAATCGCCTAGGTTCGTTCGGCGTAGCGATTCGGCGGAGACATCAAAACTGAGCTCTTTCTCACCGATGGCTGTGACGGTCATGCAGGTGCCATTGATGCAAATGCTCTCGCCTAGATCCACTTCCGCCGTAGGAATATTCGACGTGAGGGTAAGCTTCGCGCCTTGCGCTGTCTGCTCGATTTTGGTGATTGTTCCCGTGGTTTCAACAATGCCGCTAAACATATTTCTTGAGTCCTGAGCACCGAGTACCGAGAGCTATTTCCTCTTGCTTTTACTCAGCACTCGGTACTAATTTATCCCGCGGCCTGTACGCTCGGGCGGTTCTTCAACCGATGCAACCAGGCGTTGACGCGTGGACACTGGCTGGAAACTTCGACCTGCAGCGGACCAAAAAGCGGGGCCCATGACGCATACCCGATGTCCGCCAGTGTAAATGCGCCCAGCAAATATTCGTTGGCTCCGAGTTCTCTCTCTAGCCGCTCAAAGCAAGCACTGAGCTCCAACTTCGCCTTAGCGATGACGTTCTGGTCGGCTTGCCCTTTGGGTTTGAAAAAAACCTCGCCGACTAGCGTCGCCAGCGCACTGTCATAGGGATTGTCTGCGTAATGCATTAGCACGCGCGCGCGCGCACGCTGTCCGGGATCAAGCGGGAGCAACGGCGGGTGCGGATACTTATCGTTGAGATACTCCATGATGATGGTCGACTCGTAGAGCGTCACGCCG
>DATLYA010000409.1:0-10823 GCA_035575235.1 Candidatus Methylomirabilota bacterium
AAGCTCGGGCGGATTTTAACCGCCATCCGCGACGCGGAAAGCCGTGTGATGTTCTGCGGCTATGATCCGCGGCGGTACAAGTTGTTTATCTGGGTCGTCTCCGCCGTGATTTGCGGGCTAGCCGGAGCGCTCTACGTTCCACAAGTCGGCATTATTAATCCCAGCGAAATGCAGCCGGCGAACTCCATTGAGATGGCGATCTGGGTGGCGGTGGGCGGCCGCGGCACGCTGGTTGGCGCTCTTGCTGGGGCCCTCCTGGTGAACGGCGCAAAGAGCTGGTGCACGGCGGCGTTCCCTGACCTTTGGCTGTATATTCTGGGGGCGCTTTTTGTCGGCGTGACCCTGTTTTTACCTGGGGGCGTCATCAGCCTCGGACGCGGGCGGCGACGCGCAGAGTGAGGGGTAGCGATCATGGCGCTGATAGAGAGCACGTTGCATGGCGACACGGGCGAAGCGCAGGTGAGGCCGCCTGGATCGCTTGGCGCGTCGCATGGAGTTATCCTGTACGTTGAGAACCTTACTGTCAGTTTTGACGGTTTTAAAGCACTGAACGACCTGAGTCTGTACCTTGACGCCGGCGAGCTGCGCTGCCTTATTGGGCCGAACGGGGCCGGGAAGACGACCTTGATGGACGTCATTACCGGCAAGACGCGACCGGACTCGGGCAAGGTTTTTTTTGGCAACGCCCTGGATTTGACGCGCATGTCGGAATATGAGATCGCGCTCGCTGGAATCGGGCGGAAGTTTCAACGTCCTACGGTCTTCCAGGGGCACACCGTGTTCGAAAACCTGGAGCTCGCCATGCGCACGGACAAAGGACTCTGGCAGAGTCTGCGGGCGCGGCTGCACGGAGAGCAACGCGACCGGATCGAGGCGATGTTGCAGACGATCGGGTTGGTTGAGCAGAGGCACATGCGCGCCGGGTTGCTGTCCCATGGACAAAAGCAATGGCTCGAACTCGGTATGCTGCTCATACAAGAGCCGCTCCTGCTGCTGGTGGACGAGCCGGTCGCTGGGATGACGCAGCAAGAAACCGAGCGCACTGCGGCATTGCTCCTCTCGTTAGCCGGAAAGCATACCATCGTTGTTGTTGAACATGACATGGAGTTCGTGCGCCGACTCGCAAGCCGCGTGACGGTCTTGCATGAAGGTCGTGTGTTGGCGGAAGGCCCCATGGACTCCGTACAGCATGATCCGCGCGTCATCGAAGTCTATTTAGGAGCCTGAAGGAATAGGGCGTATGTTGCAGGTCTCTCATCTGAACCAGTATTACGGTGAAAGCCATATTCTCTGGGACGTAGACTTAGAGGCGCCCGCCGGAGCTTGCGTTTGTTTAATGGGGCGCAATGGAGTGGGAAAAACCACCCTGTTGAAGACGATTATGGGCCTCCTGCCGGCAAAACAGGGCAGTATTCGTTTTGACGGACAGGAATTGTCCGCTCAGCCCGCCGAGTTGCGTGCACGTTGCGGGATCGGCTACGTGCCCCAGGGGCGCGAGATCTTTCCGCACCTGACCGTCGAAGAAAATCTCCTCACCGGCCTGGCCGCGTGCCGGGAGGCGGCGCGGACAATTCCGGAGAAGATTTTCGAGTGGTTTCCCCTTCTCAGGCGCATGCTGAAGCGGCGCGGCGGCGACCTCTCAGGCGGACAGCAGCAGCAACTGGCGATTGGCCGCGCGTTGGTGACGAATCCCAAACTCCTGATCCTTGATGAGCCCACAGAGGGGATTCAACCAAATATTGTGCATGAAATTGGCGACATCATCCTCCGGCTCAATCGGGACGAGCGATTGACCATCTTACTGGTTGAACAGAAACTCCCTTTCGCCCGACGGCTCGCGAGCGCTTTCGCCGTCATGGAAAAGGGCGCGATTGTGGCGTCCGGCGCCATGAGCGAATTAACGGACGGGGTCATTCGCCGGCATCTCTCGGTTTGAGCCATCGCCCAGTGAAGGGAGAAGACAATGCACCTGACCCCTCATGAACAGGATAAGCTCATGATGTATGTAGCGGCGCTCCTGGCGCGGGAGCGCCGCGCGCGCGGCCTGAAGCTGAATTACCCTGAAGCGGTGGCGACGATCACCGCTGCGCTTCTGGAAGGCGCGCGCGATGGCAAATCCGTGGCTGAGTTAATGTCTTACGGCGCGACGATTCTGACTCGTGACGATGTCATGGACGGCGTGCCGGAAATGATTGAGTTAGTGCAGGTCGAAGCGACCTTTCCAGACGGGACAAAGCTGGTGAGCGTCCATCGACCCATCCGGTAGGAATCTTATGAGTCGTATCATTGGGCGGCGACAGTACGCTGAGATGTTTGGCCCCACGGTCGGCGACCGGGTGCGGTTGGCTGATACCGAGTTGTTGATTGAGATTGAACGGGATTTCACCGTGTACGGCGACGAGGTGAAATTTGGCGGCGGGAAAGTCATTCGTGACGGCATGGGGCAGTCGCCTCTTCAGACTTCGGTTGACGGTGCGCCGGATCTGGTGATCACCAACGTGGTCGTGCTGGATTACTGGGGCATTGTCAAGGCGGATGTCGGCGTCAAAGACGGTCGCATCTGCGGCATTGGCAAGGCGGGCAATCCGCTCTTGATGGACGGCGTCTCTCCGGAGTTGATCATTGGTCCAGGAACGGAAATCCTGGCCGGCGAAGGAAAGATCCTGACGGCTGGCGGCATTGATACGCATATCCACTTCATCTGTCCCCAGCAGATCACCGAGGCGCTGGCGTCGGGCGTAACAACGATGATTGGCGGCGGCACTGGTCCGGCCACCGGAACGAATGCGACAACGTGCACGCCCGGTCCCTGGAATCTGGCGCGCATGCTCGAAGCGGTGGAAGAGTATCCGCTCAATTTCGGCTTTTTGGGCAAAGGCAACGCCTCGCGTCCGGAAGCGTTGCGTGAGCAGATCGAAGCTGGCGCGGTCGGCTTGAAACTACACGAAGACTGGGGCTCGACGCCTGAGGCGATCGATTGCGCCCTCACGGTCGCTGACGAGTACGATGTGCAGGTGGCGATTCATACTGATACGCTGAACGAGACCGGTTTTGTGGAAGACACCATCGCCGCTTTCAAAGGCCGAACAATTCACACCTACCATACCGAAGGCGCGGGTGGCGGCCATGCGCCGGACATCATCAAAGTGTGCGGGCTCCCGAACGTCTTACCATCTTCAACGAATCCGACGCGGCCCTTTACCGTCAACACGATTGATGAGCATCTGGACATGCTGATGGTCTGCCATCACCTTGACCCTGCGGCGCCTGAAGACGTGGCGTTCGCTGAATCGCGCATTCGTCCGGAAACGATCGCCGCTGAAGACGTGCTGCACGACCTTGGCGCTTTTAGCATGATGTCATCGGATTCCCAGGCGATGGGCAGGGTGGGAGAAGTCATTCTACGCACCTGGCAAACTGCGCATAAAATGCGCGTACAGCGCGGTCGCCTGCCGCAGGAGCAAGGCGTGCATGATAATTACCGTGTAAAGCGGTATATAGCGAAGTATACGATCAACCCTGCTATCACTCATGGCATCGCGCAGTACGTAGGCTCTATTGAGGTTGGCAAATTAGCCGACCTTGTGCTCTGGCAGCCGGCGTTTTTTGGCGTCAAACCGGAACTGATCATGAAAGGCGGGTTCATTGTCTGGGCGGCGATGGGTGATCCGAATGCCTCGATCCCGACTCCTCAGCCAGTCATTGGGCGTCCGATGTTTGGGCATTATGGCCGAACGCCGGCGGCGTTATCGCTCAGTTTTGTCTCGTCCGTTGCGTATGCGCGCGGCGTCGCCCGGCGGCTTGGTCTTGCAAAGCAGGTAACGCCTGTGCAGAACTGTCGCGCGATAGGCAAGAAGGACTTGATCCATAACGACGCCCTCCTGCACATTGAGGTCAATCCCGAAACCTATGAAGTGAAAGCTGATGGCCACATCCTGACGTGCGACCCCGCGCAGGAGCTGCCGTTGGCGCAACGGTATTTTCTTTTTTAAACAGTCGGGGCCGCCGAAAAATCAGACGCAAGGGCTGCGGTACATTCACCCGCGGAGGCGCTGATGGCTAGGTCATGAGAGAGAAAAGACGGGGCCGCCTTTCTTCATGATCCCCTCAAGCGCGCTGCGGTAGCACCGTCTCCGAGACGAGCGGCCTGAAACGCCGTCCTCTCAGGCTTGGCCCGCGCCAAGCTGGGCGCAAAATGTTCGATCCGTTCGCGCGGTTGACTCGGGCCAACTCACGGAACTCCGGCAGGTAAGACCGCGCAATGGCGTGAAGGAACGCAGGCTGCCGTGCTCTGTCGCTCACGACAACCCATACCGCTTCATGCGATCGCGCAGCACGTTACGGCTGACGCCAAGGAGGCGAGCGGCCTGCACCTGATTATGTCGCGAGAGTTCGAGCGCCTTGGCGACAAGGAGCCGCTCGACTGCTGCAAATACTTTTCCTGGTTGCTGCACGAAGAGATCCTCGATCATCGTGCCGTGTGACGGCTGTGGGGCAGGCGGAGGAGTCTCCGGCTCCCGGAGCGGCACCTCACTCAAGATAATGTCTTCCGCGCTGATTTGTTGTCCTCGAGTGTGAATCGCGGCCTGTTCAATAACGTTCGCGAGCTCCCGCACATTGCCGGGCCAGGAGTGGGCCAGCAGTTTTTCCTGCGCGCTGGCGGTGAGCTCTTGCGGTCCACGCGCGTCTTCACGGCGGGCGCGCGCGAGAAAATAGTCTGCTAACAACAAAATATCCTCGCCGCGCTCCCGCAACGGCGGCAGCGAGATGCGTACGACGTTCAGCCGGAAATACAAATCTTCCCGGAAGCGGCCCGTGCGAATGAGTCCTTCCGGGTCTTGGTTGGTGGCGGCGATGATGCGGACATCGACCCGCCGGGGCTCGCGCGCGCCAAGCCGGTGGATCTCCCGTTCCTGCAGAACGCGCAACAGTTTCGCCTGCAACAGGACCGGCATGTCGCCGATCTCGTCCAGGAACAGCGTGCCGCCGTGGGCCAGTTCAAACTTCCCAGGCCGCGCCTCGGCGGCGCCGGAGAACGCGCCGCGTTCGTGACCGAACAGTTCGCTTTCCAGCAAGGTTTCAGGAATCGCCGCGCAGTTAATGGCCACGAATGGCCCTGTGTTGCGTTGGGAGTACGCATGCAGCGCGTGGGCAACCAGCTCTTTTCCCGTACCGCTTTCGCCGGTAATTAACACCGTCACGTCACGCGCTGCGCTCTTGCCGATTATTTTGTAGACTTCTTGCATGGCGCGGCTGCGGCCCAAGATGGGTGTCTCTCCCGCGTCGAACCGCTGCAGCGGCGCGTCCGGCTCCGGCGCCGTCGGCTCGCGCCGTTGCAGCGTCGTCTCGATCAGACGTTTGAGGGCGTCTACGTCAAACGGCTTGACAAGATAGTCTTCTGCGTCCAGCGTCGTCGCCCGAATCGCCGTTTCTGCCGAGACAAACGCCGTCATAATGATGACGGGCAGGTCTGGCCGACGTCGCTTCAATTCTTGTAACGTATCGAGCCCGTCGCCGCCAGGCATACGGACGTCCATAAGGATCAAACGTAGCGCTTCATCCTCAGCCTGGCGCAGCGCCTCTTCACCAGAAAAGGCGGAAAGCACTTCATACTCATTCCCCAGCACCCGGCGAAAGGAATAATGGATGTTCCGCTCATCATCGACGACAAGAATTTTGTCCATAGCGCGCTCAGCGATCAGCGTTCAATCATTCGCCTACAATGGCAGCCGGACGATCACTGTCGTCCCTGACCCCGGCTGAGAGAAAATGCGCAGACGGCCGTTATGACCTTCAATGATGCGTTGAGAGATGGATAAGCCTAACCCTGTGCCTCCTTGTTTGGTGGTGAAGAACGGCTGGAACAGATTCGCGCGGACCTCCGGCGGGATGCCGACGCCTTCATCAGTGATTGAAGTGAGCAAACTGCCGCTGCTGACATGGATGCGCACGGTGATCCTGCCCCCCTTGGGCATCGCCTGCATGGCGTTGAGCAGGAGGTTGAGAAAAACTTGTTTGATCTGCGCGCCATCAACCCATACTCGGGGAAGGTTGCGCTCCCATTCCTTGCAGAGCATGATCCGGCGCGTCCGCGCTTCCGGTCCGATCAACAGCAGCGTCTCTTCCATAATTTCGTCCATCCGCTCGCGCTGAAAATGCGGCGGCCGCGGCCGGGCGAACTCAAGAAATTGTTCAATCAGTAGGGACATGCGCCGCAGCTCGCCCTGCACGATGCGCAAATCGGCGTTCAGTGGCCCATTCTCTGGCGATTCGCGGCTCATGGCGTAGATGAGCATACTGACGGTGTTAAGGGGGTTGCGGAGTTCATGGGCGAGTCCGGCCGAGAGTTTGCCGAGCGCGGCGAGTTTTTCCGACTGTCGTAGCCGCTCTCGCGCCTCCATCTCGTCCTGGTGCAGGCTGGCGTTTTCAATGGCGATCGCCGATTGATTCGCCAGCAGCGTCAACAAGCGCATGTCTCCCTCGTCAAAATACCGAGGTTCTCCTGTGTAGACGTTGAGCACCCCAATGATATCGGTCTTTGTGCGTAGGGGGACGGCCAGGAGAGTGCACAAGCCCTCGCGGCGCGCGAGGGCTGCAATGGGATACTGCGTCTCGTTGCGCACATCAAGGATATGCAGAGGACGGCCGCTGCGGATTACTTCGCCAGTCAAACTAGTTGTGAGTTCACGATCAGGCTGCGCCAGGTACGCGGCGCTGGCGCCGTAAGTCGCTGCAGGCCGCAACGCCCCAGCCTCTTTGTCAATCAACAGCAACGAGGCCACGCGCGCATCCATCAAACGGCACGCGTGGGCGACCACGCGTTGCAGCACTTCTTCCAATTGCAACGTGGAGGAGATCTCCGTACTGATGGAAAAAAGCGCTTCCAGACGTTCCTGTGATGCGTTCATGAGTCCTCCACGCTATGAGCTTGCCGCAGTCAATCCTCGTCGCCGTAGGGGGGTGGATGGCGCGGGGGGTGCGAGATGAGCAGGCGGATGAGGCGGCCCTCAGTTCCCGAGCAAGCGGCGGCGGTTCTTCTCGCCTATGCGCTCACTCCGATAAACAGCGTAACCCATAACGAGGATCGAGAGCGTATTCCAGTTCGCACTCTTGTAAGAGAGCGAGCGGCGCGGTTTTGTTCCAACGCAACACCGTTTCTCTGCGCTGGGCGCCCGCTGCACGGACGCGCAGAACGGGAGCCCCGGCTGTTTTCAGGGAAGACAACGGACGGCGGTACACGTATACCGAGACGCACTCAAGAGTTGGCGCTTGGGTCCACGTCGTCCAGAGCACTTTTGCGGCGTCCTCAAACACTTGTTCGACAAAAAGCTGCGCCCACGTTTTGTACCTCAAACGGCGATCATCCTGATAGAGCGGCCGGGCCATCACCTCCACGACAGCCGCAGCCTCGGTTTGATTCAGCGTAATCGTCTTGACCTCAATTAACGCGACTCCGCGGTAGAGAAACTGCCGCTCGATCTGTTTACGCAACACAGCGGAAAGGTTCGGGGCGGCAGTGTTCTTCCGGAAAGGCGGCCAGCGCAGGAATCGAGAGGCCGTGAACGAATGTTGCTGACGCATCTCGTTCATTCCTTATCCTGTTGCTCTGACGTCGCAGAGAACAAAGGGGGGCAGCCCCCTTGTTCTCTACACCTCCTCCATGCGGACTCGCAGGCCCTGCGCTGCAACCTGCCGCGTCCCCCCACCACTACCAGTTCCACTCATACTGGCACCGAAGCCGTGCGCGGAAGCGATGCTGAACTCCGGGTAAGCCAGCGCGCCGACTTCCGGAATATCGAGCCCTTCGAGTTCAACTTCCTCGCTCACGCGAATGCCCCAAATGAGGTCGCAGATTTTAAAGAATGCGTAGAACATCGAGAAGACGAAGACGATGCAAGTGAGAGAACCGATACACTCGGCAAGAAACTGTGACGCGTCTCCATAGAATAATCCGGTGACAGGCCCTGACACGCCGTTCCAGCCGTCGCCATACGTGCCATCGGCAAAGAGCCCGAGACTGAGCACGCCCCAAACGCCATTGACGCCGTGGACGGAGATCGCGCCCACCGGATCATCGATGTGCAGTTTCTGGTCGATAAAGAGCACCGCGACACATACGAGAACGCCGGCAATGGCGCCAATAATGAACGCGCTGACGCTGTTAACAAAGGCGCAGGGCGCAGTGATGGCGACTAGACCCGCGAGGAGCCCATTGGCGGACATGCTCGGATCAGGTTTGCCGGTCGTGCCCCACATATACAGCATCGCCGCGAGACATCCGCTAGCGCTCGCCAACATCGTATTCACCGCAATCACACCGATGCGGAGATCCGTGCCCGCCAGGGTGCTGCCGGGGTTAAAGCCGAACCAGCCGAAGGCGAGGATGAACGTGCCGAGCAGCGCCATGGGAATATCATGGCCAGGCATGGCGACAGATTTCCCCTCTTTCGTATATTTGCCCAGCCGTGGACCCAGCACGATCGCGCCTGCCGCCGCAGCCACGCCGCCAACCGCATGCACGACAGAACTCCCCGCGAAGTCGACATGGCCGTGTCCTAGGCCAAAATTCTTGCCCAATTGAGAGAGCCAACCGCCGCCCCAGACCCAGTTGGCGAAGAGCGGGTACACCAACATCGACATGAACAGGCCGAAGAAGCAGAAGTTCGCGAATTTCCAACGTTCAGCCATGGCCCCGGTGGGGATAGTCGCGGCAGTATCCATGAACACCATCTGGAACAAGAAAAGGGCGAACACGCCCACATCGTAGGCGTTGCCGGTCAGGAAGAAACCGCTCTGGCCCCACAGTCCGAAGTCTTTCCCGAATACACTGATGGTAAACTCGGAGTCGAGTCCTGGCGTGCCGCCGAGCGACGCGACTGCTCCGACGCCGCCCATTTGCAGCGCATAGCCACAGATCCAGTATCCCGTCATGCCGATGACATACACAATGAAATTCATAGTCATGGTCTCGGCCGCATTCTTCGCCCGCGTGAAGCCAGTTTCCACGAAAGCAAAGCCTGCTTGCATGAACATCACCAGGAAGCCCGTAATCAGGGTCCACATGATGTTAATGGAGATTTTGTTGTGCCCCGCTTGAGCCGCGACTTCCTCAAGCGTTGGTTTTCCGGCTTCGGCGGCTGTGACGTCGGCGATGCCGCCAGTGTTGGCGCCGCTGGGGTCGCCCGCCAATACAGAAGAGGCGACGCTGAGGCACGCCATTGCTAGCACTACGGCGCATAAAAGCGCCCAACGTTTGCGCGCCGTCTGTCCGTTCTGCCGCGCCACGAACCCTCTTTGCTGCGTATCCGCTTCCTGATAGCTCACCATGATGCTGTTCTCCTTCTCCTTTGCGGCAGGTTATTAGATTGCTTCCTCGCCGCGTTCCCCGGTGCGGATGCGCACGGCGTCTTCTACAGGCGAGATAAAAATTTTGCCGTCGCCAATGCGGCCAGTCCGCGCCGCGTTAAGAATAGTGTCGGCTACGACTCCGGCCTTCTCGTCTTCAACCAGAATTTCAATCTTCACCTTGGGAAGAAAATCCACGACGTACTCCGCGCCCCGGTACAGTTCCGTGTGACCGCGTTGTCTCCCGAAGCCTCTTACTTCGGAGACCGTCATGCCTTGGACGCCTTCCTTCGATAAAGCTTCTTTGACCTCATCGAGCTTGAAGGGTTTGATAATCGCCTCAATCTTTTTCATAACGACCTCCTCACAGGCTGGTCTTCACCGCTTGTGCAATGGCCGTACCATGCCAAAAAATGAAGGAAAGAGGGTAAAAGGCGGGGAAACGAGGCGGAGGCGTGATTAGAAGAGCGGCAGGCAGTAGCTCTCTCTGCTTAAAGTCTGAACAGGACAGGAGCACCGTGCGAAAAAAAGGAGCGCGCCGCGCCGCGCTCCTACTCCGGAACTCAAGCTCTTATCCCAAGCTGAGGCGCCTGACCATTGACAGCTATCCATTCGGAGTTGTGTTTAGCGATTGCCTCATCTGCAACCGCTTCGCGGTTGCCGCCCTCTTCCTTGAGAGGAAAGAGTAAGGGTGAGGAGAATCTTATCCAGCCTCATCCTCGAAGAACCCATATGATTTGTTAAAAAGCGTAAATGGCTTCCCAGGCAAACGCATCCTGACCGGAGAAAAATCGCCTTCCCGAGGGAATCGCTCGCCCCTCAAAGAACTTCTTGCTTGATTCATCATGGCGGTATTCGAGCCGCACCGTGAGGCCAGGGAAGAGCCATGGGCGAAAAGTAAGGGTGGGAGTAATTTCCCATACGGTCTGCTTCACGCCGGTGCGGACGCCATCGACGTCGTCAAAAAATTCCGAGCGCAGCGTGCCGCTCAACATATCAGTAAATTGATAGATGACATAACCAGCCAGGCCGTCCCACCGCGCATCATGCGTCCCGCGCCCACTCGGCTTGAGCGGAGGCAAGACATCAGTCTCGTCCGCATGATTATAATCGAGGATAAAGGTGAGCCTGTCCGTCGGTTTGTAGGTCGTCAGCAGCGTGAAGAGGCCGCGTTTGGAATCCTGCCGGTTATCTTGTTCTGGCCCATAAGTGCCCGCGGCATACAAAGTCAAGGTCGGATGCGGAGTAACGGAGAGTCCGCCTGTGAAGACCACTCCATCGTTTGCTTTGTGCGAGAACTGATCCCATCCAGTGATCAAACCAGCGTCGAGGCTCAGCCAATCGGTCAAGGCGTAATTGAACAACACGCCGGTGTGCGTGAAGGGAATCGCCCAGCCAAAAAGAATAGAATTGGAAATATTGTAGTTAATATTGTCCCATGTTTTAATCACTTCCGCGCCGTGCAGGGTGACAAACTT
>DATLYA010000410.1:0-2901 GCA_035575235.1 Candidatus Methylomirabilota bacterium
TCTAACGTCATCGCGATATGTTTGATATGCCCTTGCGGCGTCGCCTGCACATGTCCAGCCATCCGTTGGAGCGCCACTTTCCTGCGCTTCGCGGCGGCTTTGAAGGAGATTGTCATACAAGAGAGCAGAGCGCCCAGAAATGCAGACACGGGGTCTGGACCGCGATTCGCGCCCCCATCACTTGCTGGTTCGTCCAATATCCATTCGTGATCGCGGCTACGCACATGGATGGTGTAGCCGTCGCCGTCGGATACCGAGCGAATTTCTCGTTTGCCCAGCTCTTCTTGGGCGCCAGGCGCTGGGTGCTGGGCGCTGGTCTCGGAACTCGGAACTCGGAACTTTGCACCGTCGTGAGTTTCCAGTCGCTCCTTTAATCCTCGCGTGAACTGCGACGCCGCCACGCCGTCGGTGACACGATGGTCATAAGCGATACTGAGCGTCATCATTGGGCGAATCACAATCTGTCCGCCAACCACAACCGGACGATCTTGCACGGCGCCGACGAACACCAGCATAGACTCACCCAGATTAATCACTGGCGCGCCCAATTGTACACCGAACATACCGAGGTTAGAGACAGTAAGCGTTGCATTCCCTATGTGCTCTGGCCCTAGCTTGCCCGCCCGAGCGGCTTCGATAAGCCGTTGGCTTTCAGCCGCCAGTTGCGCGATTGACATCGACTCGGCACGCCGAATCACCGGCACAACCAGGCCGCGCGGGGTATCAACCGCAAAGCCGATGTCAACGTCCTCATACAGCACCAATTCATCACCTTCGATGGTTCCGTTGAGCTCAGGCAATCCGGCAATGACCTGAGCCGCGGCATGCAAAATCAAATCATTAAGCGTGAGAGAGGGAATGTCAGCCTTTAACGCAGCTCTGGCGTCACGCAACGCCGTTGCATCCACCTCGATCATTTGCACGATATGCGGAATGGTTTGCCACGCTTCCTGCAGACGGCGCGCCGCAGTTTTGCGGATGCCCATGAGTTTCCGTCGCTCGCGCACCATGCGCCCGGAATTGGCAGACGAGGCCGGTGCTTCTCCAGCCTGTGTTTTTTGTGCAATCGCCTGTTCAACGTCCCTAGCAGAGATAATTCCATCCGCGCCCGCTGGAGTAATCGTCGCTAAATCAACGCCATGTGCGGCGGCAAGCTGTTTCGCCTTTGGCGAGGCCAGCACTTTCTTCCCGCGCGCAGGCGTGCTCGCCTGCGCCGTCGGCGGCGCCGCGGAAGGAGGAGAAGAGGGAGTGGGCGCGATTGACCCGTCAGCCGATCGCTGCCCGTCGCCAATCTCTGCGATGACCGTGCCGACTTGCACCTCGCGGCCTTCGCTGACGTAAATCCTCAGCACGCCGCTGGTTTGCGCTTCGAGCTCATAGGTCGCTTTATCGGTCTCGATGGTCACGAGAATTTCACCCTGCTTAACATGAGCACCATTCTGTTTATGCCATTGCACAATGACGCCTTCGGCCATAGCTTGACCGATCTTCGGCATCAGGACAGGCGTACTCTGCTGATTTTGCATGGGCGCTGTTTCACGAGACAAGATCTTTCACCGCCTTATAAATGTCATCTACAGAAGGAACAATATAGTTCACCAGATGTTGACTGGTGGGCAGCGGCACATCAGGAATCGCCAGCCGTTTAAATGGCTTATCCAGATACGGCAAGGCGTGCTCCAGCAGCATCGCGCCGATCTCCGCGCCAACACCCAGCGTACGGTAAGCTTCTTCGACCACCATGCAGGCGCCAGTCTTCTTCACCGACTCGAGAATGGTCTCACGATCAAAAGGATTGAGCGTGCGTGGATCAATGATCTCCACTTCAATGCCCTCTTTGCTCAAACGCTGCGCCGCTGCCAATGAGCGGCGCAGCATATCCTGCCAGGCGATAATGGTGAGCGCGTCACCTTCACGACGCACGACAGCCTTGCCGAACAGGGTTGTATACTCCTCATCTGGCACTTCACCGCGCGTGGCGTATAGCAGTTTGTGTTCAAAATACACGACGGGGTTATTCAAGCGAATAGCCTCCTTGAGCAACCCTTTCGCATCGGCGGGCGTGGAGGGTACGGCGCACAGCAATCCTGGCGCGTGCATGACAAACGCCTCCGGACACGCGGAATGTTCTGGTCCAAAACCAGAGCCGCCTGAAGGCGCGCGGATCACTAACGGCACTTGAAAGGCGCCGCCGTGCATAAATCGCCACATGGCGGCTTTGAGAAACACTTCATCACCAGCAGTGAAAATAAAATCGGCGAATTGCAATTCGACCACCGGACGCAGCCCCATGATTGCCGCCCCGACCCCGGCGCCGACCATCACGTTTTCGGAGATCGGCGAATCAAACACCCGCTCGGGGCCGAAGCGGTCGAGCAAGCCGTCAGTCACTTTAAAAATGCCGCCCCAGACGGCGACGTCTTGACCATAGAGGATCACGTTTTCATCCCGCGCCATCTCTTCGGCAAGGGCTTGGTTTATCGCTTTGCTGTAGGTGATTACGGCCATAAAGGTTCCCCTCTACGCATAAAGATCCTGCCGCGCCACCTCCGGCGCGAGCAGCGGCGCGGCTTTCACGGTCGCCACCGCCTCATCCACCTGTCGCTGCACGTCCGCTTCAATCTGCGCCAGTTGCGCCTCAGAGAGTACGCCGGCGCTTATTAAGGCCTGTTGCAGCTTTGGCAGCGGATCTTTCGTCTTCAGCACGGTCTCAGCGTCGGGACGATACGTCTGCTGATCCGCGACGTAATGGCCAAACAGACGCGTCACCTTCGCTTCGATCAGCGTCGGTCCATGTCCGGCCCGGGCGCGTTCGACGGCGTTTTGCATCACTTCATACACAGCGGCGGCATCAGCGCCGTCGACTACGACACCAGGCACACCGTAGCCGGCAGCGCGCGC
>DATLYA010000411.1:0-50609 GCA_035575235.1 Candidatus Methylomirabilota bacterium
CACTACGACTTTTTCAGCCCAGCCGCACCCCATACTGAGACGAGCCAAGCGCGGTTTTGAGACCTGAACGCCGCACCGATTGAACCGAGCTGCCCCATAGCACCCTCGATGACCTGCCGGAGCGAGACGAGCTTCTTTGCGTCTCCCGCTAATGTTTTGGCATTGAGCCGTTTGACTCTCTTGGTCGTGTGCGGCAGCAGTTCAGCGAAGAGGACGGAGGGAATCCGCTGCTGTTGTTTTTGCGAAGGCGAGCCGGTCTTTTTATACCGAGGGCCGTCAACAATCTTCATCACGCCCATAAGAGATCCCTTTCGATATTCACACGACGCCCTCTGCACGCAGCCGGTCCACGGCTTCAGGCGCATAGCCAAGGAGACCCGTGAGCACCTCGTAAGTATGTTCCCCTAACAGCGGGGGAGGCGCACTGGATGAAACTGGCGTTTCTGAGAGCTTGAGTGGTGACCCAACAAAGCGCACTTCGCCGGCGGTAGGATGAGGCATGGTCCAGACCATTCCTCGTGCAAGGACTTGAGGATCGGTAAAGACCTGATCTAACGTCTGCACGGGGCCGCAAGGGATGCCGGCGGCGGCGATTTTTTGAAGCCAGGCGGCAATCGAGTCCGTCGCAAAGATGGCTTGTAATTGAGCAATCAACTCCTCGCGGTGATGCACGCGCTGTGGATTGGTGGCGAAGCGTCCATCCACGGCTAACTCAGGATGCTGCAGCGCTTCGCACAGATTGCGCCACTGCCCATCATTCCCCACCGCGAGACAAAAATAACCGTCTCGAGCGTGAAACGTCTGGTAAGGCACGATCGCGGGATGCGCATTGCCAAAGCGTTTCGGTCGCTGCCCGGATACGAGATAACTACTTGCGACATTGGCCAGCCAGGCAACCTGCGCATCCAGAAGAGAAATATCGATAGCTTGTCCACGTCCGGTGCGCGAGCGCGCCAGCAACGCAGCCTGAATGGCATTGGCGGCAAAGAGTCCCGCTGTGATATCCACGACAGCAACGCCCACTTTCATGGGCTCGCCCTCGGGCTCCCCGGTAATGCTCATCACTCCACCACGCCCCTGGATGATAAAGTCGTAGCCAGGCAGATCTTTGTCCGGTCCAGTCTGGCCATAGCCAGTAATTGAACAGTAAACCAGTCCAGGATTCAGCGGCTTGAGATCCTCATAGCCTAATCCCAGCGTCGCCAGCTCGCCCACTCTAAAATTCTCGACCAGCACATCGCTCATGCGCGCCAGTTGACGGATGATGTCTTGTCCGGCGGGCGCTTTGAGATTCACCGTCAGACTTTTCTTATTGCGATTGGCGCAGAGATAGTACGCGCTTTCTCCGCCGACAAACGGCGGTCCCCAGGCCCGCGTATCATCGCCCAGGCCTGGACGTTCAACTTTGATGACCTCAGCGCCAAGATCGCCAAGCAACATCGTACAATATGGTCCCGCTAAGACGCGGGACAGATCAAGGATACGGAAACCTGCAAGAGGAGCGGTCATGCAAGTTCATTATCAGGAGTAAGGTTCAAACTGTAGGGGAGAAGGCACCTTACCCCAATCGCTTCATTGACGTCCATGACAGAAAAACGCTACGCTTCCTCTCGCACGGACAGAGGAGGGAACTCATGCAAGCGACGTCTGCTCAGACTGACCTGAATTTTAATCTCGACGAGCGGCTGGGGCTGCCGAGATCGTTTTGACGAGGAGAGCAAGTGAAAGAGCTTCACTTTCCCCCCTATCGCCTTGACATAGCCAACGAACAGCTCTGGCGCGAGGAGCAGCTCATTGCCCTGCGCCCCAAAACTTTTGCCATCCTGCGCTACCTCGTTGCACATCCCAATCGGTTAGTCACCAAAGAGGAGCTGTTGCACGCCGTGTGGGGCGATACGTTAGTCAGTGAGGAAGGCCTGCGTGATTATTTGCGCGAGATCCGCCACGCCTTAGGCGATGATGCAGAGGCCCCACAATTTATCGAAACCGTACGCGGCAGAGGCTACCGCTTCCTTCCCACCATTACCACCCAACCGGTTTCAAGTTCCAGGTTCCAGGTTCCAAGTTTTACTTCTTCACTAGTCCCTAGCCCCCAGCCCTTAGCCTCTAGCACAGCGCTGCCCCTACCTGATAAGCCCTCCATCATCATTCTCCCCTTTGTCAACTTGAGTAATGATCCCGAGCAGGAATACTTTAGCGACGGCATCACCGAAGACCTCACCAACTCACTGTCCCGCCTCGCCAGTCTGTTTGTCATCTCGCGCACCTCGGCGTTCACCTACAAAGGCAAGCTGACCAAGGTACAGGACATTAGCAAGGAGATGGGCGTGCAGTACGTGCTGGAAGGCAGCGTCCGCAGGTCGGATACTCAAGTGCGAGTCAGCGCGCAGTTAATCGATGCTATCGCAGATCATCACCTATGGGCGGAGCGCTATGACCGCCCGCTCACCGATATCTTCGCCGTGCAGGATGAGATCGTGCAGAAGATCACAACAGCTCTGGCAGTGAAGCTCACCACTGGTGAGGAAGTTCGTTTGACAAGATTTCCTACAAGCAATCTAGAAGCCTATGATCATTTCTTGCGCGGTATGGAGCAGTATCTTCGCTTTCAAAAAGACGCGAATATCCAGGCGCGGCGACTGTTCGCGCGCGCCATTGAACTTGATCCCCAGTATGCGGCAGCATACGCACTCTTGAGCTGGACCCACTGGACGGATTGGTACTCGCAGTGGGCTTCTGGAACCTTCCCTCTGGAGCGAGCCTTTGAAACTGCGCAACAAGCTGTTGCCCTGGATGACTCCTTGCCTTCCGCCCATATGATATTGGGCATTATCTACCTGTACCAGAAACAGCATGAGCGGGCTCTCACCGAGGCGGAAAGAGCCCTCGCCGCCAACCCTAATGACGCCGACGCGTATTGGACGCTCGGGTACATCTTGAATATGGCAGGACGGCCGGAGGATGCTATCAGGGCAGTAAAGACAGCCATGCGGCTCAACCCCTATTATCCTCCCTATTACCCGTTCGACTTAGGTCGCGCCTATCGCTTTTTGGGGCAGTCGGAAAAGGCGATTACCGCTCTGAAGGAAGCTCTCGTCCACAATCCTAATTTTTTGCCGGCCCGCTTACAATTGGCGGGCGTATACAGCGAACTAGACCGGAAGGAAGAAGCCCAGGCGGAGGCGGCAGAGATCTTGCGGTTTAGTCCTAACTTCTCATTGCAAGCGCATCGGCAGAGCGTGCCCTATAAAGATCCAGCGATATTAGAGCGATACATTGACAGCTTGCGCAAAGCGGGGCTGAAGTGAGAAGGCTTCATGCCGTATACTGTAGTATTGGTGAAACGTAACTACTATCATGGAGCGCAATGGCTAAGGATGCAAAATCATGGGAGCGAGAGTTTCTCTCGATCGAGAGATGATAGCCGCATTCTGCCGGCGGCATCATATCCACAAATTGACGCTGTTCGGCTCCTTGCTGAGGGACGATTTTCGCCCGGAGAGTGATGTGGATATCCTCGTGGAATTCGAGCCGGGACATAAAGTGGGGTTGATCCGTCTCGCTGGAATGGAACTCGAATTGTCAACTCTCCTCGGACGGAAGGTTGATCTGAGAACCCCAGCCGACTTGAGTCGGTACTTCCGCCAAGACGTCCTCGCAACGGCGGAGGTGCAGTATGCGCAAGGAGGATGAGCTTCGTTTGCGTCATATGCGAGACGCCGCCAAAGAAGCTGTTGGATTTTCCCAGGGCCGCATCAGAGATAATTAGAAAACATTTTGTCTTCAGGAGAAGACTGACGTTAGTTCCTATCCTCCATGCGGCGGCGCGTAGAGCATGGTGTCCGCGATCGTCTGGCAGTGTACTGTCTCCACCCCAGGCACGGACTGCGCCGCGCGCGTGGCTGTCGCCGTCCAGTAGGAGCCAAAGGCAGCTGCTTCCAGATGCACAACCCCTCCTTCAGCCCGCACGCGAATATCAAGCATCTTCAGCCCCGGCTCAAGCAAGAGTGCGGCGCGCACCTGGGCTTCCAGATTGAGGCGCTGCAAAGCCTGCAGCGCCTCTGGCGTTGGCTGAAAGGGCGACAACCGCACTGTTTGGACAAGGATCTGTGAAAGACTCTCCAGCGTGCCGCGTTCGGTGTTCAGCACCACATCATAATGGAGAGGCGATGAGCAATCCGTGTCAAACAGCCAGGTCAGGCGAGCAGCGGACTCGGCATCGTAGCGTTTGACCTTCGCCTCCGCCTGGGCTTGAGTGATGCCCTCTTCTTCAGCGACGCGTGCAGCCCGCACAGCTAAAGGCGCCGTGATGCGCACCCGTAAGGCATGGGCCACTTCTTTGAGCAAGAGCGGCGCGGCGCGACCGGCAATGACCGTATTATCCTGCACGGCAAAGCCGTACAATGCGGCGCGCAGAAAGGCCAGGTAGCGCTCACGGTCTTTGTTGAACCGCTCCCAGAAGCTTGGCTTGCTCTCCTCCATACGAGCGAGCTCTTTTTCCTGGAGGTCGTACCGCCGCGCGGCTTCCAGAATGACCTCGCGGTCGATAAAGCGATAGCCTAAGCGTTCGGCGGCCGCTTTCCCAATTTGGGTGCCGCCGCTGCCCATTTCCCGTGAAATAACAATGAGGCTCATACTCTCCCCCTCTAACATGAGCGCTGCCGTAGCTCGACGGTTGCCCAACGCCGGGAGATTGTCAATAGTAGCGCTATGGCGTTCATTGTGCGTCTCATCGCCGGCCGGCAGGAATGGTACGAACGCGTCTTTCGCGAAAAAGCGCTGCGGCTCACCACCGTGTTTGGCCACAACTTTGACATTACGCCTGACCAGGTTGAGGATGTGTTTGGAGAAGTCCAGGAGGGCTTCGGCGAGTCGCGGCCTCCCGGAACGGCGCTCCAAGCAGATGACCTGGTGATCGGCGCCTGCCGGTTATAATCATCCAGGCGCGTGAGGAGATAAGGGGAGAGGGCAACCGAGGTGATAGCTGTTGTAGGGAAGAGGAATGGACATCGATCTTGCCTATCCCTGTGTATTTACACTTCCGGCGACACGAGGTTGCGTTTGATCCGCTTTTTCCCGCCCCACCCCTCGTTGATAGGAACGAGGAAGTCGAGACGAATCACTTTCTCGGTAAATTTCCACTCGTTGCCGACCCGCAGCAGCTTGTCTTCATAATAACCGGCAACGGTAATAGACTCGCCTTGCAAATCGCCAACGGCGTCGAAATAACTTTTCGAGGCCGCGGTGTCGCCATTGAACGAAATGACCTGGTTATGAATCAGATGTCGTAGCACTTCCATGCGGTTTCGCATGTAGCCATCATACCAACGCTGGACGGCGGCTCGCCCTTCGTAGCGCTTCCCAGGCGCGAGAATAAGCGTGCACGGATCATGAAAGAGCGCCATCACATCCGCAAGCTCGCCTTTATCCACCGCCCAGCAGTATCGATGCACGAGGTCGCGGATCAGTTCGCGATCAAGCAGTTCTTGTAGAATGGCTTGGGTTTCTCTGGTCATGATCGACTCCTTTCAGGAGGCTCATTGTTCAGACAGTAACGGAGCCGATGCGACGACCCGTTCCGTTGTGACCTCCTCAGCCGATACTCACGTACGCAAACGAAGCGCAGGAGAGCGGTGGTGAGCCAAAGCTACGGGCGGGAAAGATCTTTCATTTGGCAGTCATTAGTTTTTAGTTATTAGTTATGAGAGTTTAGCAACAAGAATTTGTTTACCACTAGAAACTAATTATTAATAGAAACTAATTACTAAGAACTTAAGAAGACTTCCTACTCCAATCCCGTGTAATCAAACTCCATAGGTTGAATCTTCCCCGTATTAATCTCGCGGATACGCTCCGCTGAGAGCGGATAGCTGAATTGTTCATTGCGCATGTGGATACGCTGGAGCAGAATTTTGCGCGTCATTGCGGCGACCTCGTCCCACTCGGCAGGGGCGAGCTCTTGTTTCGCCAGACCAATAAACCCTGCGCGCATATGACCGATTTCGTCGTCATACACATGCTTACACGCCGTGGCGATACGATTATTGAGCTCACCTGATCCTGCCAATCGCATGCCAGCGGAGTACATACTGCAATAGCCGCCTTCGGTAAAGCGCACGGCAAAATAGCCGAGTTTACCGCGGCGTTCGCGGTATTCATAGCGAATACGCGCAAGTTCATTATCCGCTTCCCAGCCAGTCAGTTGTTCCGGATTGAGCTTCTCGCCGCTGAGGAAGTCGTAAATATCGGCAAATAGACAATAGTGAAAAAACTCGGTGCGCAGGTCGTCAATGACATCGAGCACTTCGTGCCGGTCAACTTCCTTATCAATCTTGGGAAACACGTCGTTGAGATAGGCGACCGGCCCTTGAAACAAACCTTTCTTCTTATCGCCAACGCCAGATCCCCAAATTTCCTTGAAACATTGCCGGCGCAGCCACAGCAAGTCTGTGTCTTTGGTGCGCGTGGGACTCTGAAAATATGTCCACACCACCTCAGCTTCCCCGGCCCAGTACGGAGCAGCAAGATCAACTAAACGTTTGAGATTTGCATTGACGGACATAACTTCGCTCCACCTTAATCCCGAGTTCCGAGCGCCGAGTCCCGAGGAAAGAAGACTTCTACCCAGGACTCAGGACTCATTACTCAGGACTTATCCCGGTCCATCTGATCGCCCAACTCGCAAATGCCTTGATAGAACAACGTGAGCGCGGTGAGGGCAAGCTTCATGCCGTCAATCACTTCCTGTTTGTCTTTGTCGTTCGTCAGATGACGGACAATCGGCTCCCACACACGCCGGCCGGCATGCTCATCATCCGCTTTCGTATGGTAAGTAAAGAAAAACACCTGTTCTTCATTGAGCCCAAACGTTTTTCTCCAGGCTTCAGCCTGGAAGTTGTGTTTCGGCATGGCGGTGATAATGAACTCATCCACCGAGGTCGCCAGCCACCCCGCGATCCAATGACGCGTGCGGGCAATATTCTCCCAGACATTGAACGCCACCTCGACCAAGGGCACAGGCCTGGTGGTGTTCATCTGTTCATCGGTGAGCCCAACGTTGCGGCCCATTTGCCAGAGGATGGCAGTATGCGGCTGGGCGATCTGGTCATCGCAGACCAATTCTTCGCGCATCTGGCCGATGGTTTTCCGCACGACCGCCAGATCCGGGCAACGGCTCATCCACGCCGGTCGTATGACCGAACTCAACACGCGATTCCGAGGAATATGCTGCAACAGATACGCGCGGCCGCGTCCTTTGGTGAGCGGCTCGCTCAACCACGGCATATCAGCCGCGACGCTCAGGGCGTAGTCACAGATTTCATCAATGACCGAGGGACTGTTCGTCGGCATACTGACAACCTTCAATTGATCGTCACGCAACACGCAACACGTAATACGTGAAACGTGTTGCGTGAGCAAAAGGAGGCGCTAGCGATAAAGTTATACTATGGGATCATACGGAAACACATCAGTCGTCACATCAAGTTTGTAGAATGAGTTCTTGAAAGCGTCAGGAATCACCGCGGCCACTTTCTCCGGCGTCCACCCTTCCATATCGGCGATTTGGCGGATGGGCCGGGGCTGCGAGAAGAGAATAATTTCTTTGGCGCGCACGCCGAAGATTTGCCCGGTGACTTCCTGCGCGGCGTCGCTGGCAAGGAACGCCACCAAGGGGGCGATCATCCCCGGATCCATTTTTTTCAGCTTTTCGACCCGTCGCTTCTGCGCCTCCGTTTCGGTCGGAATGGTCCCGATCATGCGCGTCCAGGCAAAAGGCGCGATACAGTTCGCCGTGGCGCCGTAGCGTCCCAGGTCCAGGGCGGTCGCCTTTGTCAACCCGACAATGCCCATTTTAGCTGCCGCATAGTTGGCTTGCCCATAATTGCCGATCAAGCCGGAAGTCGAAGTAATATTGATGATGCGTCCACTCTTCTGTTGGCGCATATGCGGCGCCGCGGCGCGCGTGCAGGCGAAGCTTCCCTTGAGATGCACGTTAATCACCGCATCCCATTCTTCTTCACTCATGTTGAAAATCATACGGTCCCGCAGAATCCCCGCGTTATTCACCACAATGTCGATGCGACCAAATTTTTCCAGTGCAGTTCCAATAATCTTCTCCCCGCCAGCCAGACTGGCGACAGAATCATAGTTCGCCACCGCCGCGCCGCCAGCAGCAGTAATTTCCGCTACCACCTTATCCGCCGGGGCCGTATCACGGCCTTCACCAGAGGCGCTCCCGCCGATGTCATTGACTACAACTTTTGCGCCCTCTTTGGCGAGCAACACCGCAATCCCACGGCCAATGCCGCCGCCAGCGCCAGTCACCACAGCAACTTTATCCTTCAGCATCATACGTCGCTTCTCCTCAGTATGAGGGCGTGCTTCGTGCACCCCCAAACGGCCCCTCTCCACACCCTAATGAATTTTGACGATCAAAATCGGTAATCACACTCTGGCAGAAAAGGAGCTCTTCCATAGAGGGGCACGGCGCGCCGTGCCCCTACTTTTCCCTAACCTCTAGCCCCGAGTCTCTCGTCCCTCTCCTACGGTTGTCCCAACACCGCCACGCATGACACTGCACCTGGTCCGCCGACGTTGTGCACGAGCCCTAACTTAGGGTCTTTGACCTGACGAGGTCCCGCCTGCCCGCGCAGTTGCGTCACGATTTCATACACCATGCGCACGCCGCTCGCCCCAATCGGATGACCGAACGACTTCAAGCCGCCGCTGGGATTGACTGGAATATCGCCAGTCAGCGCTGTGCGTCCCTCCTCGATCAACTTGGCCCCTTCGCCCTTTTTCGCGAATCCTAAGTCCTCATAATTTGTGATCTCAGTCCACGTAAAACAGTCGTGCACTTCAGCGACGTCAATCTCCTTGAGGGGGTCCTTGATGCCCGCCATTGCGTACGCTTGAGCGGCGGCCTGCTGCGTCGCGCGGAAGCCGAGGTAATCATACGTCGGGTCCATGAATGGACGCCCGCTGGTCACGGCCAACCCCACGCCTTTCACCAGGATGTAATCGTCGCGATACTGCTTGGCCAAATCGGCGCGGCAGACAATCGCTGCCGCGGCGCCGTCAGTCGTCGGACAACAATCGAATAATCCAAACGGATACGCCACAATCGGCGCGGTCAACACCTCTTCGGTCGTTACTTTTCTCTGCAGATGCGCCTTAGGATTCAGCGAGCCGTTGTAGTGATTTTTGACCGACACCTTGGCCAGCGTCTCCCGCGTCATGCCATACGTATGCATGTAACGCGTTGCGGCCAGAGCGAAGAGGCCAGGAGCTGTTGATCCATCGTTATGGTACGGATGCACGCCTTCACGGGCGAGACCCCGACCGGGCCGATCTTTGTACTTCTCTACGCCGAGGACAAGCACTCTATCGTAGACGCCGGCGGCCACAGCAAGCACAGCATGGCGGAAGGCGTCGGTTCCCGTGGCGCAGAAATTTTCCACTCGTGAGATTGGTTTATTGTACAACCGGAGCGCATCGCCAAGAGAGACGGCGGCTTTGCCGTGCCCTTGGGCAGGAGAATAGGTGCCAAGCCAGGCTGCGTCGATTTCTTCTGGAGTAATCTTGGCGTCATGGAAGGCGGCAAATGCTGCCTCGACCGCCATCTCCTCATAGCCTTGATCAAAATTATCGCCAAACTTGATGCATCCGACGCCAATCACCGCAACCTGATCTTTAATCGAATGGGCCATGGAAGCCTCCTTCCCGGTCAGCGTTTTGCTGAGGGTTGTCCAGCTAAGCGCTGGTTTGCCTTTAGCTTATACGCTGTTGCTCCGGGAAGGATCAAGCCCGTGGTTCACAATTGATACAAGAGAGCCTGTTAGTAATGCTCATCCATAGCCGGTGAGCCGCTTTTACGGGCAGCGCCAGAGGTGCAGCAGCGCTGCACGCTGGCCAGCACCTCTTGCCACGAGCATGGTTGCTCGAAATACGCGGCTACTCCAGCCTCCTGAGCAGCGGTTTTCCATTCCTGGGTATTTTTCTCTGCTATAAGGATGATTTGCGGGGCGCGCTGACAACGATTCGTGAGCCGAGCGAGTACGACGCCATCGCCGGGTGTCTCCAGAGAAGCACTCACGATGAAGACATTGATATCACGGCGATGACGCAAAATGCGCAAGGCGCTCATCAACCGCGGCGCGGTGATGACATCGAACCCTTGGCACAGTAACTGAGCGAACAATCTTCTCCGTAGTTTGGCGTCTCGTTCGGCAATGAGCACCACCGGTTTGCTCATATCCCATTCCTCCATAAGGTGAGATATCAGCAAAATCTTGGCCACCTTCTGTGAAGCGCGTATGACCCAGAGATGAAAGAAAACAGGCCGAAAAAGATAGAGAGCTTTTCTCCACAGCGCCTGGGGGATTGTCAAACAGGCTTGACTACAAGACTTCCTGTTTGACAGTTGCGCAGCCGACGCTTGCCTTTCTAGCGCACCGGTCGGCACTTCCAATAATAGTGATGCATCGTCGGTCCCTCCTTGCGGCGACGCAACGTAAGGACGACTTCATCGCCAACCCGCACGTCTTCAGGATCGACATCGGTCATCTGTATATAGAGGCGTCCGCCTTGCTGAAGATCGACCACCGACATGATCGTCGGCGAATCAGGCGCAACATAGAGATGATCTCGCGTGAACGTAAAGACACTGCCTGTACGTTCCAGCGGCACTTCTTGCAGGGAGTCATGGTTTTGGCAGGCGATGCACACCCGGGCAATCGGGTATTGGCGCGTGCCGCAGCGCAGGCATTGCGTGCCGTAGAGCCGCACATTCTGTTTCTCTTCTTTTGCCAGAAACACATTAGAGAGTTCCGGTCCCTCTTCGTTCTCCGCGTAGTACTCCCGCATCTTTCTGAAAATCGTATACGA
Organism: Candidatus Methylomirabilota bacterium; assembly: GCA_035575235.1. Taxonomy (GTDB): domain Bacteria; phylum Desulfobacterota; class Binatia; order Bin18; family Bin18; genus SYOC01. The sequence goes on from DATLYA010000411.1 coordinate 10,888, forward strand.
AGGATATAAACGCTTCTCGCTGAGGTGATCAGAGAGCGAGCGGGAAAGCGCGCGCCTGGTGATCTCCTCTGTGACGCGCAGCACAAAACCGTCCGCACCCTCACCATAGGCCAGCAGCAACAAACGATCTCCGGGTTTCGCCTTCTCCAGCGCTGCGGCGAGCAAGAGAAACGGCGCAGCGCTGCCGCAGGCGCCAACTTCTTGAAACAGAGGATTCTGGATTTGCGCATCCTGGAAGCCCAGTCTCTTCGCGGCGTTTACATGCGCGCGGCCGTCCGGAGAAGGAAGGATGATCTTGGCGAAATCTTGCGCTTGCAGCCCGCTCTTCTGCACCAACGCTTTGCCTACGGCGACAAGGCTCGCCTGGTATCCACGCTCGGTGGTAAACCGCGAGGCTTGCGTCTGGACGAAACTATCAGTGTCACGCCGCCATTCATCCAGGAAATCGTCTGAACGCGACGCCAATGCAACGATCTCCGCCACCACGCCATCACGCCCAAGCATCACCGCGCTGCCAGCGTCACCAAACCACTCCTCCTCTCCTTCATTCGGCTGGCCGTTGCGTACCTCACCCGCGGTGATCAGCACCCGCGAAAGCCTGCCGCTTTGCAGCGCATCCACCCCAGTCCGCAGGGCGGACGTTGCCGAGCGAAGGCTGCCGGCGAAATCTACGGTCTCGCATTCCGCGGGCAAGTCACACGCCGCCGCTATGAAACTGGCGGACGAGCGCTGCCAGAACGGCGCCGAGGTTGAGGCGAAGTACAAGCCGTCGATGCCGCCTTTGCCTTTCTCTTCCAGGCAGCGCTGCGCCGCTTCAAGGCCAAGCGTCAGCGCATCCTCGTCAAAATAAATCGCCGCGCGCTCGCCCTTCCCTGCTCGCCGCGCCCAAGCCTGACCAATCTTCTCGCGTTCAAGACGGTGGAAGGGAACATGATAGCCGCAAGTGACGACGCCAATCATATTGAATTGCTCCATTGAAAGATTAAGTCAGTGCGCCATTGAGTCATGAGGCCGATCACCCGCACTCCGCATGCCGCAATTTTACGTGCTGAGTCCTGCCAACCGTGCCCGCTCCAAAATCGTCCGCGCCCGGGTCAAGTGCGGCACGTCTACCATCTGGCCTTTGAAGCTAAAGGCCATTCTCCCGGCTTTCTGATTTTCCTCGAACGCCGCTAACAGCTCCTTGCTTTCAGCAATCTCTTCTGGTGATGGCGTAAATACTTCGTTCACCACCTCAATCTGACTTGGATGAATGGTGATCTTACCGGTGAAGCCCATCCACGCGCCTTCCCGACAATCGCGGCGCAGTCCTTCGATATCTTTGATATCGACAAAAACTGTATCGAGCGGCTGCACGTTTGCTGCCGTGGCGGCGAGCAGGGTCATAATGCGTGCATAACGAAACACTTCCAGGAACTGCCCATGTTCATCACGATTTCTCCGCGCGCCAATCGCGGCGGACAAATCTTCAGCGCCCCATGACAGTGCATCCACGCGAGGGCACGAGCCAAAGTCACGAATGTTGAGCAATCCTTGCGGCGTTTCCGTGGCAAGCACGACCAACTTTACCCCACCTGGCGAATATCCATACTCACGCTCCATCCGGCTGATAATCGTGTCGATCCTGAGGAGGTCATCCTTTGTCCGCACTTTCGGCACGAGATACGAATCCGGCTTGCCCTGCATGGTGACTTCAAGATCTTTCACGCCCCACGGCGTATCAAGCGGATTCATCCGCACCATGCGCTCCTGGCGGCCAAAATCGACTTCCTTGAGCCAGCGAGTAACCACCTCACGTGCGGAATCTTTATTGTCAGGCGTCACCGCGTCCTCTAAATCAAGGACAAGCGAATCCGCCGGCAGCGCCAGAGACTTTTGCAGCATTTTCTCATTAGCGCCGGGCACGAAATGCACGGCGCGGCGTAGACGCGACATGGGAACCTCCACATAAAGAGCGGAAAGCACACAGTAGAAAGTAATTAGGGTTTTAATCCATCATCTATCCTACTATCCTACTTTTCACTTTCTATTTTTCACTTTTCACTTTTTTTCCGCATCATCCCCGCTCTGCGACAGCGCATGACTATTTCTCCGCGTTGATTCGTAGCGCGGTGTTCGAACACGACGATGCCCCACTGTGGACGGGATTTTGATTCACGCTTCTCAACGACTTCGGTTTCTGCGTAGATGGTGTCGCCAATAAACACCGGCTTGGGAAACTCGACCTTCTCAAAGCCGAGGTTGCCAACTGTTGTGCCTAGCGTTGTATCGGCAACGGATACGCCTACTGCCAGGCCCAGCGTAAAAATACTATTCACCAGCCGCTGACCGAACTCGGCGTTCTTGGAAAATTCCGCGTCGAGATGGAGCGGCTGCATGTTGAGCGTGAGAGTAGAGAACAACAGATTATCGGTCTCAGTGACCGTGCGCCCAGGTTGGTGTTTAAAGACTTGTCCCACTTCTAATTCGTCGAAATATTTGCCGGCCATTGTGTTCTCCTTCGTGGTTGCTGGTGGTGTCCTTATCACTTTCAGGTACGGCTTACTAGCATAAGCGCTACCCCAACAAAGGGGACTGTCAGGCGTCTTCTTCCCCCTCCCGTTCTTTCAGCGCAAACACTTCAGGGAGAACAGCAGGGATTGTCCCTTTGGTGAAGTCACTGACATTACGAGTCACGATCACCGCAACCTTTGCGGCTTGAGCTGCGGCATGCGTTACCCCATCCTCAAAATCCTTAAACGCCCCGCTCAGCGCTTGGCGAACTCCGGCGTCTGTCACAGGCGCGACACGCATCTTTGCTAAAAGATCGATCAATACCTGGCGGCTCTTGGCCGCACCAATTTGCCGCTGGAGCATATAGAACAGGGTCGTAATGGCGTGTCCGGCAATGTATCCCTCCACCCTCCCCTGGCCCACCATATCAAGCGCCGCCGCCGAAGCGGCAAGATAGGGTTCCCGTTTCAATGTGACATCGAGAAGCACGGTGGTATCGTAGAGCACGCGCTTCATCGGTGCTTCGCTTCAAGATATTCCAAGTAATCATGGCGAACTTCCTCGTCCGTTGGCGCAGCCCCTTTGCTCGCAGCCACACCGACTAAACGACGAGTCCAGGGGGTAAGCTGAGAAAGGTCCTTCTTCTTGCGTTTTTCCGGCAACTGGGCAAAGAACTCCGCCACCGCTTGCGACAGCGAAATACCTCGTTCCTTAGCCCAGACTTTTGCTTTCTCAACGAGCGCTTCTTCTAGTCGGAGGGTAAGTTTAGTGTGCATAGCCTTGCGAGGTGACGTATACTTTTTCTTCGTTTATACGTCACCAAAGGCGGGAGTCAAGGGTCAGGCGCAAGACATAAAGAAGGAGGCGTTTTTTACTCGGCGCTTGTTGCTTGGTCGTTATTCATCATTCCGCATTTACTTCAGCCCCGCTTTGCGCAGGGCGGCACGGACCCGCTCATTCTTGGCTGAATCTTTCAATAGGACCAAACTCTTCTTCTCGCATCTCCCGCCTTGCATGACCAGAGCACCACACCCGCTCCGAATCCAAACAACGACGTATAGTTTCGGTCCAGTTTACCACACACCGTCTCCTTCCTATCTTGGCGCCCGATACCACACCCGTCCGTCCTTCAGCGTCAACTGCGTAACGAGCCGCTGCTCGCCGAGCATATGGTTCTGGTCTGTATCAATAAAGTCAAATTGTCCGCGTTCGAGCGAGAACACAGCAACGTCAGCCACTGCGCCAGGTTTCAGGGCGCCGATGTTGCCCGCTTCATCAATTGCTCGCGCGGGATTCGCGGTCGTCCGCAGAATTACATCCTCCAGGCTCATGCCGAGATTGAGCAGTTTCGACATGGTCGTCGGTAGATCAAAGACCGGACCGCGCGTAGCGCTCGGGATGGTGAGATCTGTGGCGATGGTGTCAGGCATGAAACCTTTTTCCAGGGCCATACGCACGAACGGGAAAGTGAAGTGCATCCGTCCGTGCGCGCAATCGAAAATCACGCCGGCTTTTTGCGCATCCTGCACCTCACGCAGAATCTCTTTCTTCTCCGGTCCCATGATGCCGTACTGATAGCGGTGAAAGCAGTGCGTGACGATGTCGCCAGGTTTCATGAATTCGAGAATCTTCGGCACCGGCAATAAGGCGTCGGTAATATGCACCATGAGCGGGACCTCAGCCATATCCGCCGCCTGGCGCGCAAGACGTAATGGCTCGGTCCCAGCGTTGTCAGGCACGACATTATTGCTGAAGCGCAATTTCACGCCAATGGCGAGGTCGCGATTTTCACGAATCGTGCGCGCACAGCCTTCGGGGTCGGCATACGCCAGGTGCATAAGCTCGCCGACCTGAAGATGAATGAGTCCTAACGCAGAGAGATGAATGAAACAACGCAGCCGCACCTGGCAATGATCGGCAACGTAACGGCGTAAACCTGGAAACGTCGCTGAACCGGAACTCCCGGCGTCGACCAGGGTCGTCACGCCACTCGCCGCACAGCGCTGATCGGTTTCATCTCCCATATCATGAGCATTGATGAAGGTATGCGCGTGAATGTCAATCAATCCAGGACACACAATCTTCCCGCTGACATCGATCACCCTGGCTGCTTCCGTGGCGGCGATATCCGCCGCGACCGCTGCGATTTTTCCCTTGCTCACCGCGACATCGGCCCTGCCCCGAAACGGCCAACCAGGATCAATCACTTCGCCACCCTTTAACAGTAGATCATATAGCATCACGTTTCCCTCCTTAGCGATTGAGCCATTGAAGAATTGCACCATTGAATCATTGAGGGATTGAGCCATTAAGCAATTGGTCTTTATCCGTCTTCACTGTTTCAATGCCCCGATGACTCAATGACCCGATGTCACAATCCTCAGAATTGGTACGTCACTCTCATCAGCGTCTCATCACGGCGACGGAAGAGCCCCCCAAGTCCCCAGGTTTCGTCCACCCGCCCGCCAAACCCTGGCACAAAGAAGTAGCTCTGCGCAAGACGCACGATCAGCCGCGGCGTGACGTAATAATCTACAAGCCAACTGAATTGCGCGCTGTAGTGATTGATCGGATCGAGCACGATAAACGCCAGCGGCAATAGCGTGCCTTTGAGGTATACCGTGCTGGCCGCGAGCGTGCCCACTACTTCCCAGTTCCGTACTTTATCCGTTGGCGCGAGTTGCCCCTGAAATCGCGAAGTTCCTGCAGGAATGTATTGCCAGAACAGTTGCGCCGTGAGAAAAAACGTGGTGCGCCGGTTGAGGGGCCGAATCCACGTGGGCCGATCGAAGCCAATGAACGCCTGCCACGCGTCGCTCTTCTTGATCCCGAAAAAGCCGCTCGGCGTGAGAGCGCCATGGTCATCAAGGATGCGAATCGGTTTGCGTTTGTCAGCGAATGGTTTACCAAACTCATAAATAGTTTCCATGCGCCACACGGCTTCAGTGTGTTCGCTGTCGGCATAGCTGGCGGAAATGCCAAGGGTATGCACGTAGGGATAATATGCTTCAGCAGGTAGAACGCCGCGGCCAATGAGCAGCGTGTTCTGGAAGGCAACATCAGACTCTGAGACACAGTTGAACGCGCCAAGGCGACATTGATTGCGTCCGCGCAGGCTGGTGGTGCTCATGCCGTCATCTTGGGCGATGCGCTGGTGGAGGTAATTCAGCGTGAACGACAGCCCCTGCGGCGTCATCGCGCCCACGCGCACGCCAACCTGACTGCTCTCGCCGGGGTTTTTGTCATAGTCGCCCTGCCGTCCCAGCACCGTCCCGTTGAGCAGCTTGAAATTGCCTCCGGCGGGACTGCCAACAAAGGGATTCGTAAACGGCAACCCCCAGGATCGCCCTGGTAAGAAACCAATCTTCGAGGGCGTCCAATGGCCGGGAACCCAGTACGTCTCCAGAAACGTGTCGATCAGCGGACCAACCTTGCCGAAGCTGTACAGCCCTTTGATGGTCCAATAAGGAATGCGCAATTCATCCCACGTTTCCATCCCCAGCCCGCCACTATGCCATGTCGTATCCAGGGCGTTCGTCCGGTCAAGCATGCGCAGATTGTCCGACTCGCCCCACACGATCATCTGTCGCCCCAAGCGCAGCGTCAGGGGAATATCCGCAAATTCGATATCGCTGTACGCTTCGCGGAAAACACTCTCGAAACGCAGGGCGTGCGCCGCCCCCTGAGTAAGATCAGAAAGCTTACCGTCACGCCGCGTCACACCACGGTAGGGAAACACTTCCTGTCGTGGTCCAGGCAGAAAATCGTAGAGGCTATCGTAGACCCCGCGATACAATACAACGAGATGCGCACGGCGAATCCACGGGACGCTGAGACGGTCAAACGCCTGCCCTTCTACAATCCAATCATATTCCAATCGTAGGCGAGCCACGTTGCGCTGTTGAATGATCGACCACTTGTCCGGTTCGGGATGGCGGAAGAGTTGTTGGGTTTGGACATTGCCGGAGAGCGACAGCGGCCCAAAAGTGAAGTCGGCGTGGATTTTAGAAAAAGGCAACAGGCAATGGGCAATGGGCAACAGGAAGAAGGAGAGAAGAAAAAACGGGGAGACGGGGAAACGGAAAAACGGGGCTTGGGAGAAGCAATCCGCTAAATTGACGCGCCTACCCTCGCCCCCCGCCTTCCGCCTTCCGCCTTCCGCGTTTCCACTCTGGTGTCTAGCGTTCATCTCTCCGCCTTCTCCTCAGCACTCAGGACCCGTCACTCGTTCCTTCCTACTGTCCTCGCGCCATGATCCGATCGAGGTTGAAAAAATCATCAGGTAATTGCTCTGTGTATGTCGCTTTCGTAATAGCGGTAATCGTCGCCATTTCCATTTCATAATCAATCATCGTCTCACCCACCCACACCGGGAAACGCACCAGTTCATTGCCCGGGTCGTATTTCGGATTGCCATACAATTCGAACAAGGTCTTCTGATGTTTCCCGTCCTGATCATAAAACAGCACATACACTGGGACGAACATCTGCTTGTCAATGTGCAGGACACGTTTCTTGTAGATATGCCCATGGGCGGTCGGCGTGCATTCGAGCACGATCATCTCCCGCAACTCCCACGGATCGACCGGATACCAGTTTCCGCGACCCCCAAAGGTCGCCGTCGCCGCCCTCACGCCGACCGGAGCGAGCAGCAGGCGTTCGCCAAGGAACTTCCAGGTGCAAGAGCGCAGGTAGCCCCAATAACCAAAGAAGTCTTCATTGAGAAAGCCGGAGTCGTACGAGGCTTCGTCCATCTTCATGATCACTTTGCGGATCTTGCGACTCGCCGGACTATAGACCCAATTGTCATCATTGCGATGATCCCGCATGTACCGGAGTTTCAGCGACATCGAGTTCTTGAGATCGAACGGCGATAAAATATGAAAGAATTCTTTGTACAAGACGCCATCCGCCGCCCACTTGTTCGGATTCACGCCGTCTCTCTGCGGACGATGCATGCCATAGGCGACGACATAATAGTTTTCGATCTCCCGCTCCGCCGAACCGGAAGCAGGCAGCAGGCGAAAGGTGTTCCATACCTGCATCACGTCGCCAAAGTCGCGATGGCGGATATTCCAGGCTGCTTTTACGCCGGCCTGGGGATCTGCCGAATCAATCGCCGGGAAAGGCAACCCCGCGACATAGCCTTCGAGTTCGCCATCAGCGCCAATGCGCACGGACTCGGCATGCTGTCTGGTCGCTTCGATATAGGCGTCGCTCACCGGCAGATCCGTTGTGTCTTGCACGGCAAAAGATAATTCTCCTGTCTTTACACGGTCAAGAATTTCCGGGGGAAGATAATTTTGGGCGGCCTCCCAGGAGTCCCTGGAAATAACAGTTCCAGGCGCGAGTCCTTCGGCGCTCGGCTTGCCCGTCGCATATGGGAAAAAAGCGCGTTGTATGACGGCCACGGGAAGATCAGCGTAGACGGGTCGCCACAGCAGACACGCGAAGAACCAGACGAGGCTCCAATAAAATTCGCGCATAGTGAACGTTACTTTTCGTTCAGAGAGGCGCGCCGTGGCGCGTCTCTCTGCTTTATTTCATCCATATCTTAACGCACCATCCATACAGATTTACTGCGCCATATAGCCGCCATCAACAGGCAAGGCGTGCCCGGTGACAAAGGAAGCAGCGTCAGAACAGAGCCACACCACGGCTTCAGCGATTTCCTCGGGTTTCCCTAATCGGCCTCCCGGTTGTGCGGCGACCATTTTATCGATGAAGCGCTCCACGCGCTCTCCGCCCGAGCCGCGCAGCATCGGCGTATCGATCGGCCCAGGACAGACCGCGTTCACGCGGATGCCGGTTTTGGCGTATTCCAACGCCGCCGTTTTGGTGAGCCCGATCACGCCATGCTTGCTAGCGACGTAGGCCGCGCCCCGTCGCAGCCCAATGAGGCCAGCGTCAGAAGAGGTGTTCACAATAGCCCCACTTCCTTGTTTGGCCATCTGCGCAAGCTCAAATTTCATACACAGCCATACGCCAGTAAGATTGACGGCAATGACCTGGTTCCATTTCTCCTCAGTGATATCGACGGTCAGTTTATTGGGGCCAGGCACGCCGGCGTTGTTGTGCGCACAGTCTAACCGCCCGTAGGTGCGCACGACCGTCTTGACCAACGCTTCAACATCCGCAGCCTGTGAGACATCGGCCTTGACGAAGACCGCATCACCCCCAGCTTGCTTGATGAGCCTGACGGTTTCCTCACCGCTCTCGACCGCCACATCAGAAACAACCACCTTCGCCCCTTCGCGATGAAACGCGAGCGCCGTCGCGCGCCCGATGCCTGAACCCGCACCCGTCACTAACGCCACTTTGTCCTTCAAAAGTCCCGCCATAATCAGTTTCCTCCGCCCATGCTCTTAGTCGGGATTGGCGCGAGCTGTCAAGTCATGGCGCTGATGGTCAGCGAAGATGGCTTGTCGCTTGCGCGGGTTAGAATGACAGCATTGAAATTGAAAGTATTTTACTTTTTGTGACTCGTTTCTTCATTTCTTCCGCTTCCGTCGCCGAGCCAGAATGGCGTTCAGATCCTGCAAGATTTCTGGCGCGTCTAAGGCGGCTGAGAACTCCTGCACCCATCGACGTATTTGGCGCAGGTTCAACTTGGGGTGAGCGCCCATGACAGACTCGATATCGAGTACATCCCGCGGACGGTGCGCAATAGCCGTCATGACGATCAGATCTTCGGGGGTTGGCAAAGGAAGACTGATTCCACATAGTCCTGGCAATGGCTTCCTTTTCAAACAGCAAAGCTCCGAACGCAACATCTACATCGATACCGCTCGACTCGTGGCGAACCAAGAGAACCCGCGCCTTTTGGGCGAAGGCAAGAGCGTCAGAGAGTCGAGGGACACATCCGAACTGCGCTCCTGCAGCGAGGAATGCGCCCCAGTTACTTTCGTCAAGCAACACAACTGCGTCTACATCCCGTGTCACTCGGGGGCGACCGAGGAGTGAGGCGGCCACACCGCCAATTACGACACCTGCGACGTGTGTGGCCTGTAACCAGGCGACAAGGTCACGCAGAGCCGTGAGCAGCGGAGCCAGGGATTCTTCCCGTTCAGGCACTAAGAATCCTTTTGAGTCGATTCCAACGGTCACGGACTGCGGCCTCCTCTTCCGCGAGCTTATCGGCCCATCCGAGCTGTGACACCGAAGCCATGAGTGCCGCCAGTTGCTGAAACTTCCGCGCTATAGGAGTTGCACGCAGTTCTTCCCGTTCAGCGGCGTTGACGGCCTCCCATCGCCTTTTGAGATACAAACCTGCCCATTCCACCCGCCAACGCTTGATGTCCCGACCACGTAGGAATGGTTTGATGATTTCGGCGCTTTTTGGATCTGCAGCGATCAATTCTGCTCGCTTGGCCTCGTCAATCAAGAAGGCTTCATTACGGGTAGGCTTGCGTCGCTTGACTGTTCAGACGCGAGGCCTGACGCTGATCTGTTGTTGAGCGATGGTTGAACTGTCGTCGCCCTTCGCTGGTATAGGTCTATATTTCTCCAAAAGGACAAAAGCGAGACGCTCGTAGTCGCTTCTGACAACTGGCGACTGAAAACTGACGACTCTTCTCACCACTTATCCACATGCACGACTTTCTTTAAGGGAAGATGTGGCGTTTTTGGCTTCTGGGGCTGTTCGGCTGGATAACCGATGGTGATCAAGCCAACTGGCCGCACATACTCGGGCAAAGCCAGCAGCTTCGCCACTGCTTCCGGGTCGTATGACCCCACGAAACACGCGCCTAAGCCTTGTTCGACCGCGCCTAACAAAATGAGCAACGAGGCGAATGACGTATCAACCAGACTAAAAAAAGAGCCGCGTCCGCCGGATTTGCCCCCACGCTGAATATCGGCGCACGTCACGATCGTCACTGGCGCAGTGACGACCGAGAGTTGCTTGCCCGTGGCCTCGGCCAGCCTGGCGCGTACTTCTGGACTCTTGACAACAATAAACTCCCACGGTTGCAAGTTGCCGGCGCTCGGCGCACGGACGGCGTACTTCAAGAGCTGTTGAATCTTCTCTTCCGGCACAGGGTCGCTTTTGTAGGAGCGGATCATCGCCCGACGCTTGACGACCTCTGCAAACCTGTGCGGCGAGGCATTCCCTATTGTGGACGGCTCATTGTCCGCGAAGACCAGACCAGTTCGCTCCCAGAGCAGAGCAGCGGCTGCGGTTTGTAAAAACCTACGGCGAGACGAAGACAACCGTGGCATAGGAAGACAATCTCTCTCAGAGCAGGTCTTCATGTGGAAGGAAGCTGTCATTGCGAGGAGCCCTAGGGCGACGAAGCAATCTCTTTTTCAAGCAAAAATTGCTTCGCTCCGCTCGCAATGACTCATCTTTCTGGACTTCCAGGATTCACTTCTTTCTTGCTTAGCGCTGCACGAAGCGGATATCGCTTCCACTGCCGCTCTGGGTATGCCCAAGAGGGATTTTCTTAATGAGTTCGAGCGACTCGGGATCGAACACGGAAATCTCATGCCAGTTCGCCCCCACATAAAGTTTGTCGCCTTCAGGGTGCATGAACACGGCAAACAAGGTGTTTGGCAAGGGAACGGATTTCTCCACCTTGCGCGTTTTTGCATCAAGACGCCACAGATTGTTGTAACTAAAGTACACCTTGCCCGTCTTGGGCGCGACCGTTCCCGTCAGAGCGTAATTCTCAGCCGTAAAAGGTTGCAGTTCAGTCAAATGCAGCTGGGGATTTTCTTGCTTCAGGTCGAGCCAGCCGACGCCAAGAGTCATCTTGCCGGCCGTATCAGTGGTGATCGTCCCGAAAGAGAGGACGTAGTCATACTCCTGGTACAGGTTGAAGACCGGCAAGCCATCAGTTCGAGCGATGCCGGTCACATTACGATTGAGGAGGGGAATAGTGTCAATCTGTTTGCCTTGGTCGACATCAAAGACCGTGATGTCTTGACCGACGCTGAACAGATACAGACGCTTGCCGTCCTTCGACGACGCCATCGACATCACTTGCCGCGGTGCGGGAAAGGTGCGCACCGTTGTATTTGTACTAAGATCAATGACGCGAACGCGATTCTCTTGCGCTTCATAGCTCCCCACATCCTTCTTCACCGGCATCTCATGAATAAACAGGCGGGAGCCTTGCGCGTTCACGTCAATCGCCATGGTGCGCACGAGTTCATTTTCGTTGGAAAGCGGAAAACTTGTCACCTGCTTCCCTTCATCAAGATCGACCATGGCGACGGACTGCGCGAGATTGTTGATCACGTAGGCGTATTGCGGATGGGCGGGATTCGTAGCGATATTCATCGCCGGTCCCTTTCCTTCCAGCGCGATATCTTTGACGACCGTGTCCGTTTCGGTATCAACAACGATTAAATTATTCGGATGGGCGGAAGCGAGCAGGTACCATTTCGCCCAGGCAACGTGAGGGAGACATATGATGGTCAGGCTCAGAAAGAAGAAAAACCGCGCGTGGCGGTTGTCTTTTGGTTTCACAACCCACCTCCTCCCTCTCTACAGTTCCGCTGGCGCGCGGAGCACGCCCTTCAATTGACCTTCGGGAACACGACTTCAAAGTTCTTCCAATCCTCTTGGTTCATACCAGAGCAGGCTTTTGCCCATTCCGGTGAGGATTGCAGACTATCCGGCACCTGGGCGGGCCACCAACACATGTTGGCGCAGCTCAGCAGATCGGCTTCCATCGGCGCACACATGCCGCTTGTGCCGCCCCACATATTGGCTTCCCAGCCTGGATTAAAGACGGTGGTGCATCCTCCAGGCATGGCCATGCCAACGATGTCTTCTTGCACGGCTTGCGCTTTTTCCACTGCTTCCGCCTTCTGGTTCGCCGCTTTCAGGTGTTTCATACCACTCTCCTTCTCACTCCGTCTGTAGAGCCCTTTAGGGTCTTTAAGGTCAAAACTTCACAGACTCCATAGACTCAATGAACTCCATAGATCCTTATGTCAGTTCCTTTGGCGCATCGCCGCGCCCGCGCAGTACATACGTTTCTACAAACTCCGGATTTTCCGCTTGCAGTTTCATGTATACGTTGATGCCGTATTCTGTCCACTCCCTCAGGAAGTCACAATAGTGCAAATTCGGTAGCGCGCCGTCGCCAAACTGGGTGTAGGCTTCATGGTAACAGCCGCCGCCACATAGCCCACGAATCCAACACGTCTGACAGACCGGTTTATTGCCGACGTGGGCGCCATTGAGAAACTCGTTGAGGCGCTCGTACTGCAAACCATCCTTCACGTTTCCATACTTATGCTCTTCCGAGCCGGGGAACCGATGACAGAGATACACATCTCCATTGCCGTCGACATCGAGCAGCCCTAATCCTGCGCCGCAAGGAAACAATTTGTTCGTGCCGGCATGGAGATCAGTCAGCAGTGTACTCAGATTGGAGAATCCCGTATATTGATTGCGGAGCGCCCGCTCGACGTACCGTGCGCCCAATTCTTTGAAGCCGTCTAATACCTGCCGGAGGTCCGCGGGCTCAAGCCCATAATCTTCTCCACTTCTTGCCGTGACTGGCGAGAATCCCACCTCAAAAAACCCGAGTGCAGAGAGATGCTCATAAATGCGGACGATCTCCACCGTTCCTTTCGTCAGCGTTACTCGCGCCACAACCGGGCGGGCAGTGTAACGCGTCAACAGCCGCTGAAGCCGAGGCAACAGGAGTTCGTAAGAGCCCTTCCGCGATCCTTTCGCGGTGAGGAAGAAGCGGCGCTTGTCATGTAGCTCTTGCGGGCCATCGATGCTCACGGTGACGCCAAAGCGATGCTCCTGAAAGAAATCGATGACCTCATCGGTAAGGAGCGTGCCGTTCGTCGTAAGCGAAAAATCGACGCGCTTGCCGGCCTCTTGCGCTTTTTCCTTCGCGTACGCGACGACCTGCTGCAGCAACTTGAAATTGAGCAGCGCCTCGCCGCCGAAAAAGATCAGGTTCACCTCCTGGTTGCCGTCCGCTTTTTGAAACAGAAAATCCACGCTCGCGCGCGCGGTCTCCCACTCCATCTGCACCGGCGCTGGACCGTACTTCGCAGCTTCAGGCTCGTAACAATACGAGCAGTGCAGATTGCATTTGTTGGCGATGTTGAGGACCAGCGACCCCACCGGAAAGCGCGACACATCAACAACGGGCTGAATCGGCCGCGCCTGACGCTCACCATCGGTGAATACGTGCAACCGCACAAGCTCATGAATGGTTTCCTGCACTTCGCTTGCGGTAAACTGCTCGCGCAGCGCAGCGGTCAGTCCATCATCAGTTAACTGAGGGTGAGCTCGGGCATACGACAGAACCGCTTCAGCCGCGGCGTCCATCACAAACAGCGACATGCTCTTCGCCGCAACAAGAAGCTTGTCCTTTCCGTAAGGAATCACATGCGCGTTCTCTGGACGAAAGTGGAGGTGCATACGTTTACTGACTCATTGCATCATTGCTTCATCGGGTCATTTTCTTATTGCATCATCGAGTCATTGAGAAAAATTGAGTCATTGAGTCATCGGAGCATTGAAACATTGAAGACGGATAAAGACCAATTGCTCAATGGCTCAATCCCTCAATGATTCAATGGTGCAATTCTTCAATGACGCAATGAGTCAATCACCCAATGACTCAATCCTCTTCATTCAATCGGCTGAAAATTAAATTTCTCCGGCATAACCAATAATGACGCCCGCGCCCCGATTGGCCGCTTCGCGCCATCGGGCGTATACCATGCCTCGACCCAGACATCACCGACATTATGCTCTAACCGCTCACGCTTCGCGTTCGGCCCGTCTTCGGCGGGAATAAACAGACCGTTGGCGTCAACCGCCCCCACGAACTGCACGTCATCATCATTGTTACGCGTCACGTTTTCCTCTACCTTCCATTGCACCGGCGCTATCCGTCCGATTCTGACGTCATCCGCCGTGCCTTTCACGCCATCTTTGCCGTTCAAGTATCCAATCGCCTCGAATTGCTCCAGCATTTTTCTGGCGCGAATGCCGCCAGGACGGGCAAACCCTTGTTCAGGGAAGAGGCGGATATAATCGACCGTGTGGTAGACGATGAGTGAGGCGTTGCCAGACACGCCATTGATCTTTACCGGGCGCGCGCCAACCTGCGCATCTTTATTTGTTACGACTTCGGCGATGATTGTGTCATCGCCGTCCTGCTTGAGCGACTGTACGGTTATTCCCTCGCCAAGATTGACAGCGTTTGCCGCAAGTCCACCGGGGAAGCTCATCCCGAAGAACCTCACCGATTGCTTCTCGCCCGCTTTGAGCGCCGCCGGCGTCACCGACAGCAAATGCGCCGCATCCGTCTTGCGGTAGAGCTCTTCATCCGCGCCGAGGTCCCCGATATCGGAGAACAAGCGCCGCCCACTCAACGTCGATCCGTCTTCACTGCCGAAGAAGATCTCTTGCTGCTTTTTGCCGCCGTCGATCTGCGCAGTCCCCCGCCATTGAAACCCCGTGTATACGATCGCAAGCGTTTTTCCCGACACCTTCGCGCCGTCGGCAAACTCGTGCGTGAACTCACCTTCGTAGCGATCATCCCCCAGAGCTTTCAGTGTCAATTGCCCGGTATAGTCCCCGCCTTTTCCAGCGTCGTGCCCAACGACTTTCCAGGTTCCAGCGTAGTTTGGTTTTGCCGCCGCCTGCCACTTGGTCCAGGCCTCCGTAGTAAACGGCAGCTGCTTGATGATAGAGGGCATCGCTTCTTTCGTTGCATCCTCATACCAGAAGTTGCTCAGCAGGCCAGAGGAAGCGGTAACATTTTCCGTGTTCGTCAATAAAGCGAGTTTCAGGTCGGGCATGCGCTTCCAGGCGTCAGGCGTGCGCCGTTGTAAAGCGATCCGCGCATACGAATGACACTGGACACAAGCTCCCTGCACGACTTTGGGCAGGTCAAGCTGAGCAACGGTGTTGTTGCGTTTTTCTAGCGCATATCGGTAGGGTTCAACCTCGGACGGAGCCAGTCCGTAGTGATCGCTCAAGTACTTCACCAGTGTGCCGCCGTCTCCAGGCTGCAGCTGCACGCCATGGATGCGGATCATGCGATCAATCGTCATTTCCCAGCCCTCTGGCGTCTTCCGCTCCGATTCAATGGGCTCCAATTTCCCACCTTGTTGGGCGGCATGGCACATGCCGCAGCGGCTTTGTAGCAACGCGGCGCCGGAGGACTCCTCACCCCAGCCCAAAGCCGGGCGCCACATCCAGAGCAGACCTAATAGGATGAAAGAAAGTCTCTTCACTGTCCACCCGACATGCATAATCTGCAATCGCTGAGTTCCCATGCCCGCCCTTTCCTGCCGGCGACAAACTACGAGGTTGAGTTGTCGGCATTCTATACTTTGAACCTTCTCTGTCAAACCAACCTCTAGGCGGCGCGCACGCGACAACATAGGATAGGGGGGTGAACTCCTCGCATGCGCGACTTATGGTTCAACATTCGGCTACGGCTACCGGCGCCGGCGTCCGTGTGGCGCTGATCGATAGCGGCATTAACCCGCGCCATCCACACGTTGGCGCGGTTACCGGCGGCATTGCATTCTTCCTCGCAGAGGACGGAACCGTGCAGCACGCGGATGATTACATCGATCGCCGCGGCCACGGCACCGCACTCGCGGGCATCGTGCGCGCCAAGGCCCCAGGCGTTAAACTGTACGCGGTCAAAATTTTCCGTGACCCGCGCACGCCGAACGACACCCTTGTCACCTCTATCGCTGTGCTTGAAGCGGGTCTGCAGTGGGCGATTGCACAGCGGATGCACATTATCAATCTCAGTCTGGGGACGGAGAACCCAGACCACCGTGATCGACTCAGCGCCTTGGTGCAACAGGCCCAAGCGCAAGGCTCCTTGCTTGTGGCGTCCTCTCCTCCAGGCCGAACCGACATGTTGCCGGCGGCGCTGCCGGGCGTCATTAGCGTCGCCGGCGACGAGACGTGCGGCTGGGACGATCATCGGTACATCGCAAGAGATCCTGTTCCTTTTCGCGCTCACCCCTGGCCGCGCCCGATTCCAGGCGTGCCTCAAGAGCGCAATTTTCATGGCCACAGTTGCGCCTCGGCCCACCTGACCGCCGCGCTTGCGCGATTCGCGCAGACAGCGACGCCTCTCCCCTTACACGAAGCGCTTGAGCATCTGCGGCAGACAGCAAAGGACAACGGTCTAGACTAAACGAATCTGGTATGGTCTGTTCATGAACGGTAGAAGGGAAGGTAAATGTTTATTCAATCAACATTAAGAGCAACACATGGACGCATGCGGAGCCGAGACAGCCTAAAGGAGGAGGAGTCATGGCCTTACTGCAGGAATTTAAAAAATTCGCTGTGCAAGGTAATGCATTAGACATGGCGGTTGGAATCGTTATTGGCGCCGCGTTCGGTAGGATTGTCTCGTCGCTCGTCGAGGATATTATCATGCCGCCTATTGGCCTCCTGTTAGGCAAGGTGGATTTCTCCAGTCTCTTTATTAATCTTTCCGGCACACCGTATGAAAGTCTGGCTAAGGCAAAAGAGGCCGGCGCCCCTACCCTTAACATTGGTCTTTTTCTCAATCACGTCATGAATTTTCTCATCGTGGCGTTCGCCATTTTTCTGCTTGTGCAACAGTTCAACCGCTTGAAACGCCAGCCCGAGCCTGCCCCGGCTGGGCCTCCTACGACGAAAGAGTGTCCGTATTGCTTATCCACCATTCCTCTGAAAGCGACGCGATGCTCTCACTGCACTTCCGATGTACAGTAACAGCAACGCCTGACGCTTGGGCGACTTGCCTTCCCCATGAGCAGGCCGCCCCACGACCTCTTCTCTCTCCTCCCCTCCCGTAGAAAAAGGAAGTCGGAGGGGTAGGGTGATCTCGCCCTTACCCATAGTGAGTTTATCTCCAAAAGCCAGGATTGCGTCATGCATCCTAAGCAAGGCCACTGCTTGCTTACCGATGAGAATTGTCCATATGCTTTTTCTAACCTGTTCCACTGCTCTCTGACTGCGTGTCGATCTCAGTGAAGCGGCTGTCAGACTTTTCTGGCCCTGAACCTCTTCTTCACTCCTTGCTAGAAGACAGACGCTCTGAAGGAGAACAGAATGGTATGAAACTCTTATTTCGGTCTCAACGCCATCGTCCCTGCCGCCGCGTCGCGGGGCTCCTGCGTGTAGCAGCGTATGCCCGCGCCTCTTGGCGGATGATGTTTTTGCTGCTGAATCTTGTCCACCCCCTTGTGAGCCGCGCTGCCTGTGGAGAAGCAATCTCGGCGACAACGCAAGAGCTTATCGCCGAAGAACAAGCGCTCCATACAACGGAACAGACGGTCCGATCGAGCCGGACGCGCCTCCAGATGCTGGAAGCGCAATTGCAGGATCTGCTGGCCCAACCCCCGGCAAACTACGATCAAACCTTAGCCCGCAAATTGGCGGCGCTCCGCCGTATGGAAGTGGAGCCGAAACGCCGTACGCTAGAAAATCTGCGCGTTCAACATGAAGACTCTCGTAAGCAGTGGGAGCGTGGCCGGCGGCTCTTAAATCCGCAACTTGTGGAGGCGCAGACGGCGTTTCAGGCGAAAACCATGACACACGAAGAGTTTTGCCGAGTACGGGAAACGTATCAACAAGCGTTGCGTCTGTATCTGCAAGGGATGCAGAGTTACCGGCAGGGCATGGATCTCTATGCCCGGGCTCTCAATGAGTGTGCAGACCGCTTTTTCACTCCCTATATCAATGGCTTCACAGAACCTCGGCAATGGGAAGAATTGATTGCTCAACTTCAGCGTGGCGATTTTCTCCATGACATTCTTATCCCTATGACTGCCAATGCCGTCAGGAGTGTTCCTCCAGATGCGCCGCCTGAATAATTTACACTCCCCCTATGGAAAAAAGGTTCTACAGTCTTGTATGTGCGTAGAGAAGGGACCGAGACTTCCATCTTCGTGTTATCACTCTACATTGTAGGAGCCGGTAATGGCACAAGTCGCCAACGTATTACGCCAAACCAGAGAACAACGGGGCATGTCTCTCGAAGAGGTGGCGCAAAGAACTCGCCTTCCTCTCGCCTATCTGATCCTCATGGAAGAACAAACCGCGGAGGGGAAATGGCAGACGCGACTGCTGCCCGATCCGTTGTACCTTATTCCCCATTTGCGAGAGTACGCGACGTTTCTTGATCTTGATCCGAACATTGTCGTCGCCCAGTTCACGAACGAACTCCAAGAGGCGCAAGAAAAAGGGACGAAAATATTAGCCTCTGAAAAACAGACTCAACTGTTAGCGCCTTCTACGCAGCGATCTCGAGCGATTACCTTTTCAATTGTCTTGGCGTCGGTGTTGATTACCCTTGCCTTCATTGGTCAATACAGTGACATGAGCGCCCGTGCGCCCGGCCTGAGAGATAATCGTGTGCTGCCTTCCGCTGAGGCGCCATCGGTCTCACGGTCGCAACCGCAACCTGTAGCTCCCTCACCAGCACCGCCGGCTTCGCTAACGGCCCCTCAGACCATGCCCCCGCCAGCCTCCTCTTCGCAGTCGGCCTCTTCTCAAACGGCATCCTCATCTTCACCATTCCCTACCGCTGCTCCAGCCACACCCCCGATGGCCAATGCTGCGCGTCCAGACAACCCACTTGATACGGCCAGCCAGGCTGAAACCAAGACAGTGGCCGCCGCGCCTCAAGCGTCTACTAGCAGCCCCGCACATACACTGCGGGCACAGGCAAAAGAGGCTACCTGGATTCGCGTGTTGGCTGAAGGGCAGCCGCCACGGGAAATGATTTTGCGGCCAGGGCAGTCTGCAGTATGGACTTCAGACTCGACCTTCCAAATTACTCTGGGCAACGCCGGCGGCGTCACGCTCAATTTGGATGGTCAAGACTTGCCGCCGTTTGGGAAATCCGGACAAGTCATCCGCAACATCCGCCTGCCATTTGCATCGACCTCGGGACAGACTAAAGCAACGCGGAGCACGGAATAAAGAATGATGAATGGGGCGCCCAGCTAGAGAGTTGGATAGAGACAGAGAAGGCCGGGACAGTCTCTATCGCCATTTCTGTCTTCTCACCCGTTCGCCCACTGGTCTCGTCGTTCCTATTTGTTTTGTTTACGCGCTCTGCCGTTCCCATTCTTTAAGTGCGGTGTAAATACCTGTGGCGGACGAGGGTAGAGCGCCGTAGCGTCCTCGCCACGCCACGCGACCATGATCAAGCACGATCACCGGGTCATCGTCCCGTAATGAAGATACACGATGGGTCACAAATAGTATCGTTTTGTTTTGCATCAATGTGTCAAGCGCCGCACGCACCTGCGCCTCACTGGCGGCGTCAAGCCCAGACAACGCTTCATCAACAATAAGTATTCCCGACTGTTTCAACACCGCGCGCGCGAGCGCAAGCCGTTGTTTTTGCCCGGTCGAAAGTCGCGCGCCCCGCTCTCCCACCACGGTGTCATATCCCTGTGGCAGCGTGGTGATAAACTCGTGTAACCCGACAAGCCGCGAGGCAGCGATCACCGCTTCAAGTGGCGCAGTGGGGCTGGCATAGCGCACGTTCTCCAGGATTGACGCGTGAAACAACACTGGATCATGGTTTACCACGGCGATCTGACCGCGCAACCAGGTCGGGTCCAATTCAGCAAGCGGATGCTCGTCGAGCAAAATGACGCCGCCCTGCGGTTCGTAGAGGCGGGTCAATAAATCAACCACGGTGGACTTCCCTGTTCCGCTGGCGCCGAGAATGGCAAGACGCCCTCCGGCTGGGACGGAGAAGCTCACATCGAGCAGCAGCGGCTCCTTGTCCTCATAGGCAAAAGAGACCTGGCGGAATTCGAGCGCGCCGCGTAGCACAGTCAACCGTTTTGTCCCTGTAGAGGTTTCATGAAATTCCTTCCCGGCATCGAGAAATTCGAAGATGCGATCTAGCGACACCCCGGCGCGGGCAAAGCGCAAATAGAGATCCGCCAAGGCGTGAAGCGGGCTAAATGCGCGTGATTGATAAGCGGAAAACGCGATCAGCGCTCCGATGGTCAACTCACCATTGATCACCAAATAGCCGCCGTAGAGGGTGGTGAGCACTCCGCCGAGGAAGGCCGCGGCGGTCGAGCAGGAACTGCCCCAATAGCTGAGCATCTCAAAACGCGTCACCGTCTGCACAAAGCGTTCGCCTAACGCGCCCAAGCGTTGCAGTTGCAACTGTTCCGCCGTAAACAGCTTGATGAATTTTATTGCCGACAGCGACTCAACCAGAAACGCAGCCATAGAGGCGTTCAGTTCACGTACTTTGCGCGTCTCTTCTACTATCCGCGGCCGCACCCGCATCACGCCGTACAGTTGCAAAGGCGCGACTATGAGGCTGAGGAAAAACAAACGCCAGTCAAGCCAGATGAGAAACCCCACCGTCACCATCAGAATGAGAAGATTCGAAACGAGCGCAAAGACAGTATCGGTCAAGATTGTTTGCACTTCGCTGATGTCGGTATTGAGGCGAGAGAGGAGATCTCCTACTCTGGTGTGGGCATGGAACCGCAGGGACAACTGCTGCAGATGGGCAAAGAGGTGTTGGCGTAGAGCAAACAGCACTCTTGCTGTCACTTGCGTATAGTAGTAACGATTCAATGCGCCGACGCCGTAGCCTAGCGCGGTCGCCGCGACCATAACGCCGCTGAGGGCGTACAACAGCTGGATGTTCTTCGCCAGCAATACATTATCGATAAGCACCTTGGTGAAAATTGGCCACAATAACCCCAATGTGGTCCCAAGAAGCGATAGCAAGAAAATCAGTACGAGCCGCGGGACAAAGGGCCCCACAAACGGCGTCAACCGCCGCAGGCGAACGAATGAAGCGTGCGCAGAGGCGTTCATGAGCGTGAAGACATGAGGAGACGCCGCTCCTCTCCTTTCCTCGCTGTTTCCTCGTAACGGAAACAAGCGACGAGATGATCGTTCACCATCCCAGCCGCCTGCATCAACGCATAGCAGATTGTCGATCCGACAAATTTGAATCCTTGCGCGGTCAGCGCTTTACTCATGGCGTCGGACTCCGCGGTCCGCGCCGGCACGTCTTGCAGCGCCTTCCAGGCGTTTTGTTTTGGCGCGCCGCCGACAAACTGCCACAGAAACTGGCTAAAACTTCCGGAGGTTTTTTGCAAGGCAAGAAAGGCGCGCGCGTTCTGGATTGTGGCGGCGATCTTCAAACGATTCCGCACGATGCCAGGATTACGCAACAATTGCGCGATGTGGTGATCATCAAATTTGCTGATCTTGCGAGCATCGAACCGTGCGAACGCCTGCCGGTACCACTCCCGCTTCTTGAGAATCGTCAGCCAACTCAGTCCGGCCTGCGCCCCTTCGAGAATCAGTAGTTCAAAGAGCTTGCGGTCATCATACTCTGGCGCCCCCCATTCGGTATCGTGATACTCAATATAGAGGGGATCGCTTGTCACCCAGCCGCAGCGCGGAGTCATATGTTCACCTCCGCGACCGTAGTGCATGATTTTCAGCAGAGAGACAAGGTCCGGTACAAAATCACCATTGACATTACCACTAATGCCCGAAAGGATATTTTGTGACATTTCCCTTACCCTATTCCTGTCCTCTGTAAGAGAGAGAGCAGCACGAGCGAAGCAGGTGGGGGCGAGGGGAATAGACTTGAAGCTATCGAACGAAGATGTCTTCTATTCCATTGCCATTAACAGCCGATATTATCATCGCCGGCGGAGGTCCGGCAGGGGCAACGCTAGGCCGCTTGCTTGCCGAGCTTGGCTATCGTGTCGTCATTTTTGAAAAGCGGCGCTTCCCTCGGCATCAAATCGGCGAGTCATTGACGCCGCAAATTTTGCCAATCCTCGATTTTCTCAGCGTGCGGAGCCGTGTTGAAGCGGCGGGGTTTCCGCGCATGGCGGGTCACACGGTGTGTTGGGGCAGCAATCAGCCGCGTACCTCTTACTACAGCGAAGATCACAGCCGTCGCGGATTTCAGGTGTGGCGGGAAGATTTTGATTCGCTGTTACTCCACCATGCCCGTGCAGGCGGCGTGAGGGTCTTCGAGGAGCACTCGGTTGACCATGTCCAGTTCGCTGACGACGGCGTCATTGTCGCCGCCTCTCACGGAACGGCAACAGCGCGGTTTTTTGTTGACGCCACAGGACATGCGGGCATTCTTGCCCGGCAACAGCTGCGGCAGCGAGACCAGGTGTTTCAAACCCTCGCTATTAACGCTTACTGGCAAAGCGCTTCCGGTCCTCCGGGCGTCGACTTCGCCAATACGCTCATTGAAGCGTACGAGAATGGCCTCGTGTGGTCTGTGCCGCTGCACAACGGTTTGCGGAATGTCACGTTGCTGATTGATTGGGAATTGGGAACGAGTATCCGTCAGTCAGGGCTCCAAGAGTTTTACCTCACGGAGCTCCGCCAGGCGCCATACATTGGACAATTCCTCCACGATGCGCGGCTCGCTATTCCTCCACGCGCGTTCGACGCCACGTGGCACACAGCGGCCCGCTTTGTTACAGAACGGTTCCTCCTGGTGGGAGATGCTGGCGTCTTTCTTGATCCGCTTTCTTCAGAGGGCGTGCACAAAGCCATGGCGTCCGCGATTACGAGCGCGGCGGTGATTAACACTATTCTGCAACGGCCAAGCATGACCCCACACGCCGTGGATTTCTATGAAGACGCGCAACGCTCGCTGTATGAAGCGTATTACCGTCAATCAGCCGCGTATTATCGCGAGGAACAACGCTGGCCTGACGCGCCATTTTGGCGACGACGATCGCACAATCAGTTCCCAGTTCCCAGTTCCCGGTTCCCAGTTCCAGAGCAAGAAACATCCGCATTCCGCACGCCGCATTCCGCATTCCGCACTTCTACCATTGTCTCTCACCTCAGCGTGGGCCCAGACGTGAGAGTAGAGCCGCGTCCGGTGATTGAAGGACCTTTTGTGGAAGTGCGAGACGTGCTCCTTACTCCCCGTCATCCGCGCGGCATCCGTTTTCTTGACGGGATCACTCTTCCTACGCTCATACAGATCGTCGAGTGCGAGACAGCGGTCGCGCAGATTATTCCTGGGTATCTTAGCAGTCCCGCCGGGCAACACTGCACGCCTGAGGCGGTGCGGCAAATGCTCGCGCGCTTATATTACGAAGGCGTGCTTACAGCGATCGCGCCAGACGAAAGCCGATCAGGTTGAAACGAAAATCCGGACTGTTGCGAAACCGGTAGGCTACGCGGCAAAACTCGGGGAATAATAACCACGCGCCGCCGCGTAAGCCTTTCGTCGCGCCGGTCCCTGGTCCTTGAGGATTCTTTACCGGCGAGCGCGCGTAATAGTGAGGATCATACCAATCCGCCACCCATTCCCACACATTGCCTGCCATATCATAGAGGCCGTATCCATTGGGAGGATAAGAGCCAACAGGCGTCGTGCCGCCTTGGTTATCATAGTTTGCTAGCGTGGGATCGATAGCATCGCCCCATGGATATCGAGCGCCTGTCAATCCACCCCGTGCGGCCCGCTCCCATTCGGCCTCAGTGGGAAGCCGACCGCCAGCCCATTCACAGTACGCCTGGGCATCGCGCCAACTAACGAGGACAACGGGATACCGCGCCCGTTCTTGGGGATACGTGCGTGTGTCGGGATTCCAGCTTTCTCGCTGCACACGGCGATCATCGAGGTATGGAACTCGATGTCCCGTCTCCTGCACGAACCGCGCGTACTGCTCATTCGTAATTGGATACACGCTCAGATAGAAGGCATCGATATATACGGTATGCACAGGACGCTCGGCGGGATATCCATCCTCGCTGCCCATAGAAAATTCCCCGGCGGGGATGAGCGTGAGCTGGGAGTTGTCCTTCTCGTTGAGAATGGCTGCCGGCGTCATGGCGCTCGCTGCCCCTCTTGCTTTTTCTCAGCGGCGGCTTTCTCCTGCGCTAATTGCACGGATTTGCTCACAAGCACAAACAGACGGTCCCGTTTCTCTTGCGCTAAGGCTTCTAGCGCTTTTTGCATCAGCGCCCAACTCTCCTTGAGCTCGTCTTCATTCGCTTGCGCCCCTTTTGACGCTAACGCAAAGAACCGTTGTCGTTCTTCTGGTCGGAGCGACCGCAAGGCTTCACCGTAGAGAGCGTCAAGCTCTTGTTGCTCCTCCTGAGGCAGGAGCTTACGTCCCTCTTGGGAGAGACCAATCCCCTGACGTGCGGCGGCAACGCCCTGTTGCTGAAGGAAGTCACGCTCACTTTTAAGCGACGACCAATACCAGCGCAGGCCAACCGCCGCCATCAGCGCCAGGGCTACTAGCCCAATCACGAGCTTTGTGCCACTTCGGGTGGAAGCAGACGTCATTGCCATGGTATGGTTGTACGCGATTTCTGCAGCAAAAGGTATGGTAGATACAGATTCCGCCACTCCGGTGGCTCACGCGTTAGCGCCGCTGCCCCAACTGATCGGACGTGTCGCCGTGCTTGGAGGTTCAAGCGCTGAAAAGTCACAACTCCTGGTGAGTCTAGCCCTGCGCCAGGTGCGTCAACAGGGAGTAGTCTTGTGCCTCGATGGCCGCCGTCAGAAGACTACTGAAGTCCAGTTCCGCTTGCTTCTGCGCGGCCCCCAGAGCTACATTGCGCTGCCGCTCTCTGGTGAAGCGCCTCCCGAAGTCGCACGCATAGCGCTCAGCATGTTGAGCCGCGGCCTGCCTAAACAGCCGCCCCTGTTGCTGCTTGATGCAGTGCGCGAGACGCCAGCCTGGGAACGCACGCTCGCCTTCTTGCTCAAAGCTGGTGTAGTGATAGTTGAACTCCTCACAGAGGCAAGTGAGCTGGTCTTTGGCCGCTATGATACCGTCCTTCTTCTCCGCGCCAATCAAGACGCCGCTGAAGCGTACAGCAAAGCTGTGGGACGTAGGGTCAGTCCACAAGACATCTACACCCTGCCTCCAGGAGAGGGCATATTCATTCATCTTACGCGCGTACAGCGAGTCAGGTTGCCTGCTGTTCACGAGTGAATCCGCTCGATGGTAGGCGCGCCCACCTTACGGGATTTATCGGAGGGCTCGTAACGACAACCGTTCATCTCCGTGGCGTACGAGCCCAAATCGCCTTGTCAGTGACAGCCGTCCTTACTCTCCAGGTTTCCCGTTTGCTTCATTCGCCTGCTGATAGTCCTGCACAAAGGAGGCGAGCAAATTGACGAGCACCTGCTGCACGTAGAAGTGCAGTTCGGCGCGGGCGAGCATGACCATCGCGCCATCCTCCCACGTCGTCACGAGTAACGGCGCCTCATCGGCGTTCAGCGTCACCGGTTGCGCACTGTGCGTCCGCGCCAGACGCGCGAGCTGCTTGACCTGAACGTTTAAATAGAAACTGATTGGCGCGCGCTCTGATTCGCCGCCAATCACCGAACTGAGGCGAACGTATATCAAGGGGGCCCTATTGGAGCCGCGCACAACGTTGACGCCATGCTGCGCCAAATAGGATTCAGCGGCGTTTTGGATTTGCTCCTTGCGCAGCCCCGTTTTTTGTGTCGCGGCATTAAAATCTTCCACGACCACTTGCACCTCCCGCACTCCCACAAGACTGCGCACCGCCGAGCCCATCGCTGCAAGCAAAGAGCCGGCAGACCCAGTCCATATGGCAATCACAAGTACTATCATTCGTAGCAAACGCATGACGCCTCCTTACACTCTGCTGGTATCGGCGTGTCTCAGCATGCTCTTTATGTTTGATTGACAACGCCCATAGCAACACGAAATAATCCCTTGCCGCAATGAGTGGACGAAACAAGCCTTGCACAATCCCTCTGCTCCACTCTCGGCAATTACACGGCGCCGGTCCACCTGCTGTGGTCGAGTCCACAGCTCAATCGCACCACACGGGATTGGCACAGTGCCGGACAGAAAGTTTTGGTGGCGCAGGCCTCCGGCCTGTGCGCGCAGCCAGGATGGTTGCGCCACTATAAGCCACACCCCCAGTGTAGTGGACGAATGTTGTGTGGTCTGATTTAGACCGATAGCTACCCACTCATTGCCTTCAGGCGCAGCCATTGAGAAAGGCTCAGGATTTGCTTATGCTGCCTGAGGGTTTTGAGCTATACTAGAAAAGCAAAACGTAGATTTTCTCTAAGGAGGTGAAATGAAAACATCCAGATCCCAAAGAAAAGCGGCGCGAGGCGTAGCAGCCTTAGCCTTGCTTTTTTCCACTATGGGCATTGCCCGGGGGGAGGAAACCAAGGACGTGCTCGCCAAAATCGGGGATCACGCTATCACGGAGGCGGACATCGCAGATGATATCGCTGGTCAGATGGTGCGGATCAATAATCAAATCTACTCAGTGAAGAAGCAAGCAGTAGACGCAGCGGTCGCTGATTATCTGCTGGATCAAGAGGCGAAGAAGCGCAACATCACCCGCGAGCAGCTCCTGAAACAGGAGGTCGCTGACAAGACGCCGGCTGTCACCGATGCGGAAGTGCAACAGGTGTATGACGCGAACAAGGCGCGGCTTGGCGGGAAAAAACTTGAGGAAGTCAAGCCTCAAATTGTGCAGCAGCTGCAGACCAACAAGCAACAGCAACGCCAACAAGCGTTCGTGCAAGAGTTGAAAAAAACGGCGGCTGTGAAGATGTTCTTGAAGCCGCCTATCTTAGACGTGTCTATCGATGGGGCGCCGTCACGTGGGCCCGCGAACGCCCCAGTCACGATTGTCGAGTTCTCTGATTTTCAATGACCGTACTGCGCTCGAGTTCAGTCTGAACTCGCCAAAGTACGTGAGACCTACAACGACAAAGTGAGAATCGTGTACAAGGATTTTCCCCTGAGCATCCATAACAACGCCCAGAAAGCAGCCGAAGCGTCGCGGTGCGCACGAGAACAAAACAAATACTGGGAGTACCACGACGTCTTGTTCCAAAACGGCAGCGCGTTGAGCCCGGACAACCTGAAAAAATTCGCGGCGGATTTGCAGCTTGACACAGCAAGATTCAACGCCTGTCTGGACAGCGGCAAGTACGCTGCCGCCGTGAATAAAGACCTCGCTGACGGCACGAAGGTCGGTGTGAGCGGCACCCCAGCCTTCCTGGTTAACGGCCGTTTCCTCTCCGGCGCGCAGCCGTTCAGCGCGTTTCAGGAAGCCATCGATGATGCGCTCAGCGCGCAATAGCACAGCAATGCGGAATGCGGAAGAAGAGCGTGATCCGTTTCTTCTGTATTCCGCACCCCGTAATCGTCTTACAATTCTCTCACCGCTGGCATCACCTCCTCAGCGAAGCGGCGCATACTCTTGAGCACCTGGCGGTGCGGCACGAGACCTCCTGGATTGAACCAGCAGATCACTTGATCCATTCGGCAACGCTTGTAGGCTTCCTGGATCTTGCGGATACAGATTTCAGGCGGGCCATAGAGCGCCATTGTTCGATCCACTTCGTCCCACGTGATTGATTCCATGCGTTTACGCACCTCTTTCAAATACGCATAAGAAGCGGATTGATCACGCTGCCCGAGCCGCGCTTGATGACTCACGGTGCGGAAGTAATGCATGAAGCTGGGCTCTACCTCCTGCCGGATAGTCGCTTCACTGTCCGCCACGTAGAGTGGAAACAGGACGGCGACATCTTGTTTCCTGCCATGGTGGCCAGCGTGCTGAAATGCCTGTCGATAAATATCGATATGTTCAGGGAGTTTGGGAAATGGATTGATCGGCGACGCGACAAAAATAGCGTAGCCGCGTTCTCCGGCGAATGCCGCCGTTTCCGGACTATTCGCTGCAATACGCAAGGGCGGATAGGGTTTTTGCAGAGGCTTCGGCGCCACTGCCGTTTCCGGCACGTGGAAATATTTCCCCTCGAATGACACCGTGTCTTGCGTCCAGGCGCGCTCAATGATTTCTAACGCTTCTTCAAACCGCTCACGGCTCTCGTCGCGGGAGACATTGAAACCTTGGAAATGGAGAGCAATCGTACCCCGCCCGACGCCAAAGTCTAAGCGTCCCTGGCTCAGAATATCCGTTGTCGCCGCATCCTCCGCCACACGAAGCGGGTGGTGCAACGACAACAAGGTCACCGCTGTGCCCAAGCGAATACGTTTGGTTTGCTGCGCAAGCGCGGTCGCCACGATGAACGGCGAAGGCATGATCGAAAACGGACGGTTGAAGTGTAACTCGGCTAACCAGGCCGAATCGAAGCCGAGCTCGTCGGCAGAGACGATTTGCTCCAGGGTCTCGTGGTAACGAGTGATCTCATTCTGGTCAGGCGCACAGGGCAGTTGATAGAAAAGACCGAATTTCATGGATAGCCTCTCTTTCAGCAGTCAGCCGTCAGCTCTCAGCAGCCAGCCAGACAAATAACAAGTCTTACCTCTGGCTGAAAGCTGACCGCTGAAAGCTAAGATTCATCGCGCCGAATATCCCCCATCGATGGTAAACACCGACCCCGTGACCCACGAAGATTCATCCGAGGCGAGATACAACGCCATATAGGCAATATCCTCGGGGGCGCCTAAGCGGCCAAGAGGATGTCCCTTTTCGGACATTTCCCGGTATCGTGGATTGGGATTATGGAATACATGCGCCATCATCGGGGTATCAACGCCGCCAGGGCAAATCACGTTGCAGCGCACCTTTTGCGCAGCATACCCCATCGCTACGGCGCGCGTCAGCGAAATGACGCCGCCTTTGGCGGCGGTATACGCGTGCACGTTCCCGATACCGATCAGTCCAGCAAGAGAAGACACGTTGATAATCGAACCACCGCCAGCTTTGATGAGTTCCGGCACGGCATACTTGCACCCCAAATAGACGCCTTTCAAATTCACATCGATGACATGGTTCCAAATGTCTTCTTCCAGATTAGTTACTACGGCGTCCTTGCGGTGCAGCACCGCCGCGTTGTTATACATGATGTGCAGCGCGCCATACGTCTTGACCGCCACACGCACGGCCTCCTCAACTTGCGCCGCTTGAGCCACATCAGTCGCCTGGAACACGGCTTGTCCGCCGGCAGCTTTGACCATCTGCACGGTTTCTTCGCCTCCGTCAATCTTCACATCAGTGACAATAACCTGAGCTCCCTCCCTGGCAAAGAGCACTGCCGCCGCTCGTCCCTGTCCCCCGCCGGCGCCAGTAATGAGCGCCACCTTTCCTGTTAATCGACCGGCCATATAGATCCTCCTTTTTAGCTTTTAGCTATCAGCTCTTAGCTTTTAGCCAAGACTCAGATGGACAAAAAGCGGGGCAATTCATGCAACGCAGGCCCTCCCTCTTTCCTGTTATTCGGCTAATAGCTAAAAGCTCAGAGCTCAGAGCTTTTTTGCCCCTCTTGGACGGCAAGAAACGGGTATGGTAGTTTGCTGTTCACTATGTCAGGTAAACAAGTGAAAGCCGAACGCCGAGGCGCCACACGTATCGAAGCGATACGACCAGCTCGAATACAAGTACCGCATTGGCCGATTCTCGCTATGCGAGGCTTAGCGATTCTTGGTCTGCTCGTGAGCGGCTATCTGACGATATTGCACCTGCGAGCAGGCGTCGGCGGCGTTATCGAGTCGCCCTTTTGCGGCGCAGGCGCGACGATGAATTGCAACAGCGTGTTAGGCAGCGCCTATGCCCGACTCTTTCATATTCCCATAGCGGGTTGGGCCGCGGGAACGTATGCGCTCATCCTATTGACGTCGTTCCTGGGACAGTCAGCATTTCTTGTCCTCCTCTGCGGATGGACATTTGCTTTCTCTCTTTACATGGCGAGCCTCTCCCTCTTCGTTGTCAAGGCAGCGTGCGTATTCTGCATGACGCTCTACGCCATTAACATCGGTTTGTTGATCAGCGCGGTCGCCTTAGCTCGCGCGGCCCGGCTTTTCACCGGTCAGCAAACGCTGCTCACCGCTCTTGGCTACGCGGTGCTGATTGCTGGATTTGGTTGGTGGCAATCGCACTCCGCACAGGCAGTCGTCGCGGCAACTGCGCCAATTACGGCGCCTGCGCCGGCTGCGGTAGATACAGAGTTTCTCCGCTACTACAACAGTCGACCACTCGTGACCCTTACAGGGCAGGAACGCTACACGGAAGGACCTCCGCAAGCGCTGCTGACGATCAGCGAGTTTGCTGATTTTCGCTGTCCGCAATGCGCTCGCGCCCGGATCGTGCTCAAACAACTGCGCCAAGGCAATCCTAATGACATTCGTGTGATCTTTCGCCATTATCCATTGGACGCGGAATGTAATCCGAGCATCACCCACCAAATCCATCCTGCCTCGTGCGCCGCTGCAATCGCTGCTGAATGCGCGGGCGAACAGGGAGAATTCTGGGAGTACGCAGATTTATTATTCGCCGATCAAAAAGAATACACGAAAGCAGACCTGGAAGGATTTGCTGACAAGCTCAATCTCGATAGACCACGGTTCCAAGCCTGCCTTGCGGATGGACAGATAAAAGAACGCATAAAAAGAGACATCGAAGAAGCAGACCGTGTGGGGGTGAAAGCCACCCCCACACTGGTCATCAACGGTCACCTCATTGAAGGAATCCCCGCGCCTCACAAACTCGCGTCGCTCATTACGGCGGAGAAGCAGCGGCTGGGGAAGAAATGAAGTAGGAAGTAGAAAGTGGTGAGTGAAACGTGAAAAGTCAGGAAGTCTCGGACCGCGCCCTTTCCTTTCTTGCAACAGCCGCGTGAAGGCTGCTCAGAATACACCCCAGTTCTTCTGTTTGAGTAAAAAGTCTATCGAAATCAGCTTGATTGAGATAACCGACATCGAGGGCTACGTAAAGCGGTGATCGCACCTCAGCGCCGGACGCTTTCGCGCTAGCAAGAAAACTCGCGTGAAAGCCCCACGCTGAGTAATCTGGTAGACCTCTCGTGTTAGTTCCCGAGCCTTCTGCCAAGCAATGAGATTCTCAAAGCGCTCAATGGCTCGACTCATAATTCCCCCTCCTTACGCCCCTCTTCCTGACTCTTTCTTCTCTACGCTTCCCCACTCTCTCACTTTCCACTTTTCACTTTCCACCTTCCACGAGGACGTGCTCCTTCGTAATAATGAACGGCAACCGTCCTGGGGCGATGAAATTCTCCTCATCGGCGCGGGTGCGGGCGTATTCCGGCGTCGTTGCAGATACGCGCATGGCCTGTGTGTCATCAAACCACGTAATCGCCACGCCATCGTAGTCTGGCGTCTTGCCGCTTTTGTAAATCGATAACCGCGTGTGACTCTGGACATAGCGCCGCACCACCGGAATCGACGCGCCAAGCGGTCCATGAATTTCCCGCCAATGCTTCTGAAAGGCCTCGATGGACATGCCAGGCTTGTGAGTCACGAACTCGATATTTTTCACTCCATTTGGCGGGATCGGTCCGTCTTTGATGACATACTCATCGGTAATGATTGACCCTCTCCTTGATGAGTCAATGAAGTTCGCTTCATCCTCCATAACCGCCGCATACTCTTTCGTCGGCGTCAGCGCGCGCATAGCGTCGGTATGCTCGAACCACAACTCGGCGACGCCGTCATATGCCGGCTCGCCTTTGCGATAGCCTGACAGCAAGGTATGCGACTGTACATAGCGGCGAATGCCGGGCATTTTCGTGACCATGCCAGCGTGCGTTGTGCGCCAGTAGTGTTGGAAATCCTCGACTGACATGCCAGGTTTGCGTTTAAAAAATACAACTATTTTTACCATACAAATCCCCTTCTCAGGTCTAATGCTGCTTTCTTCTACGTTGCTCCGTCGCCTCTTGTTGCGCTTTTAACTTTTCCGCCAATGCGTCCAACTTCCGCGCGGTCTCCTCAAGTCGGTCTGCTTGCGCGGCCAGCTTGGCTGCAGCGGCTTCGGCGCGTTGAGCTTTTTCCTCGGTCTGGGTGCTCGTTAGTGCTGGCAAGTCGGCTCCAATAAGGGGGCCGGCGGATGCAGGCGAAGGCGGAGTTTGACGGGCCGCGCAGCTCGTCATCAGCAGAAAGCCCACACAGACATGCAGCCTCATGAAGCTCACGGAGCAAATCCCTTCTTCTCGTTTGACAGCGACAATAGTGGAGAGACGGAACAGCCGTCAAGAAGGACCTTTTCACGTTCCATTGAGCGAACAAGGACAATGGCATATAAGAGCAAGGAACAGAAAACAAGAATCGGAGCATCGGCGCAGCGGGGGGATCGGGAAGCGAGAAAGCGACACGTGAGGCGTGATACTAAGGACGAGGATAGAAATATGTCACAGGCCACACGCAATACGTAACACGTCATTCGCAACACTCGCTGCTCGATACTCACCATGACAGTAGAGGAGCAGCTATGGATTTCCAATATACCCCAGAGCAAGAGGCCTATCGTGCGAAGGTGCGTTCGTGGCTTGAAGTGAACCTTCCGAAAGAACTCTGCGTTGAGGATGCGCGCGATGAGCGTATCGCGCCGGACCGCGCAATTTTTGAGAAACGTCGGGCCTGGCAGCGCAAAATGTACGAAGCTGGCTGGGTTGGCATCGCCTGGCCCAAGCAGTATGGCGGCCAGGGCGCGGATTTGCTGGAACAGGTCATTTTTGACGAAGAATACAGCCGCGCGCGCGCGCCGGTGCTGCCCGGTTACTCGGGGATCGCGCTCTGCGGCCCGACATTGATGCAGTGGGGCACAGAGGAACAGAAAAACCGCTTCTTGCAGCCTACGCTGAGCGGAGACGTCATCTGGTGCCAGGGGTACTCTGAGCCTGGGGCTGGCTCTGATCTCGCTGGCCTGCAGACGCGCGCGGTGGATCACGGCGATTATTTTATCGTGAATGGCCAAAAGGTCTGGACCTCCGGCGCGCAGTACGCGGACTGGATTTTCATGCTGGTACGCACCGATCCGAATGCGCCGAAACACAACGGCATTAGCTACCTTTTGGTTGATATGAAGACGCCGGGCATCACCGTGCGTCCGCTTGTCCTGGCGAACGGACATGAACATTTCAACGAAGTCTTCTTTGAAGACGTACGTGTGCCGAAGAACAATTTAGTTGGTCCACAAAATGAAGGCTGGAAAGTCACGATCACCACGCTCATGTTCGAGCGCACGGTCGCCGGCGGCGGCAATTATCAGGAGCAGGTGCAGCGGCTGGCGGCGCTTGCGCGCCAGGTCGCAATCCACGGCCAGCCGGCCTGGGAGCAATCCTGGGTGCGTCAGAAATTGGCGCAGCTGCTGATTGAGTGTGAGAGTCTGAAATTGACGCGTCTGCGCACCTTGACGCGCCAGCTGAAGGGCCTGCCGCCCGGACCCGAGGGTTCGATGCTGAAGCTCACTGGCTCGGAGCTTGGCGTGCGCATCGCCCAATTCGCCAGCGAGTTGTTAGGCGACTTCGCCGTTACTAACGAGTCGTTTGAAGCGGTCCCTGACGCGCCGCGTTGGGTGAATCGCGTGCTCAGCGCCCGGCAATACACGATCGCCGGCGGCACCAGCGAGATTCAGCGCAATATCATTGGCGAGCGCGTGTTGGGATTGCCGAAGGGGTAGGCGGCTATTAGCTATTAGCTTCCAGCTTTTGGCCAGACCGAGTTCAGAGAAACGCCATGCAAGACTACAAAAATCTGAGAGTCTGGGAAAGGGCCCATCAGCTGACTTTAGCCGTCTATCAAGCAACCGCCACATTTCCCAAAGACGAACTGTATGGGCTCACCAGCCAGATCCGTCGTGCGTGCGCTTCCATCCCGGCTAATATTGCTGAGGGTTGTGGTAGAGATGGAGATGGAGAGTTTGCGAGATTTTTACGTATTGCGATGGGTTCAGCCAGCGAGCTAGACTATCACTTGCTACTGGCTCGTGACCTGAACTTTTTAAGTGAAGCTGTGGACAAACAACTTGAGATTGGGCTGGGTGAAGTAAAGCGGATGCTCAACACACTCATTCAGCGGTTGAAAGTTGATCGTTAAATTTTTGGCTAACAGCTAACAGCTAAGAGCCATGCAAGGAGAACCCATGCCTCTCTACGAATACATCTGCAAAAAATGTCGTCATCAATTTGAACTGCTCGTCATGGGCTCGACCACGCCGGCCTGTCCGAAGTGCACCAGCAAGAGCCTTGATAAGCTGCTGTCAACCTTCACCGTCAGCACGAATGGCGGCGTCGCGGCGCGCGAAGCAAGCGCTGGTCCATGTGGAACGTGCGGTGACCCGCGTGGCCCCGGCGCGTGTGCGTGGGATAATTAGTCTCACCTCCACTATATGACGCGGGCAGCAAGTCTCCGGGGATAAAACATGCTCACAACATCATCCCCTATACAGGCCCTTCTGGCTAAGAGCTAAAGGCCAGGAGCTAAGAGCTACGAAAGGAGAATCGCCATGCCCCGCACCATCCGTATCGCCACGTTCAACTTGGAGAACTTCGATGAGAAACCGGGCCAGAAGCCATCGCTCGATGAGCGGATTGCGCTCATGCGTCCACAATTGCTCCGCCTCAACGCCGATATTTTGTGTTTGCAGGAGGTCAACGGCCAGGAACAACCTGGGCAGCCGCGCCGTTTATTGGCGCTGCAAAAGCTGCTCACTTCAACTCCGTATGACGCCTATCACCTGACCTCCACCATGACGACGGACGGCGACCAAGTATATGACGAACGTAACTTGATCATTCTCAGCCGCATGGAAATCATAGAACGTCGCCAACATAAGCCGGACGATGCCCCCCTGTATCGCATGATCACTGCCGTCCCACCGCAACCACAAGCTAAGGAGATTCTTTGGGAGCGCCCGATTTTGCAGGCTATGATCAAGCTTGACGCCAGTCGAACCCTCCACGTCTTCAACGTGCATCTCAAATCGAGGCTCCCTACGGATATCCCAGGGCAGAAAATGAACGAGTCCACGTGGAAGAGTTGCGCCGCCTGGGCGGAGGGCTCCTTTGTCTCTTCAATGAAACGCATGGGCCAGGCGCTGCAACTCCGCAAACTGATTGACGCCTTATTTGATAGGGATGAAAACGCCCTGACGGTGGTCTGCGGCGACTTTAATGCGGATTATGCAGACGTTCCTTTAGAGGCTATTCGCGGCGACATCGAGAACACGAACAATCCCCGTCTCGCCACCCGCGTGCTCGCACCCTGCGAGCGCACCGTGCCTGAATCTTCGCGTTTCTCCCTGATCCACCAAGGTCGCGGCGTCATGCTTGACCACATTTTAGTCTCGCGCTCTTTACTGGCGCATTACCGCACTACTGAGATTCACAATGAGCTGCTCCATGACGAATCGGCGGCGTTCGCTACGGATGACAAATTTCCTGAATCCGATCATGCGCCGGTCGTTGCAGAATTCGTCTTCCCGGAGTGATAGTGAGAAAGGTCGGAAGGGCGTGCTGCGCCCTTCTGCCTCAGGTCGGGCATCGCTCGAGGAGCCAGAATGCTGTCATGCCTCTCCTGTAATGCTCCTCTCTTGACTGACCGCTCCCGACCTGTCACCATTGCGCTCGTGCTTACGAATCGTCCAACCTCTTGTTGCTGCTGGTGGTGGCTGCCTTAACAGGCGGCTGGGACGTCGTATAACGAATTTCCACGGAGCCGCCTTTGATCGAGGCGGCTCCAGCGTTTCTGGGGCCGCCGCTTCGTATCAGAGGCCGCGGCCCTGTTGCTTTGCAGAGCCAGGCTCCGAGAGAATCCTTAAGAGGAGCATCGTATGGCTGGCAGAGCAACATTTTTTCCAAGTTCCGAAACTTACCGCACCAACGGCGGTGTGAACGTCCGTCGCATCATCGAGGGTATCCCCATCGATGGCGCTATTGAACCCATCATTGATGCTCTGGACAGCCGTCGAGGCGTCTTACTGGCGTCGAGTTATGAATATCCGGGTCGGTATACCCGTTGGGATATGGGATTCACCGATCCCCCGCTGCAGCTGGTTTCGCGTGGTCGTACATTTCATTTCTCGGCGCTTAATCAGCGCGGCAAAGTCTTGTTGCCCGCCATTGCCGATGTAGTTTGTAACCTCCCTGCAGTTGTCGAGTCGGCGGTACGGGAAGAGGAAATCTCTGGTCTGATCGCCACACCTGAAGGACGCTTTCCGGAGGAACAACGGAGTAAACAGCCGTCCATCTTCTCGGTCTTACGCGCGGTCATTGATCTGTTCGCCAGTCCCGAGGATCAGCATCTCGGGTTCTACGGCGCCTTTGGCTATGATCTCGCGCTCCAGTTCGAACCATTGCGGTTGCGGTTGGAGCGACCCGCGGACCAGCGAGATTTGCTGCTGTATATCCCTGATCAGATTGTCATTGTTGATCATCGCCGCGAACAAGCGGTGCGGCATCGTTATGATTTCGAGGTCAACGGCTGTTCAACGCAAGGGCTGCCTCGCGAAGGCGAAGTGCAGGGCTACAAAGGGGCTGATCAGGTTGAGCGGTCATGCGATCACGAGCCGGGTGAGTACGCTGCCGGCGTGCGGCGCGCCCGAGAAGCATTCAAGCGAGGCGATCTGTTTGAAGTAGTGCCAGGGCAAACGTTCTTCGAGCCCTGCCCTGCCCCGCCTTCTGAAATTTTCCGCCGCCTGCGCGAACGCAATCCCGCGCCATACGGCTTTTTGATCAATCTCGGCCAGGCGGAGTATCTCGTCGGCGCGTCGCCAGAGATGTACGTGCGGGTAGAAGGCGACCGTGTAGAAACCTGTCCGATCTCCGGCACGGTGGCGCGAGGGACTGACCCGATTAGCGACGCCGCACAGATCCTGCGCCTGCTCAATTCCACTAAAGACGAGTCGGAACTCACCATGTGCACGGATGTCGATCGCAACGACAAGTCGCGCATCTGCAAGCCTGGCAGCGTACGCGTGATTGGCCGCCGGCAGATCGAGATGTATTCCCGGGTGATCCATACGGTCGATCATGTCGAGGGCCGTCTCCGAGAAGAATTTGACGCTTTAGATGCGTTTCTGGCGCACACGTGGGCGGTGACCGTCACAGGAGCGCCCAAAGTCTGGGCCATGCAGTTTCTGGAGGATCATGAAAAATCGCCGCGCGCCTGGTACGGCGGCGCCATTGGACTGATCGGGTTTGACGGCAACATGAACACCGGCTTGACGTTGCGCACCATCCGCGTCAAAGACGGTGTCGCGCAGGTGCGGGTGGGGGCGACGTTGTTATACGACTCGGATCCAGACGAAGAGGAGCGTGAAACCCGTCTCAAGGCGGCGGCGTTTATCGACGCGATTCGCCGTCCGCGCGGCGCACACTCCGAAACGCGCGCAACAGCAAGTCAGCCTGGCCAAGGAAAGCGCATTCTTCTTGTCGATCATCAGGATTCGTTTGTTCATACGCTGGCCAACTATTTGCGCCAAACCGGAGCTGACGTCGTCACATGGCGTTCCGGATTTCCGGAGGAAGAGCTCGATATGCTGCGCCCCGATCTTATCGTGCTTTCTCCTGGACCTGGCGCCCCGAGCGACTTCAATGTCTCCGGCACGCTGGCGATGGCTATCGCCCGCAAGCTGCCGGTTTTTGGCGTCTGCCTTGGGCTGCAAGGCATGGTCGAGCACTTTGGTGGCGAGTTAGACGTGCTCGCCTACCCCATGCACGGCAAGCCTTCGCAGATCCGTGTCTTGGGCGGCCAGATCTTTGCAGGTCTCCCATCACAATTCACCGCTGCCCGCTATCACTCGTTGTATGCTAGACGAGAGAAACTCCCGGTGGAATTGCAGATCACGGCCGAAAGTGACGACGGCGTCATCATGGCGATTGAACATGAGCGCCTCCCCCTCGCCGCCGTGCAATTTCACCCTGAGTCGATTCTTACTTTGAGTGACGACATCGGGTTACGGCTGGTTCGTAATGTCGTAGCTCATTTGTGTCGCTAACGTGGAGTATTGAAAGCATGCAGTAGGCATGCCCCGAGTTCTCGCGCGTGAAAGCGCGCCATGGGAAAGAGACTTCCATGGAAGCGCCGAGCACTGAACGCA
The DNA here is from genome assembly GCA_035575235.1 of Candidatus Methylomirabilota bacterium. Lineage (GTDB taxonomy): Bacteria > Desulfobacterota > Binatia > Bin18 > Bin18 > SYOC01. Next base: position 49,199 of record DATLYA010000411.1, read on the forward strand.
AGCTGACCACGATTCTACATGCCGATGTAGCGGGCTACAGTCGCCTCATGGGCGCGGATGAAGTCGGTACGCTGCGCACGCTCACGGCGTATCGACGCATCACCGATCCCCTCATCTAACACCATCGCGGCTGAGTGGGAGGCTCGGCGGGAGATAGCATTCTCGTCGAATTCGCCAGCGTGGTGGAAACTGTGCAATGTGCGGTCGCAATCCAACAGACGTTGAGAGACAAGAACAAGGAATTGCCGCCTGAGCGGCGGATGGAGTTTCGCATCGGCATTAACCTGGGCGATGTGATCGTCGAAGGTGAGCAGATTTATAGCGATGGCGTCAACATCGCTACACGACTGGAGAGTCTAGCCGAGCCCGGCGGCGTGTGCATTTCCGGGACGGTATATGACCAAGTCAAGAATAAGCTAGCGCTTACGTATGACGACTTGGGAGAGCAGCGGGTCAAAAACATAGCTGAGGCGGCGCCGATGTACCGGATCGCCATAAAGGTCCCCTCTCCCCTCGTGGGAGAGGGACAGGGTGAGGGGGCCGCCATGGAGGCAAGAAGTGCAACGTTCAAGGTTCAAAGAAAACGAGGGTGCGTTTTGTGCACCGGGCTATGGTGGTAGGGCTGCTGCTCCTTGTAGGACTCATCGTAACAGTTCGTCACCTTTCTCACCCCCCACTCACAAAGCATAGCTTTGCCCGTAAGCAGCCCGAAGTCTGGCTTCAAGCTCACAAGGCGCAAGTCTGGCTCGCGCACTCCAAATCTGAATCGTGCACCCTTTTCCCCAGGCCCGGTGCGTCGTGCAACTCTGCCAGTTTGCTCGTTACGGTCCTATTCAGGCATTGCACGTCGTGCTCGCTTCGCGCAAACTAACGGCAGTACGCTTTGCTTGTGGAGGTTCCAATGACCACGACGCCAACCCTTAGTGAAAGCTGGCCGGTCGTGCGGCAAACCTGGTCAGTCCTGAATGCGGTCGTATGCCTGGAAGATCCGGCGACCATAGCAGGCGACCTGGAATTACCTGGATTCGTTCTTGACCTTAGAGGCATTTGGAATGCAGATCTGTAACAAGGAGTTCTCCATGCAGACTTCGCCGGAAACGATGCAGCCGACTCCCGCGTCTGCGCCACCCGCCGGGGCGACTCAGTGTGTCATCCTCGACAGCATTAGCTGGGAAACGTACGAGCGTTTGCTTGCCGAGCACAAGGAGAGCAGCGGCGTCCACTTTACCTACGATCGGGGGAGGCTGGAGATTATGGTGCTGTCAGTCCAACATGAAAAGCCAAATCGCATGCTGTCGCTCCTTGTCGAGGTGTTTGCCGAAGAGTTAGGGATTGATATCGAGGGACTCGGATCAACAACCTTCAAGCGTAAAGACTTGGATCGGGGCTTCGAACCCGATTCCTGCTTTTA
>DATLYA010000412.1:0-6942 GCA_035575235.1 Candidatus Methylomirabilota bacterium
TCAATCCTTGCTCAAGAGCACACGGCAGCAGTTCCATCGACAGATTGCGCAGGTATTCGAGCAGCGCTTCCACGAGACGATGGAAATGCAGCCAGAACTGCTGGCTCATCACTACACGGAGGCGGGTCTGATCGCACGAGCCGTTCCATATTGGCAGCAGGCAGGCCAGAGCGCCATCAAGCGTTCAGCGAATGTGGAAGCAATCGGGCATCTTACCAAGGGACTGGAAGTACTCCAGGCGCTGCCAGACTCCCCGGAGCGCCGCAAGCAAGAACTCGTGCTACAAATCATCCTAGGCCAAGCTCTCATTGCCGCTAAGGGCCAAGCGGCTCCAGAAGTAGGAAAAGTCTACACACGAGCGTATGAGCTCTGTCAACAAGAGGGAGACTCTTCCCAACTCTTCACTGTCTTGCGCGGACTGCGGTTTTTTTATTTAGCCCGAGGGGAGTTCCGGACGGCGCACGAGCTGTCGGAGCAGCTTCTGCGCTTAGCCCAGCACTTGCACGACCCTGCTCTTCTGCTGGAAGCCCGCCATGCGCTGGGGGCGCTCTTGTTTTGGCTCGGAGAGTTTTCCTCTGCTCAAAAACACTTCGAGCAAGGCCTTGCCCTGTACGATCCTCCTCAGCACCACATTTTGACCACTCTTTACGGGTATGACCCTGGCGTAGCGTGCCTCCTTCGTATGGCTCTGGTCTCATGGTGTCTTGGTTATCCAGACCAAGCGCTGCAGAGGGGCCATGAAGCGCTCGCACTGGCCCAGCAGGAGACATCTCATCCCTTGAGTTTGGTTTATACTTTGCACCACGCCGCTTGGCTCTATCAGTTCCGCCGGGAAGCACAAACGACACAAAAGCAAGCCGAGGCCGTAGTCACAGTGTCCAGCGAGCAGGGGTTTGCGCTCTACTCGGCGATGGGAACCATATTGTGGGGCTGGGCGCTGGCCGAGCAAGGAAAAAGGGAAGAAGGAATTACACAGATGCGCCGCGGCCTAGCCGCCTGGCGAGGCATAAGAATTGAGCTGTTGCAGCCGTATTATCTTGCCCTGTTGGCCGAAGCATGTGGGAAAGTAGAGCAACCAGAGGAAGGGTTGGCGGTACTGGCCGAGGCGCTGGCTATGGTAAGCAACAATGGGGAGCGCATGTGGGAGGCGGAGTTGTATCGGCTGAAAGGGGAGCTGACACTACAAAAGTTCCAAGTTTCAGGCTCCAAGTTCCAAGTTTCCTCTAACTCCCAAGCCGAGGTGGAAGCCGAAGCGTGCTTTCTCAAAGCCATCGAGATTGCCCGCAAGCAGCAGGCGAAATCGCTGGAGCTGCGGACTGCCGTGAGCCTGGCGCGGCTGTGGCAGAGTCAAGGGAAGCAGAAAGAAGCACACGAGATGTTAGCCAAGATCTACAACTGGTTCACGGAAGGGTTCGACGCCAAAGATTTGCAAGAGGCCAAGATACTGCTGGAAGAACTGGCATGAGCTGAGTAGAGGCGTCTACGGCAAGGAGGTAACAATGGGTACGGTTCTCGTTACAGGCGCAGACCGCGGCATTGGGCAAGCGCTTTGCCTTGAGTTACATAAACGCGGCCAAACTGTGATCGCGGCTTGTCTCGAAGATTCTCCGATGCTGGCAGGGCTCGGCATTCGCGTAGAGCGTCATGTTGATGTGACCTCTGACACAGCAGTGAAAAGCTTAGCCACCCGCCTTGCCGGCGCGCGGCTCGATGTGCTCATCAACAACGCGGGGGTGTTGCGGGATGGAAGGTTGGGAGCATTGGACTTTGCAGATCTGCGTAGCCAGTTTGAGGTGAATGCCCTGGGGCCATTGCGAGTCACAGAAGCCCTTTTGCCCTGCCTGGGCCCAGGCTCGAAGGTGGCGATTATTACGAGCCGGGTTGGCTCTCTGACGGACAATACGTCTGGTGGGCTCTATGGCTATCGGATGTCGAAAGCAGCGGCAAATATGGCCGGGGTTTCACTGGCGCGCGATCTTAAAGAGCGGGGAATCGCAGTGATCTTGCTGCATCCCGGGATGGTCCGTACGCAGCTGACACAAGGCATGGAGGGAACATTTATCGAGCCAGAGGAGGCCGCCAGGGGACTGCTCGGACGTATTGACGAACTCACTCTTGAAAGTACCGGCTCCTTTCGTCATGCCAACGGCGAATTTCTGCCCTGGTAGCTTGAGTACGGCAACGTACAGGAGAACTGACAGGAGGGGCGATGATCACGCTTTATCAATACATTGCGGCCTGGGGACTGCCGGACATTAGCCCCTTCGTCACCAAGGTCGATTGCTATCTACGTATGACCAAGTTGCCCTACGAACGGGTGAGGTTCCCGGCCACGGAGCTCGAGAATACGCCTAAGGGCAAGTTGCCGATTATCGAAGACAGGGGGAGAACAGTAGCCGACTCGGGCTTTATCGTAGACTACCTCAAGGCGACGTACGGCGATACCCTCGACGCGTACTTGAATTCCCGCGATCGGGCGGTTGGCTTAGCCCTGCGCCGCATGATGGAGGAGAGTCTATACTGGTCGGGGATTATCCACACCCGCTGGCAGGAGGATGCTAACTTTGCGTTGTATAGACCAGCGCTGTTGTGTGCAGTCGTGAATTTACCAGCTGAGCAGAGAGCGCGGGCTGTAAACCAGTTCCGCCGACAGATCCTTTCGGAGTTTTATGAACAGGGGATGGGGAGGCACTCGGCTGAGGAAAATTATGCGCTGGCGAAAGCTGATCTGATGGCGCTGGCGGACTACCTTGGAGATCAGTCTTACTTTCTAGGGGAGCAGCCGACTTCGCTGGATGCGACGGCCTATTCGTGGCTAGCCCATATCCTGCACGTTCCCTTCCAGGGGCCAGTCGAGCAGTACGCACAGTCCCGAGCCAATTTGGTAGCGTACTGCCGCCGGATGCAGGAGAGGTATTATCCGGAGGAGGAGACTACACTGTCCAATCTATGATTTGACAATGCCCAGAAAAACTATGATGACATACTTTACCCCCTATCAGACGCAACTCCAGCGCCATCCGGCGATACACGCCCAGGCTGTGCGTGGTGTCGAGGTGCAAGTTGGTTGGAGACGTGGCGGAGTGTTGGCGCTCACCTTTGCTCTAGAAGGAGACCTTGCTCTGCTGCGTATACCAGCGCCCCGGCTGTCGCGCAGGACGGACAATCTCTGGCGGCACACCTGCTTCGAGGCTTTCCTCCGGCGCAAGGGCGGCCCGGCGTATTATGAGTTTAATTTTGCGCCTTCGGGTGAGTGGGCAGCCTATGCATTTTGTCGTTATCGCGATGGCATGTCGCTTGAGCAGGATTTGGATCCTCCACATATCATTGTGCGCAGGACAGACGATCGGCTGGAACTCGATGTCCTCATTCGGCTGGAATGTCTGCCGCTAATGCAACCGCGCACGCGCGTGCAGCTTGCGCTTTCTGCAGTCGTCGAAGACAACCGGGGCGCGCTGTCCTACTGGGCGCTTAGACACTCGCCCGGCAAACCTGATTTCCATCACCCTGATGCCTTTGCGCTTGAACTTGAATGGCCGGATATAGATCCAGTGAGCGACCCTGTTGAGGAGAAAGAACAATGAGATTTGGCATTGACCGCTTGCTGGAGGAGCCCGCGCTGAGAAAACCCTTGGCGGGCCGCCGTATCGCGTTACTCGCCCATCCTGCTTCGGTGACACAAAATCTTGTGCACTCGCTCGATGCGCTTGCCTCCCTTGACGACATCAAATTAATGGCAGCGTTCGGCCCTCAGCACGGCCTGCGCGGTGACAAACAAGACAACATGATCGAGTCGCCTGACTTCAGGGATCCTGTACACAATATCCCGGTCTTCAGTCTCTACGGCGAAGTACGCCGTCCCACGGCAGCAATGATGGACAGTTTCGATGTGCTGCTTGTCGATCTGCAAGACCTTGGCTGTCGCATCTACACATTTAGTACGACGCTGCGTTATGTCCTCGAAGCAGCCGCAAAGCGTGGCAAGACTGTCTGGGTGCTCGACCGGCCGAACCCTGTCGGTCGTCCGATAGAAGGACTACGGCTGCGCGCGGGTTGGGAGAGTTTCGTGGGGGCGGGTCCGCTACCGATGCGGCATGGCCTGACCTTAGGAGAGCTTGGCAAGTGGTTTGTGCAGACGCTGCGCCTCGATGTCGAGTACAACGTCGTGACGATGGAAGGCTGGAGGCCGGCGAGCGCGCCTGGATTTGGCTGGCCGCTTGGCGAGCGCGCCTGGGTAAATCCAAGCCCCAATGCGTCCAACCTCTGGATGGCCCGCTGTTACGCCGGCACTGTCATGCTGGAAGGTACGACCCTGTCCGAGGGTCGTGGCACAACCCGCCCCTTGGAAATGTTTGGCGCGCCGGATCTTGAGCCGCGTGCCTTGCTGGAGACGATGCAGTCGCTCGCGCCGCACTGGCTGCGGGGCTGCCGGCTGCGCGAGTGTTGGTTCGAGCCCACGTTTCATAAACATGTGGGAAAGCTGTGCGCCGGCGTACAAATCCACGTCGAGGATACGGCCTACGATCACCACGCATTCCGCCCATGGCGTTTGATGGCGCTCGTGTTCAAGGCCCTACGGAAGCGGCGGCCAGACTACGGGCTCTGGCGCGACTTTGCGTACGAGTACGAATATGACCGGCTTGCCATTGATGTTATTAATGGGAGCGAGCTGTTGCGCCAGTGGGTGGATGATCCAGCTGCTATTCCAGCTGATCTCGACGCCTTGACTACACCCGACGAAACCTCATGGCTCGGTGAGCGCGAGGCAGTGCTGCTGTATCGTTGAGCGACACTCCTTAAAAAACAGTAACAAAAACTGCTAGCGTACGAAGCGCCTGCGGCGTAAGCTGTCCGACGGTTACTCGATAGTGCTAAAAAAGGAGCCTGTCATGAAAGCGATTCGCGTGCACGAATTCGGCCCTCCAGAAGTGATGAAGCTCGAAGATATTCCTGACTTGAAACCTGGCGCTGGACAGGTGGTGGTCCGCATCCATGCCGCTGGTGTGAATCCAGTGGAGACCTATATCCGTTCAGGCATCTATCCAAAGCCGCCAACGCCCTATACGCCGGGAGCAGACGGCGCCGGAGTGATCGAAGCAGTAGGCGAAGGAGTCAGTCGCGTCAAAGTTGGAGACCGCGTATACACTGCCGGATCGCTGACTGGGACGTACGCCGAGCAAGCGCTCTGCAAAGAGACGCAAGTCTACCCTTTGCCCGAGCGCGCTTCCTTTGCGCAAGGAGCAGCGATGTTTATTCCGTATGGCACCGCCTATCGGGCGTTGTTTCAACGGGCGCACGCGCAACCTGGAGAGGTGGTTTTCGTGCACGGCGCCAGCGGCGGAGTTGGCATTGCCGCCGTCCAACTCGCGCGCGCAGCTGGGATGAAGGTCATTGGCTCAGCAGGTACGGAACAAGGAAGAAAGTTGGTTATCGAGCAAGGCGCACATCACGTGATTGACCACCGCGCGCCTGGATATCTCGAACAGGTGCTCACGCTCACGAGCGGCCGCGGCGCTGACGTTATTATTGAGATGCTCGCGAACGTCAATCTCGGGAATGATCTCAATGTCTTAGCCCAAGGCGGGCGTGTGGTGGTGGTCGGCAATCGCGGACCCAATAATCAGGGAACTGTGGAGATCAATCCTCGTGCGGCGATGCAGCGTGACGCGGCCATTCTCGGCATGACGCTGATGAATGTGCAGTCCCATGATATGGAAAAGATTCACGCGGCGCTGATTGCTGGCCTGGAGAATGGGTCGTTACGTCCGGTTATTGGCCAGCAGTTTGCACTGGCCGACGCCCCGAAAGCGCATCATGCAGTGATTGAATCGACCGCCTATGGCAAGATTGTCTTGATTCCATAAAGATATTTTCTGAAAATAGCGGAGGTCGCCCCTACAGGGCCATCTAGCTCTTGGGGAGTTTGCCTAGAGTATGGAAAAACTCCAGGAAACGGCGAGCTCTTCTAGACTTGGAATAAACGGGTGTGGTATGAGCCTATGCCATGACTCAACCCATCAATGCGTGGCCAGAGGCGGACCGACCACGGGAAAAGCTCCTAGAAAAAGGCCCGGAGGCGCTTTCTAACGCTGAGTTACTGGCGATTATTCTGCGAGTTGGAGACGCCAGCACCGGGCAGAGCGCGCTCGATTATGGGCGGTTGTTAATGACCCAATTTGAAGAGTCGTTCCGCCGGCTCGATGAAGCAAGCGTTAGCGAAATCTGCGCTATTAAAGGAATCGGTCCGGCCAAGGCCGCGCAGATCAAAGCCGCGCTGGAGATCGGCAAACGTTTTGCCCAAGAGGAGATTAAACGCGGCGAGCCATTTCGTTCGAGCTCCGACGTATTCAATCATTACCGCGAGCACCTTGGCGGTTTGAAGAAAGAAGAGTTTCATGTCTTGCTTCTAGATGCGAAGAATCGAAAGATTAAAGATGTGCGGGTGTCCGAGGGGTCGCTTACGTCTTCGCTTGTCCATCCACGCGAAGTCTTTAATCCGGTGATTCGTGAGTCAGCAGCCGCAGTCATCCTTATTCACAATCACCCCAGCGGCGATCCTTCGCCAAGCCAGGAGGACCTCCACATCACCCGCCGTCTGCGCGAGATTGGTGAGGTCATGGGCGTGCGCGTGTTAGACCATGTGATTATCGGGAAAGGGAAGTACGTGAGTTTCGTTGATGATGGCTACTGGGAGAAATGATCGCGGACAGCACGAGACGTGATCGGGCGTGAAATTATTTATATGGGACTCAATCGAAATTTGCTTGGCAAGCAATATCCACCTCAGGATTATGGCGTCACCGCAGAGGCAATTCTTCGCTACGCCCAGGCGTACAACGAGGACAATCCATACTTTGTGGATACGGAGAGACCAGGCGGCATTGTCGCACCACCCATGTTTGGCGTGGTGATGGGATGGCTGCCGATTATGTTGGTGATGAC
>DATLYA010000413.1:0-5721 GCA_035575235.1 Candidatus Methylomirabilota bacterium
AGCGTTTAACTCACGGATCGGCATGCGCCGCGAGCACGACACTATTTGTGAGCGCTGGATGTACGAGCCCTGTCCAGAAGGGCCCTGGAAAGGGAAAATTGCGGCGGAGGTGTTCGACACCGTGCTCGACGAATACTACGAATGGCGAGGCTGGGATAAGAAGACCGGCCTCCAGACCCGCAGCAAGCTCGAAGAACTTGGGCTCGAAGACGTGGCGGAGGTGCTGGCGGCTGAAAAGGCCCTGGTTGAAGATAAAGGCAAGCGCTCCGTGACGGTGTCTGTCCCGAGCGCGGGAGTGGAGAAGACGGCGAAGTAACCGAAGCGGTCGCTTCTTGCCTCTGACCTTACAATTACAAGTCCCCTCTCCCACAAAGGAAGAGGGGGAGGGTACGGGGAAGCCTCATGAGTTTATGTCAGGAGAGTGCTGATGATTACCGTTCGCGCCGAATACCAAGCACGCTTCCGCGAAATCACCAAGGTCAATGAAGAGACCTTTCAACTCGAACGACCTCTGGTGTCCGAACTCGCGCAGCGGCTGACGCAGAAATATGGTCCACTCATGGAAGCCTTGCTTATCGATCCGCAGACGAAAGATCTCAACAACAAAGGCACCTTGTTCCTCGATTCTAAGGGCCGGAGAATTGCTATCGACGATACCTTGGAGGATGGAGAGGTGATTGCCTTTATGGTGGGGATTGCTGGAGGCTGAGGAGAGGCGTCGCTATGAAGGCTTTTCCCTGGCGAGCGCTTTTGCAAGGGCATCCTCTTTTTAACGCTTTGAGTGAAGAGGAAGTCTTACTCTTGTTGACAGATGAGGCATCGCACGAACGCACGATTTCCACTGATGATCTTGTAGTGCGAGCAGGGGATCCTGGCGATTCGCTGTTCCTTATTGGCGCTGGATCGGTCCAAGTGACCGTGTCGGGGACTGTCGTTGCTGTTTTGTCTCCTGGCGACATTTTCGGCGAGATCGCCGTGCTCGAACGACAGCCAAGATCGGCTTCGGTCACGGCCAGAGAGAACTGTACACTGTTGGAGATTGAGGGCGAAGTGTTCCGCCGGTTGCTAGAAACACACCCTGAGATGGCTGCACACGTGCGTGCGACCGCAGCGGCGCGCTTGAGTCGACAACCCTAGAACGATAAAGGAGGGATGCTCATGATTCACCCCAAGAAAGTCGGCCATGTGGTGTTAAAAGCGCGGGATATCGATCAGGCTGAGAAGTTCTATACCGAGGTGCTGGGCTTCGAAGTCGTCATGCATCTCAAGCATCCCCGTGGAGTGTTTTTCACTTTAGGTGATCAGCACCATGATTTGGCGGTGTTAGAAGTGCCGCCCACCGCAGACGAGCCCAAATCTGAGCAGGTCGGCCTGCACCATTTTGCCCTGCAGCTTGAGGACTTTGCGGCGCTCAAAGACGCGTATCGCACCCTGAAACATCACGGTGTCCCGATTGTGCGAGCGGTGGATCATGGGATTACTAAAAGCATCTACTTTTGTGATCCAGCAGGCAACCGCATCGAGCTGTATTGTGATGTAGGCGAAGATGGCATTAATCGTCTGCGCCGGCAAACCGAACAGTCCATCATGGATTTCCCGCCGCTGAATCTGGAGGATGCGTAGTCGGGTGCATGTATTTGCGACCCCAACCCGCTATCCGCAATTCTCTTATAGTGGTTTTCATTTGGCTGGGACTTCTAGCCGGGAGGGGCGAAGCTGGTCTTCGCCCTGAAAGCTTGTGTTTCTTCCCCCTCTTGAGCAGAACAACGGAACGGGGGAGGAAAGGTGGATTTTGACACGGTATTGGCAAATCGCGGTTAGCGTACACCGTGCGGGAACGTGTCACTCGTGAAGGGTCATTGCTGTTTGAAGCGCGCTGCGCTTCGTATCACCAGCACAGCGCATTCTCGCCGCTGATTGACGTCTTGCAGAGAACGCTCTTGTTTACGAGGCGAGGTTGATCAAGCAGGCGATTCCTTACTGGCAACGGGCCGGGGGGCGCGCCAGCCAATGCTCAGCGTATGTGGAAGCGGTGGCTCACCTCACGAAAGGGTTAGAGTTACTCGCAGCCTTACCCGACGCTCCGGAGCGCAGCCGGCAGGAGTTGACTTTGCGCACAGCACTGGGGCCCGCCTTAATTGCCACCAAGGGCAACGCCGCGCCAGAGGTGGAACACACCTACGCCCGGGCGGTGGAGCCGTGCCGACAAATAGGAGACCCCTCTCAACTCTTCCCCGTCCTGTTCGGGCTACGGTCGGTGTATTTAGTGCGGGGAGAAGTCCAGACCGCTCACGAATTAGGGGAACAGCTCCTCAGCTTGGCCGAAACTGCGCAGGACTCGGGCTTTCTGCTCGAAGCCCGGATCGCGTTGGGGAACACAGCATACATCCGTGGAGAGTTGGCGTTGGCGCGCACCCAGTTTGAGCGCGCCTTAGACCTCTACGAGCCTGAGCATCATCGGTCGCATGCGTTCACGTACGGGCTAGACCCTGGGGTGTTTATCCTGGGCCGGATGGCGTGGACTCTGTGGGGCCTTGACTATCCCGACCAGGCCCTGCAAAGAGGCCACGAGATGCTCGCCCTCGCTCAGAAGATCTCTCCCTCTCCCTCCTTCAGTTCGGCTCTTGCCCGACTATATGCCGCAGGGATTCATTGCTATCGCCGGGAGCCACACCCCGCTCAGCAGCGGACCGAAGCAACCATTGCGTTATGTACAGAAAACAAGTTTGCGAACCTCTTAGGGCGGATGATTAGCTTGCAAGGATTAGCCTTCCTCGAGCAGGGGTTGCATCAAGAAGGCATCGCGAAGGTCCGTCAAGGGTTGGCTGCTTGCCAAGCAACAGGGGCGGTGTTGTTCCGGCTTTTTTTCCTTGCTCCCATGATAGCCTCTTATGGCTTACCGAAGGGTTTGACACCAAGGACCTGCAAGAGGCCAAAGCGCTGATTGAAGAATTGAGTGATTGAGCGATTGAGTCATTGCTGCTCAGGATTGCGTACCCCAAGTCCTTCCGTTTCCGCCGCGGTAAGAAGATTGCGGTCCGCGCAGGCGAAAAGAATGTCGGCCTTCGGTCGTTTACGGAACCAGAGCGCTGTGCAGAGATGAATGGCGTCGAATCCTCTGAGAGGATGGCGCTTTACCAAAGTAAGGAGATCTGTGAAAACAGCTTCCATCACTTCGGCGACCACGAATTCTTTCCACTTTTGTTGGAAACTCTCTGCCGCGTGGGTAAAGTTTGTTTCCGTAATCTCCTTCTCCCTCCGCTTTCGCGCCAGCGCCGCGAGGAGTTCAGCGTAAGCAACCCTTGAGGCCATGAGCACGTTTTCCGGCTGAAAGAGGGAGTGTACCCAGGCTGAGCCGTTCTCTTCGTAGTAGCGTTTAACAAGAGCGCTGGTATCCAGGTAGTAGATCACCGCCTATCCTCCAGAACAACCTGTGAGAGCGGCAGTCCCTTTCCCTGGACGGCGGGAGGCTTTTTCAAGAAACCTTTGCCTCGGGGCAGCGAAACGCCTCCTTCCGCCGCCAGCGCCGCCAATCGCTCTTCTGTTTCACCACTTTCGTCTTCCGAGATCGGTTTCAAGACGCCCACTGGTTTACCGCGGTCCGTCACGATAAGAGTCCTTCCTTGACGGACTAGGCGGAGATAATATGTCAACCGATCTTTGAGCTCTTTTGTTCCTACTGTTTGCATGAGACGGCCTCTCCAATTTTGTGGCTATGGCAGCTACCTGAGAGCGCAAAAACAACTGAGTGTCATACCGTTCGCGACTCTTCTCACTAAATCAGACCACACAACATTCGTACACTACACTGGGAGTGTGGCTTCTGGTGGCGCAGCCATCCTGGCTGCGCGCACAGGCCGGAGGCCTGTGCCACCAAAACTTGCTGTCCGGCGCCGTGCCAATCTCGTGTGGTCCGATTTAGTCCGAAAGCAGAGACTTCCATGGTGAGCTGATCCTGTTACGGCCCGATCCTGAAATTGCTATGGTGAGCTCCTATGCCAGCAAATATTCCCGAAATCGATTGTGACGTCGCGGTGGTCGGCGGCGGTATCGCCGGCTTATCTGCCGCCATTACCGCCATGCACGAGGGCGCCGAGGTGATCCTGGTCGAAAAGGCGCCGAAGCTGCAGCGCGGCGGCAACTCGGCGATTGCCGACGCGCAGATCCGTTATCCTCATGAGGCGGATGAATACTGCCCTACCGGGCAAAGCAAAGAAGATTTCTTTAACGCGTTTATGAAGGTGTCGCGCGGACGGGCGAATAAAGATCTCATCCGCGTTATTGTGGACAACGCTGCCGACGTGGTGGAGTGGCTGACGGACCTTGGCGTACAGTGGGAGAAAGGCTATCCCAATGTGGCCGGATATCGTCGCCAACCGGTGGGTGGGGGATGGCGACTCGTCGATACGTTATACAAGCACCTCGAACGCGGCGGCGTCCACGTGGCTTACGAGACGGCGGCGGAGAAATTGTTGACGGATCGTTCCGGGCGCGTGATTGGCGTGCGTGTGCTCGAACCCGAAGGTTACACAGATATTCTCGCTCGCGGCGGCGTGATCCTCGCCTGCGGCGGGTTTCAGGCGAATGTGGAGATGCGCGTGCGTTATCTCGGTCGGTTCATGGACAACATCATCCTGCGCGGCTCGCGCTACAATACCGGCGATGGGTTGCGCATGGCGCTGGAGATTGGCGCGCAACCTGCGGGACAGTGGGGCGATTTCCATTCCGCCGTGCTTGACGCCCGCTCTACGCCGTTCGAGTGCGGCGTCACGGCGATTTACATTTTTCAACTTGGACTGTTTCTTGATGAGGATGGAGAACGATTTCTTGACGAAGGTGAAGATTTTCGCGATCAGACCTATGTGAAGTTCAGTAAAGCCATCCTGAATCACAAAAGCGGCATCGCCTTCAATGTCTTTGATAACAAGCCGCGCCTGGAAGACCCCGAAGCCTGGAAGCGCGCCATTCGCACGGCGGAAGAGCCCTATGAGGCCAACACGCTTCGTGAACTGGCGGAGCTGCTGCAAGTCCCGCCAGAACGGATGGAGCGCACTATTCGCGAGTACAATGCCGCCTGCCAGCCGGGCGCCTTTGATCCGCTCATCTTAGACGGCCTTCGCACGAAGGGGCTTGCTGTTAACAAAACCAACTGGGCGCGACCGCTCGACACCCCGCCGTTTCTGGCTTATCCCGTCACTGGCGGCATTACCTTCACCTTTGGCGGGCTTAAGGCCAACACGAATGCGCAAGTCCTGCATACGACAGGCCGCGTCATTCCCGGGCTTTATGTGGCGGGCGAACCGATGGGGGAGTTGTACTATTACAACTACATGGGCGCGACGTCTGTGTTGCGCGGCGCGGTGTTTGGCCGCATTGCCGGACGGCATGCGGCTGCGAGCAGCCGCGGACAATCGCGCTAGGCTGCCCTGCGAACGAGCTCGGCAACTGAGCAGTGCAGAGCTGCGCCAAGCTTTTGGAGAGTTCCAAGGAGCGAATGGACATCTGGTTGTTCGACCCGCGAGAGAGAGGACTGTGTACAGTGCAGGCGCTTCGCCGGTTCTTCTTGGGTTAATTTTGTTTGGCTCTACGCCGTTCGATGCGGTAGCGGGGTTCCGTAATGGCCTCACTGCGACAGCGGGGACACCGGCTCGGCCGGGTGAGCCGCTCGCGTTCGCGGAAGACGAAGTCGCAATCTTGACAGGCGGCGGGCTCCATCACGAA
>DATLYA010000414.1:0-17122 GCA_035575235.1 Candidatus Methylomirabilota bacterium
CTTTTTATCGTTCGGCAGGGTGAGCGATACGCGCAAGGTGTCGCCAATCCCATCCGCCAGCAGTTTCTCAAATGCAAGTCGGCTCTTGATAATGCCGTCAGGCGGCAGTCCAGCTTCCGTCACGCCTAAATGAATCGGCACATCAGGTCGAGCCTTGGCGAACCGCGTATTCGCTTCGATCACTTTCGTCGGGTCAGAATCCTTTAGCGAGACAACAAAACGATCGTATCCGAGATCCTCCATTAACTGACAGTGATAGAGAGTCGATTGAATCAGCGCCTCCATCTGATCGCCGGGATACCTGTCCAAAAACGCTGGCGCTACCGAACCGCAATTCACGCCAATACGGAGAGCAATATCATGGTTCCGCGCCACGTCTACTAACCACTGCACCTTCTGGGGAATCGTTTTACTTTTCTCAATATGATGGAGATGGCCGGGGTTGTAGCGAATCTTATCAACATAGGGCGCGACGAGTTCCGCCATTTTATAATTCTCTTGCAGATCGACCGAAAGCGTCGCCGTCGTCTGCGCACGGATCTCTCTCAGCGCGGCGGCCTCTTTAGGATTATCCACCGCGATACGGACGATGCCAGCACCAGCCTTTTCCAATTGATGCACTTGCGCCACTGTTGCATCTATATCCGTCGTTTTGGTGGCGCACATGCTTTGTACGACAATTGGAGCGCCGCCGCCAACCTGCACTTTCCCAATGCGCACAGCCCGAGTGGGCTTCCTCTCCATGCCTTCATACTCCTTCTACGCGAAATCGTGCTTAGCGTAACCGAGGACGGTGAGGGCTGCAACCAGTCCGAAGCGTTGAATGAAGATCGCTAAGCTTATAGATCAGGGCCTGGATAAGGGCTTGATAGGAAGTCTCACGGGCCCCAGTGCGGCAGGGCAGGACTTCATAAGTCAGGATTGGCGGCAAAAAGAAGAGGAGAGCAGCCGGGGATGAGGCCGCTCTCTAGAGTTGAGGTTTGCTGCCGATGACAACGAAGGAGCGCGACAAAGTTCGTACGAGTCAGTGTTTGACCGGCATCTGTACGATGGGCGCCTGCGGATGTTGCTGAGCGTAGTCTTGTAGCTGCGACTGCAGCTCGGAGATCCAGCGTTGGGCTTTTTCTTCGTCAATTTCCCCGGCTTCGAGTTTACGTGTGACCTCGTCAATGAAGCGTTCAAAGAAAGTTTTCATCCGCCTCTCCTTCCTCGGACAGCATGCCGGGAAAATAGCGGAGAGTCTAGGCAGCTTGTCGGACGGCTGCCGCCGTTAAGCCCGTATGTTTGGCGGCCAGGCGGGCTCGGAGACCACTGCGCAGATATCCAGGATCGATCTGAAAATGACGGCAAATACTGTTAAAGCTGCATAACCATTCCTCTTCGCTCGACTCGATCCACTCTTCCGCTTCACGGAATTGCTCCTGGGCGGTGGCGGAGGACTGATCGGCATAGCGGAAGTAGCAATCGATGGCGTCTTCAAGAATCGCCCAGAGCAGGCGGTACTCTCCACTCGATTGAATCCGTACCGCCACCGGATCGCTGTATTGGACAGGAATAATTTCCGCTAATGAGATACTTTCTTGAGATTCTTCGTGGTCGATCATGATGCACTCCTTAACTATGTCCATCCGTGGACTTCGCTTCCTGCGTTCCTATCCTCATGTCGCTCTCTACCGCTATGTTCTCCAGTCCACACCTCCTGGTAGAGGATCGTAGCCAGAACACTCTAGAGCAAATCCCTTGCCAATAGCCCTTCATTAAACGAATTGCGAAACTTTTCAATCGCATAGAGAGAGACATTTCAAAAATTTTTTCGGATTATTTCATAGAGTTTGGTGTGAAAGCGTGAAAAAATTGACACTCAGCGTCTAGAACAAGACACTTGAATACACCCTTTTTTTCTTTCCAGCCCAAGTGCTAATTTAGACACATGGGCGCAGCCGTTGTCGAAGGAAAAGAGATTGCTCAGAGCGTATACGATGAACTCCGAGTCGAGATTCCTCAACTTATTCGCCGCACTGGACGCCGACCAGTGCTCGTGAGCGTCTATGTCGGCGCCCATCCGGCCATCGAAATATACATCCGGTCACAGAACCGAGCAGCCCGTAGTCTCGGCATTGAATATCGTTGGTACCAATTGCCGGATACGGCGGAAGAGCATGAGGTGCTGCGCCGCATCGACCAACTGAATCACGACCCTGAAGTGACAGGCGTTATTTTGCAACTCCCGCTTCCTGCCCACTTGCGGCGCTCTGTCCTCGTGAACGCCATTGATCCACTCAAAGACGTGGACGGGACGCATCCTGAAAATGTTGGAGCCGCGTTAATTGGCGAGATGCGGATCGGTTCCTGCACGGCGCTAGCCGTCATGCGGATGCTCGATACGACCGGCGTCGCCATGGAAGGAAAAGAAGCGGTCATCGTTGGTCACAGTGAGCTGGTTGGGAAACCGGTCAGCCTTATGCTGCTCGACCGTCAAGCAACCGTCACGATCTGTCACATCGCCACTGCCCGGCGCGGACTCTTAGCTGACCATGTCCGCAGAGCGGAAATTTTGGTGGTTGCTGTGGGCTCGCCAGAGGTCATTAAGGGAGACTGGATTCGGCCAGGCGCTGCAGTAGTCGACGTGGGCATCAATCAGGTCGGCAAGCGCCTTGTCGGAGATGTCGAATTCGCCCCGGCCTGGGAGCGAGCGGCTTTCATTACCCCAGTGCCGGGCGGCGTTGGTCCCGTCACAGTCGCTATGTTAATGCAAAACACCGTAAAAGCGTTTAAGGCGCAGATGAACAACCATGCGGAAGGCGATCAGAGTGGGACATAAAAGAGAGACGTGCGGAATAAACTTCTTCTCTTTTACTTATTCACTTTTTGTTTTACGCCTCACGCCTTGCTCCCTCTCGCCTCTTATGAGGGCTCTGCTTCAAGCTGCACAGAGAGTTGCATCGGCTTCCCGCGGCGTAAAACGGAAAATGTCACCGAGTCCCCGGGTCGGTAGCGGCGCATCGCTTGATTAAATTCGCTCGCATCGCGCACCTTTTGTTCGCCGATCGCCACAATAAGGTCTCCAGGCGACTGACTCGCCATATACATATCATGGGCGATAACTAACGGCATGGCAAAGGGGCCGACTGGAGACATCGCCAAGATAATTAATGCCGTGCGCACGACATCGCTGGATTGCGAACGCGGCGCGTGGACTCCTTCAAATCCAGCCCGCGCCGCTGGACTGCCCGGAATCACATCAAGCACCTTCACTCCTACCGGACCTTCTTCCGCCGTGGCATAAAGGACGCCAAGATAGGTTTGCTGCATGGCGGAATCGAGCGCACCCGCGCCAGCATCAGGCGGCGTTCCTCGCTCTTGTAGAGCGCTAGCGCTGGGAGGGGGATCAAGGAGTTCTGTGGAAGCCTGAGGCGGCGTTCGCGAAGAGCTCTCCGTAGACGAATCAAGCGGCGGCTCAGCAACGGCGTCCTGCATTGGAGCGATTTCCAAGACCTGAGGAGCCCCAATTGGCTGACGGCTTGTCTCTTCACTTAGTTGGCGTTCAACAGGCGCAGCCGCGCGTCGAGGTCCTTTTGCGAGCCCGGCAGTGGGCAATCCGCAGAGCAGTACGCCCACTAATAACTGACACGATCTCTTACGAACGTTCATCATCAGCATGGCTTTCCCTTTCTGGGATACTGCTCAAGATAAGGCATTTCATTATCAATCAGGAAAGAAGAAAACACAAGCGAGACCAGGGAAGCTTGTGTTTTTCCTCAATCATCGATGCTCAGTCCTCGATCTTCTCCAGTGCCTGTTTCAATTCCAGCATGACTAAAATCGCCTAGGGTTTTGAGAGTAAGAGGTTAGGAGTTGGCTTTTCCCCAATCCTCACCCCCTAAACCTTAGCTCTTATGCTGGTCGGAACTTCACGAGCGTCATCTCCGGTGTGACATCATCAAACGTGGCGATCACAGGCATCCCTACTTGCACGTCCTCTGGTTTGCAGCCGACGATGTTCGTCGTGATGTGCGGACCCTCCGCGAGCTCGACGATAGCAATCACATACGGTACATCCTCGGCAAACGCGTGATGAGTCGCTTGCCGCGCGATGGTAAACGAGTACACCGTTCCCTTGCCGGAAACTGTTACCCACCGAAGACCAGAAGCCAAACATTCTGGACATACTTCACGCGGATAAAAGATATGCGCGCCGCAACTGTCACAACGTTGGATCTGCAATTCATGGCGCTTCGCCGCTTCCCAGAAAGGCAGTGACGCAGGCGTTGGATGCGGCAACGGCTTTTTGTAGTCTGGCATAGGCTTGCTCCTCCCTTTGTTAGCTGTCAGCGATCAGCGTTTAGCCTTTCACTCATATGAACAATTGGTTACTGAATGCCGAGCACCAGGCTGCACTGCTCACTCATGATGCCGCCATTGCCGTTGACATAGCCAATTGTTGCGCCTTTGACTTGCCGTTCGCCAGCGCGGCCCATGAGCTGCCGCGCTGTTTCAATGACATGGCTCATGCCGCCAGCTAATCCCGGTTGACCGAACGAAAGCTGTCCGCCATGCGTGTTACAAGGAAAGTCGCCTTTGTAGGAAAGGTCATGCTCCTCCACGAACCGGCCACCCGCGCCTTTTTTACAGAATCCGGCGTCTTCCAGCGTCACGATGACCGTGATGGTGTAGCAGTCGTACGGTTGGACAAAATCCATATCTTGCGGGGAAACGCCAGCCATTTTGAAGGCGGCCTCGGCCGCGGGCTTCACCAGGGAAGTCGTCAGGCTAGGAGCGCGAGTAATGCCGCAATGTCCACCCGCCTCGCCAGCACCCAAAAGATAGACAGGGCGATGCGGACCTCGCTTCGCACGCTCCGCGCTCGTGACAATGAACGCCCCTCCGCCAGAGCACGGGCTTACGATTTCTAATAAGTGCAAAGGTTCGACGATCATCCGCGAATTGAGCACGTCGTCAATGGTGATCTCTTTATTGCCGAACAAAGCCGTGGGATTCTTACAGGCATTCTTGCGCTGATCGACGGCGACTTTGGCCATCTGCTGCGGCGTCGTGCCAAATTCGTACATATGTCGGCGGGCGATGAGGGCGTAGCCTGGATTGGCGGCGATCAAGCCATACGGTGCATCGAACTCGGCATCCATACGCGGAAACGGCGGCGGCTTCTGCGCCAGGGTGCGGTTGCCCCACGTATCACCAACGACGCAGAGGACCGTATTGCACATCCCTGCATCAATTGCCGCCGCTGCGCGCCAGACCATCCCTGCCGGAGAGGCGCCGCCGAGTTCAACTTGGTTGAAGTAACGCGGTTGTAGCTTCAAATACTCTGCGACGACGGAAGGCCACAGCACGCTGTAATCGCCAAAGGCGATACCGGTGAGCAGTCCATCAATATCTTTTTTCTCCAGCCCCGCATCAGCGATGGCGTCCCGCGTAACTTCGCCAATAATGCCGAGCGCGGTCTTATCGCCAGAGCTTTTCTGCGGCCTCATTTCCGCAAAGCCGACGATCGCCGCTTTTCCTTTGATACTCATAGCGTCCCTCCTTACTTACACTTGTCCAAAGGTTGCGGCGTTACTCTACCGTGGAGGGACTAGGGCTGTCAAAGCAGGTAAGGAATTTGTAGGGTGTGCTCGTGCACCGAATCTTGACTTCCAACCCTCCACTGTGAATTGCGGGTGACCTCACAGCAAGTTGCCTTTATTTCCCTTTCCACTTCAGTCCTTTGTCGAGGAAGAGAATCAGAAAACCGACAGCGGCGATACCGAGCATTACCAAGAATACGATACCAAGGGGATTCATGACTGGACCTCCATACCACCAACAAGTAGCCCAAGACGGCAAAGGCGAAAGCAGCCAGAACGCCAGCACCGATGACCCAAATTTGCGCCGTCTCTGGTTTTGTTATTGGGCCAATCACTAATGCTGCTAACGCAATTTTAGCATCGTCCCAGAAGAACTTCGCCAAGTTATCTTTCTGTTTCTCATTACGAAGGATTCTCATTGGACCTCTTCCTTGTTCTTCACTATTCACTTCAGCCCCGCCCTGCGCAGAGCGGTAATTATGCGCTCGACTACCGCGGGATCTTTTTGGGGGAATTCCTTTATAGACTCTAGAGACCAAGTGGGATTGAGCCGTAGGACCTCTGAAGCCTCAGGCTGGGCCTCTTCCAACCGGCCTAGCTCAACGTAACAGGCCGCTAGGCTAAGATGGACAGCCATAAAATTGGGGTTAAGGGTGAGAGCTTTCTTCAAGGGAGCAAGCGCCTCTTCATATCGCCCCGCCACATAATAAGCATTGCCCAAGTTTAATAGATAGTAAGCCGGATAATGGGGATTGAGACGCATCGCCTGCTCGATCAAGCCAATGGCTTCCTCTGGCCGCCCAGTGGTGTACAGAACTTGCCCCAGACGCCAATAGCCCTCAGCAGCACCAGGAGCGAGAGCGATAACCCGCTGGGCCTCAGCGGCAGCCTGGTCATACTGCTTTTTCCACACATAGACCACGACCAACATTTCGTGGGGCCCGGGCAGAGAGTCACCCAGAGCAACGGCCTTTTGGACCAGTTCAAAAGCCCGCTCCAAAGTTTGGGTGGGATCTTTATTCCATCTTATAGAGCCATTCGAGAAAGTAGGTCCGACCCAGTTGCATATGCGCTTCGGCATACATCGGGTCCAACTCAACGGCTTTCTCATACATCTGCCGCGCCTGCTCATTCGCTTCTCTCTTTGCCTCGTATACTGCATGGAGCAAAGGCTCCATCCCGCGCAAGTAGGTGTCATAAGCCTCAAGGTTGTCCGTGTGTTTGTGCACTATCCACCCTTGCTCCCATATGGAGAGCTGCAGTTTCAGCGTTGTCACAATCTTCTGTACGATCTCGTCCTGCAGGGCAAAGATGTCTCTCAAGGAGCGGTCATAGCGCTCGGTCCACAGGTGGTGGTCTGTGGTGGCATCGATCAACTGCGCCGTGATCCGCACCTGACCATCGGCCTTGCGTACACTACCTTCCAGCACACACTGAACCTCTCACTCTTTGCTGATATCTGGCGCCTTTACTGGCTTTCCCTTGTAGGTGAAGGCAGAATTGCGCGAGATGACAAACAACCCTGAGAGCCGAGAGAGCGAGATGGTGAGGTCTTCGGTGAGGCCGTCGCTGAAATATTCTTGCTCGGGATCGTTGCTTAGGTTGACAAAGGGCAGGATGACGATGGAGGGCTTATCCGGCAGCGCTAACGCTGCCGGAGTTCCGAGTTCCGAGTGCTGAGCGCCGAGTGAAGATTGGGGACCAGGGCTTGGCGAAGCGAAATAGCGGAGGGCGACGGTTGCTCCTATAATGAGCAATAGACCTGCTCCTGTCCCTATCACCCAAGAATGCTCAATCTTGGAACTTGGAACTTGAAACTTGGAACTTCTTGCCTCCTTGACGGCCCCCTCACTCTGCCCCTCTTCCACAAGGAGAGAGGGGACCTCATACAATACGACCCGATAGGTCCGCACCGGTTTGGCGATGTTTTTAACTGCTTGTTCTCCTAAATATTCGTAGGTAAATGGCAATTTGTTCTCGATCTGGTCGTACACCGTACCGGAGATGAATACTCCGCCTGGATCAGCTAACGCCTGCAACCGCGCAGCAACGTTCACCCCATCTCCATACAACTGCTCACCCTCGATCATCACATCGCCGACGTTGATGCCGAGGCGAAACTCCATCTTCCGCTCCGCAGGCAATTCATTATTGCGGCTCTTGAGCGCCTGTTGCATGTCGACTGCGCATTGGACGGCGTCAACCGCGCTAGCAAATTCAGCTAATACGCTATCACCCGCCGTGTTCACAATTCGGCCGCGATGCTGCTGAATGAGCGCATCGATCACACGACGATAGGCTGCCAGCGTGTCCAGCGTGGCCGCTTCGTCGGTGCTCATCAAGCGGCTATAGCTCACCACGTCGGCGCTGAGGAGAGCAGCGAGCTTGCGCTCACGATGAGCAGGAGATGGCGGAGTTGACGTTGTATCATTGCCCATCGGCAGCGATTATCCGGCTGACGCCCTGTGGCTGTCAACCGGCGCGTGCATAGCAAGGAGTCTTATTATTCACGCAACACGTGATTCATGCTACGTGTTACGCAATTCTCTGAGCACTATCCTCTACAAGCTCTCACCCGGGGAATAAGCTTATGAATATTGATTTTGGTAAAACGGCTCAGGATTACGGTCGCTACCGCGCCGGGTTCCCGGACGAATTATTCACGCGGCTTGCACGGTTCGGTATCGGTCTGCCTGGTCAGCGTATACTCGATCTCGGTACGGGAACCGGAACGCTCGCGCGCGGCTTCGCGCGACGCGGATGCATGGTGACCGGACTCGATCCCTCGACACCATTGCTCGAACAAGCAAAAGAATTAGATAAGGAGGCAGGCGTCGCTATTACGTACGTCGTCGCCAAAGCCGAACACACTAGCCTGCCTGACTCTAGTTTTGACGTAGTCTCCGCCGGGCAGTGCTGGCATTGGTTTGATCGCCCCCAAGCTGCACAGGAGGTGCGCCGCCTCCTCGTTCCTCACGGCTGGTTAGTCATCGCCCACTTCGATTGGATTCCTCTGCCTGGCAACGTTGTGGAAGCGACGGAAAAGCTTATTGAACGCCACAATCCCGCATGGAAGCTCGGCGGCGGCAAGGGCGTGTATCCTCGCTGGTTGAGTGACGTCGCCATCGCCGGATTTCAAAACATCGAGACGTTCTCATTTGATGAATTCACCCCCTACTCTCACGAAGCCTGGCGCGGTCGTATTCGCGCCAGCGCCGGCGTCGCGGCCAGTCTGATGCCCACACAGGTCGCACGCTTCGATGCTGATCTACAGCAATTGCTGCAAGAACGCTTCCCCGAAGATCCGCTCGCCGTACATCACCGCGTGTTTGCCGTGGTGTGCCAAGCGCCACTACATTGAGTCATTGAAGGATTGAGTCATTGAGCGATTAAAGAAGTGGGTGATTGAGTCATCGAGCCATTGAAGAAGCCTGGCGGCATTGAGTCCTGAAGTGATTAGCCATTGAGAAATTGGTTCTTCTCCTTGTCTGCAATGAGTCAATGCCCCGATGACTCGATGACTCAATTTTTATCAGCGCCGCCTCTGGCTCTTCTCTCACAACTACGCTAAGAGAGCGCCATGAGCGAAACATCCCAATCTTCGCGTCTCTTCTACGGCTGGTGGATGGTAGTAGTGTGCTGCATCACCATGGCCGTTGGGCCGATCCTTATTACTGGCACGTTTAGCATTTTCATCAAACCACTCGCGGAAGAATTTGGCTGGAGTCGCGGCGCGATTTCCCTCGCGTTTTCCATTGTGGCGTTTCTCATCGCCTTTTACGCGCCTCTGCTTGGCTGGCTCGTTGACCGCTTCGGCCCGCGTCAGGTCATTCTCTGCGGCGCGGTCGTGTTTGGCGCCGGATTCTGCTCGTTTTGGTTTCTTACAGCCTCATTGTGGCAACTGTACGGCTCTTATGTGCTCACGGCGTTTGGCGGGGCAAGCTTGACCTCAATTCCTTTCGCCACAGCAATCGCCAACTGGTTTGCTCACCGACGAGGCTTAGCTCTCGGTCTTATGGGTGTTGGCGTCTTTCTTGGCGGCATGTACGCACCGCCACTTGTGACCTACATCATCACGACGACAGGCTGGCGCTGGGCGTATGTCACATTAGGTGTGCTGATTTGGCTCGTGGCGTTGCCACTTGCTGGATTTTTTCTCGTAGACCGCCCCCAACAGATCGGTCAGCAGCCTCTCCAGGAACCACAGACGTCTGCTCCCCACCTCGCCGGTGCTCATACTCCAAGCAGACGCGATCTGACCTTGGCCGAAGCGAAAAGGACGGCGGCATTCTGGTGTATGGCTCTGAGTTTTGGACTGTTGAGCGCCGTGCTGCACGGCTGCATCACGCACTTTGCTCCCCTGCTGACGGATAAAGGTCTATCGCCTCAACAAGCGGCGCTGGCGCTAATGCTGCTTTCGGCCATGGGCGTGTTAGGAAGGATCATTGCTGGATACCTGGTTGATCGCTTTCCCCCTCACCTTGTCGCCGCCGGGTTGTTTTTAGGGGTTGTTATCGGTCTGTTCGCTGCGTTTGGCGCTGAGGATATTCGCCTTGCCCTGCTCTTCGCCGCCACGGCTGGACTCGGCTTCGGCGCTGAGACTGATATTATGCCGTTCCTAATTGGTCATCACTTTGGCCTTGTCGCGTTCGGCAAAATCTTTGGCTGGGTGTATGGCGTCTTTGCGTTCGGAGGGATGGCCGGGCCGCTGCTCATGGGAACGACCTTCGATTCGACCGGCTCGTATCATCTTGCTCTCTCCATTCTTATTCCCGCTACGATCGTCGGCGCTGGCTTGATGTTGCCCCTCGGCGGGAAAAAGGAAGACGTAAGAATGAAAAATGCGGCATTGCGAGCACCTGGTTGATTCCTCATTGTTCTCATTTCCTGTCTGTAATTTTTCATTCTTCATTTTTAATTTTTCCTTCTACACTCCCCGGGTTGCGTCCGCCGGACGAACCCGATACACCGCAACCATACCGATTTTCATCGTGAGGAGGCGTCCATGAAGTTCTACAATTCTTTAGGCCCCAATCCGCGCTGTGTCCGCATGTTCATGGCGGAAAAGGGCATCACCATACCGATGGCTGAGATCAACATTTTGGCGGGGGAAAACCGAAAACCGCCTTACACCGATAAAAACCCTGGCGGACAGATGCCTGCGTTAGAACTCGATAACGGCAGCACCCTCGCTGAAACCGTCGCGATCTGCGAATACCTCGAAGAGAAGTATCCCACACCGGCCCTCATCGGTACGACTCCCGAAGAACGCGCCGAGGAGCGTATGTGGCAGCGTCGCATCGAACTCAATATCACCGAGCATTTGTACAACGGGTTCCGGTACGCCGAAGGGTTGCAGATGTTTAAGGATCGCATGCATTGCCTGCCGGAAGCCGCGGCTGGTCTCAAAGCCATTGTGCAAGAAAAGCTGGAATGGCTCGACAAACTCCTGGAAGGCAAACAATACATCGTCGGCAATCGCTTCACCCTCGTCGACATCATTCTTTTCTCCGCACTCGATTTTGGCGCGGGTGTAGGACAAACCATCAACCCAAAACTGAAAAACCTGACTGCATGGTTTGAGCGCGTGGCCGCTCGCCCAAGCGCCGCCGCGAGTTTATACCCGAAAGAAAAATCATCCGGCATGAGGGGTGTGTAGCACGCTATTCCCTGCCAGGGGATAGCGCACGGCTAGGGCATGTTTGTCATTGCTAAGGAGCGCGAGCGACGAAGCAATCTCAAACCAAGATTGCTTCGCTGCGCTCGCAATGACACAGCGGCTGAACTGAATGTGATTACCCTTGTGGGAGAGGGAGCCTTTCGTTAGCTCAGAGATGATTAACAAAGGAGGGCGCGACATGGAACGTAAAGTACAATTCTACAGCGAAGGCACGCCAGTCGTTGGGATTCTTGGGATTCCGGAGGACTACAAGGCCGGCGAGCAACGGGGAGCCGTCATTTTTTGCCAAGGCTTTACTGGCGTCAAGGAAATGTATTTGCCCAAAAACGCCGAACGCTTGCGCGCGGAAGGATACGTCACGCTGAATTTTGACTACCGCTACTTCGGCGAGAGCGGCGGCGAGCCGCGCAGTCGCCTTGTCCCCATGGCGCAAGTCGCTGACATCCGCAACGCGATCACCTATATGCAGACTTTGCCGGAAGTGAACCCGGACCGCATTGGGCTATACGGTACAAGCTTTGGTTGCGCCAACGTGGTCTATACCGCCGGCATTGATGAGCGCGCCAAGTGCATTGTGGCGGTAGTGGGGCCAGGAGATTGTGAGCGCCAGTTTCGTTTGGGTCCGAACTTCGACGCTTTTATGGACAAAGTCCGGCGCGCCAAGGCGGAGTTTGTCGCCACGGGGAAAGTCACGTATATGCAAACGGCGCGTATGATGGCGCGCGACCCGGATGTGGTGGCGGAACTGGAAAAGGCGCAAAGCCACTTTCCGACCTGGCGCCCCGAAGTATCCTTTGAGTCGCTCGCAGACGTCATGGAATTCAAGCCGGAGAGCGTGGCGGACCGCATCTCTCCCCGCGCCTTGCTTTTGATTCACACGGACAAAGATAAACTCGTGCCCCTGTCTGAGGCGCAAAGCGTCTATGCGAAGGCGAGACATCCAAGAAAACTCATCGTGCTGGAGAATATGGTGCACGATGATGTCTATCGCGGCCAGGGTTTCGAGCAAGTCGTGCAGCACGCCAACGCGTGGTTCAAGGAGTATATGCCGGCAAGGTAAAGCTATCAGCTATCAGCTCTTAGCTTTTAGCCAAACCTGCTGAACTTTGATGATCAAAATCGGCAATCACACTCTGGCAGAAAAGGAGTGATGGAGGGGCACGGCGCGCCGCGCCCCTACGAGGGCGGCGTCCAGTACCGAATTTGGCTGGCAAAATTCATTAGGGGCGTGTCGCTATGCTGCGACGGAAAGAGGAACTCTTGCGCCCACCCACCTTGCTCACACCCATCGCACGATGGACTGTCCGGATACGTGCGGCCTCGAAGTCATAAAAGAAGACTCTGGCTCCGAGTGTTTAAGCGTTAGCAAAACCAACCGATCGAAATACACAAGGAAGGGGTGTGTCGATGCTCGACCCAAACTTGGATATTTTGCTAGTAGAGGACGATCCTGTCACGCGCCGGATGGTGTCCGGACTCCTGCAGCGGTTAGGAATTCAGAAGATCCGCGAAGCAGAGGATGGCTGGTCAGCGCTAGAGGCCATTGGTAAACAAAAACCCCATGTCGTCATTACTGATTGGAGTATGCCCAAAATGAACGGCCTACAGCTGCTGCAGATTATCCGGAAACATGAAACGCTCAAAACACTGCCAGTCCTCATGATCACCAGTCGGGCGGAAAGAGAATATGTTCTCTCTGCGGCGCAGGAAGGCGTCAACTCGTATATCGTCAAGCCGTTTGACGCCAAGACGTTGGAAGCAAAACTGGTGAAGATACTCTCCTGACTATCGATCTCTTCCTGGTGTTTAGCGGGAAAAAACACCGCTTAATGCGCAGTTCTGCTGCTCGCCAACTGCTGTGGCCGCCGCATCAAAAAGACAATCGGGCTGAGAAAGAAAAATAGATAAGCAATCAGGCGGAAGTCGTCCACAAACGCCATCAACAAGGACTGCCGTTGCACTTCACCGTAGATTGCGGCAAGCGAAACGTGCCCAAAGCTTCCTTCTCCTGAGACCCAGGGTAGGGTCTCGCCTCCAAGCGCGGTGAGGCGGCGCCACACTGTAGGACTGTAGGCATGCACATGAGCGCCCAAAAAGTATTGATGAATTTGCGCCCCGCGACTTAAAAATGTCACAAGAACCGCAATACCAATGCCGCCGCCAATCGTTCGCACCATGTTGAAGAGCCCTGAGGCGGTGCCCAGGTGTTCTTTCGGCACCCCGCCGAGACTCAGCGTCGTCAGCGGCATGAAAATCAAGCCCGACCCCATCCCTCTGAAAAACCCTGGCCAGGCAATGCCCCAGTAATCGGTCTGTGGGTTGAAGCTCGTCATATCCCACGCGCCATAGCCCGCTAACCAGCAACCGAGGAACACCAGGAGACGCGGGTCAAAACGGTTGAACAACCGGCCGGCGAGCAGGATTGACACGAGCGTGCCGATATATTGAAACGCCAACACTTTGCCTGCCAGAAACGGCGTGTATCCAGCCAAGAGCTGGCAGTACAACGGCGTCAGCACCATTGTGCCATAGAGCGCAAACATCACTGTGGTGGTGAACACCGTCCCTACTGTAAACGTGCGATTTCTAAACACGTGCAAATCAACGATAGGTTCTTTCGTGCGCAGCTCTCGCCAGACAAAGAACACAAGCGCGATGAGGGAAATGCAGGTCAGCGTGAGAATAAAGTCAGACGAGAACCAATCTGCTCGTTCACCTTTGTCTAGAACAATTTGTCCACATCCCACGCCCAACACCAGATAACATAACCCCCACCAGTCAATGCGTTTGATGTTGCGTTTCACGTATGGCGGATCTTCCAAGAAAGCGGAAACCAAGAAGAACGCGAGAAGACCAAAAGGAGCGTTAATGTAAAAAATCCAGCGCCAGCTATAGTTGTCGGTAATCCAGCCGCCAAGAATCGGCCCAAGAATTGGCCCCAACATCATACCGAGGCCCCACACCGCCATAGCCTGGGCGTGTTCCTTCGGCGGAAACGTCTCCAGCAAAATGGCTTGAGACATCGGCATCAGCGCGCCGCCGCACGCCCCCTGCAGCACGCGGAAGACAATCAACAGCGGCAGACTCGGCGCAGCGCCGCAGAGCAACGACGCCGCCGTAAACGACACGACGCAGAAGAGGAAAAACCGTTTGCGGCCAAAATACCCGCCAAGCCAACCAGTCAACGGCAGTACGACGGCGTTCGTCGTGATATAGGACGTGAGCACCCATGCCGCTTCATCGACCCCAGCGGACAGGCTGCCGCGAATATGATCGAGCGCCACGTTGGCGATCGTCATATCCAACACCTCCATAACGGCCGCCATCATTACCGCTAAGGCGATGAACCACTTGTTGGACGAGCCGGAAACGGAGGAAGACAAGGTTTCCTGCGTCGGACTCATAATCGTCGCTAGTAAGAAACAGACGCGCCGCTGCGAAGCTGAGCAGCAAAACCATTTAAGCGCGCAGGTCTCACTCCGTCCGCGCTCGTGGGCTGTTGCGCGTCTTGCTGCATGTGTTCCTCCTGGAGCAACGACGTCAACAGCGGTCCCTGACGGTTAGTAATATCAATCGTCGCTTCTACGGATAAGCCAATGCGCAGCGGTTTATCCGGCGGAGGAGGATCACTCAGTGTGACTTTCACCGGAACACGCTGCACCACCTTCACCCAATTGCCAGTGGCGTTCTCCGGCGGCAATAAAGAAAACGCCGCTCCAGTGCCCGCGCTAAGACTGTCCACCCGACCGTGATAGACATAGTCTGGATAGATATCAGCGCGGATTTCTACAGGCTGCCCCACGCGCACGTGCGTCAATTGCGTCTCTTTGAAATTCGCCTCGACATAGACGCCATCCAACGGCACAACCGCCATCAAAGGTTGACCCGGTTGAATCCGCTGCCCTATCTCGACTGCTTTCTTACTGACCATGCCTTCCAGCGGCGCCACGATGGTGCAATAACTCAAATTCAACTCCGCCTCGCGCACCGCAGCCTCAGCTTGTTGAATCAGCGGATGGTCGGTCCGCTCAGTGCGAGAAACGGCGCCGATGGCTTTCTTTGCCTGCTCTAGCTCCTTCATCCGCGTGAGGCGGGTTTGCTTGCTCTGCTCCACCACGCGCTGTTGCGTGCGCAGTTGCGAGAGCGTGACATCGTAGCGGGTTTTCGCCTGATCAAACTGCCGCGCCGCAATCATCTCCTCTGCAGCCAACTGCTGCGCCCGCTGGAAGTCCAGCTCAGCCTGATGGAACTC
The DNA here is from genome assembly GCA_035575235.1 of Candidatus Methylomirabilota bacterium. Taxonomy (GTDB): domain Bacteria; phylum Desulfobacterota; class Binatia; order Bin18; family Bin18; genus SYOC01. The sequence continues at coordinate 15,518 of DATLYA010000414.1, forward strand.
GGCTTGCGCCGTCGCCAGTTGCGCCTGCGCAGCGGCAATCTCCGCCTCGGTTTCCTTCACGCGCTCCTCAGCCACGTCAACAGCGGCGAACAACTGGTCAACAGTATCTTTCGCCTTCTGCAACGCCGCTTTCGCCTCGGCCAGCCGCACCTCGTAGTCTCTCGTATCTAAACGAACCAACGGCTGTCCAGGCTTGACCCACCAATTGTCTTTGACAAGCACTTCTGTCACCGCACCGGGAATGCGCGCAGTAATCTGCGCCGTCGACACGTCGACATAGGCGTTATCCGTGCTGACATGGGTAGAGTAGTAGTGCCACCACTGCTTTCCGTAGTACCCGCCTACAGGTAAAGCAACGGCCAGAATTGCCAAGAAGATCAACTTCTTTTTCGAGAAGCGAGGGGCGTCGTCCACAAGTTCCTCCTGTGTCTCCCTTGCGGTGAGACCAGTAAATATCAAAATGAGACCGAACGGTCACAATCGAGAGTACAGGGACTTTCCCAGCGTGTCAAGGTGCAGAATAATCCTTCTCCAAAGGAGGGCCGTGTATGCGTGAAAATCAACTGAAGAAGACGCTCAAATCTGGCGGAGTTGCGCTCGGGACGTTGCTGTGGGATACGCGCGGGCGCGGCGTAATCCATACGCTGGCGCAAGCGGGAATGGATTTTGTCATGATCTGCATGGAACACTCGGCGTACAGTCTTGAAACGGTCGTCGATATGGTGGCTCATGCGCATGCCGCCGGCATCTCGCCCATCGTGCGCATTCCTGATCTGCAATACGAGCACGTCACCCGTTTACTCGATACTGGCTGTCAAAGTCTCATTGTTCCACACGTCAAGACTGGCGCTGAGGTGCAACGGTTGATCGAGCTGGCGAAGTATCATCCTGAGGGCAGGCGCGGCATGGCGATTCTTCAGGGTGCGAACACCGAGTACGAGGATGTTGAGCCGCTCACAGCCATGGCGCACGCGAACGCCAACACGCTGCTCAGTGTGATTATTGAGACACAAGAAGCGCTTGAAAATATCGAGGAGATTTTACAGCCAGGCATCGATCTGGCGCTTGTGGGCCATCAGGATTTGACGCAGAGTCTTGGCATTCCCGGCCAATACGATCATCTGCGCTTGCGCGAGGCGAATGCTCGTGTGGTCCAACTCTGCCGAGAACGCGGCATCGCTACGGCAGGGGCGGTGAATCGACCAGAGAGCATGCAGGCGGTGGTCAACAGCGGCGCGCAGTTTCTCCTGTACGGTACGGACCTTCTTTTGCTGCGCCGCGAAGCGCAACGAGCGACGGAGGCGCTAAAGCCATTGCGAAAATAAAAATACGAGGTTCGCGGATAGGCTCCATCTCCTGACGGGGAAGGTTAGCAATGAGGGGAATGAGGATGTCATTACTTCGCAGATTGCATTCCGCCAAAGAAATCAGTAGGCTTCCTGGCGTTCAGGCATGGCTTCGACGCTAAGAAAGGGGCAGAGATAATGAAATTTGGACTCTTCGGCATTAATATGAACGTCTGCACTCATCCCGACGCGGCGGCTCGCGTCGCACAGGCCGCGGAAGCGGCGGGGTTTGAATCGCTCTGGACAGGCGAGCATGTAG
>DATLYA010000415.1:0-4709 GCA_035575235.1 Candidatus Methylomirabilota bacterium
AATTATCGCGTCGCTGGCGCGTATGTCAGAGATAATCAGCGCTTCTTTGATGAACCTGATCGGTTTGATCCCTTTGGCTCGGGTATTTCGCGTATCCCAGTCGAGTTAAAGACCGCTGAAGCGCAGGGGAACTATTCGTGGCGAGATCTTAGCATCACCACCGCCGGCTTTGAGTTTAAAGATCGGTCCGCAGACGTCCAATCGAATTTCGGCGGCTTTCGCACTGCGTACAAGAAGAACCGTCATAACTTTGCGTACTATCTCCAGGAACGTTTGCGTCTGCTGAATGAACGGCTCTTTGTGATTGCTGGTTTTCGGGTGGATGATAACGAGGATTTCGGTACGCATGTCACGCCATCCTGGTCGATCGCGTACTTGATTCCACGGACAGGCACAAAACTGAAAGGCGGCTACGCTGAAGGCTTCCGCGCGCCTAACTTCAATGAATTGTTCTATCCTAATTTTGGCAACCCCAATCTTGGTCCGGAGAGAAGCAGCGAATGGGATGTCGGCATTGAGCAGAATGTCGGCGATCCGCGCTTCGCGCTAGAAGTCAACTATTTCAATCGCCGTGTGAAAGGTCTGATTGAAGGCGTGCTCGTTGACCCCGCGAATTTCATCTTCCAGGCGCAAAATTTAGGGCGAGTTGAGGTGCAAGGTGTGGAAGTCATTCCCATGGTCCGAGTGTCGCCAAGTTTGACGGCGAGCGGATATTTCACTTTTCTAGATTTCGATACGAAAGACGGCCATCTTTTACGCCGCCCAACCAGGCATGGCGCGATGCAGCTGAATTACCAGACGCCTCTCTGGCGACGCTGGGATGGTCTTTTGAACCTTAATCTCAGTATCAAAGTCGTCGGCGACCGGGACGATATTGATCCGCGACTCGGGGTCACGCGGAGCAATCCTATGTTCGCCCGGACGGATATCGCCGTGTCGTACGCCTTTCCAGTGCAGAATGCGTTTGGGTCCTATCTGACGATCTATGGCAAGGTCGAAAACCTCTTCGACCGCCACTATCAGGAAGTGTTGGGCTTCCGTTCCCCGCCGCTGAATTACTTGGCGGGGATTCGGATGACGTTCTAATTTAGGCCGAGGGAGAAGGGAACGGCCGTTCAGGCCTGGTGAGCAATTAGAATGCTCTTTCAGGAGTGAAGAGCTTGTGTACGCTCTTGTAAGAGTGTATAAGACTCCGGTAGATTGTCCCAGGAGAGAGCTTAAGAGAGCTTAAAGGTAGCCAAGGTCGTGTAAGCGCTTGCGGATGAGGCGAATTTCTTCAGCTGTTAACCCAGCTTCATTGCGTTCGGGCGAGGCAGCTTCCTTCTTCTGTCCCGACTTTCCTGTTGAGGTGACGTCGGTCGAGACAAGGTCGCGTAGGACGTACACAATAAATTCAGTGACGGAATGAAAGCCCGTGTCCGCAATGATGGTCTGCAGTTTTTCGTACAGCTGCCGTGGTATTTTTATGGTAACGTCGCCTTTGTCCGCCATAAAAGGCGCTCCTGCAAAGCAGATGAGGCACCATACCATTACTCTGAAAAGAGTGTAACGGGAGTTTGCGCCCTGGCAGGGGCGGACCTGATGTATTGCTGAGCTGCAGGATCACGAACAAGGGGACTGCTGGCGTGAGCTGGGAAGCATGGTTTACCATGGGGGTTGTCTTCCTGGGTATTGTTGCGCTTGTCCAGGAGATATTGGCCCAGATCTTATTTTCTTGGGGTTGTTATCGTTCTTTGCCTCGCCTATTGGATATCAAACGCACCTGCGCTGTATCAATGATTTGTATTCCCTCCTTCTGGCCGTTTCGCCCTTTGTAGGGCTGTGCCACACTGCCGCCTATGAGACGGTGGGGTCTTGTTTTTCTTTTTCTTGTTTCGCTTGGCAGGGCGAGCAGTGCATGGGGTGAGCTGACGCTGCGGGAACTTCCCCGCCGGATTGTTTCGCTGGCCCCCTCTGTGACGGAAACACTCTTTGCTCTTGGTGCAGAAGCGCAGCTCGTCGGTGTCTGCACATTTTGTGATTTCCCTCGTGGGGTAGAGCGTATTGATCGTATTGGCTCTTATTCGTCGCCGAACGTTGAGGCGATTATCGCCAAAGCGCCGGATGTCGTAATCGGCGTGCCGCCTAATAATCCCGACGCTGTTGCCGCATTGCGGCGGGCTGGTCTCAGGGTCGTGGTCGTGCAGGTAGATACGCTCGCGCAAATCGAAACGGCAATCCAGACGATTGCCCGTGAGGTGGACCGTGAAGCCGCAGGCGAGCGTCTGTTGGCGGATATCCACGGGAAGATGGCCGCGATTCGAGCTCGGCTTGCCGGGGCCCCACAACGGCGCGTGCTGATGGTCGTGGGGCAAAATCCCCTCATTGCGGTAGGCAGCGGCATCTTTTTAGATGAACTGATCTCCCAGGCTCACGGAGAGAACATCGCCGCCGTCACTCGCCAACAATGGCCGCGATTGAGTCTGGAATTTGCGATTGCCAAACAGCCTGAAGTTATTATCGACGGGTCTATGGGGTCTGAAGAAAAGGATGAAAGCCAACAGTTAGGGGTGTGGCGCAACTTTCCTGAGCTGCCGGCCGTGCGCGAGGGCCGGTTATACGGGCTCCAGTCTGATACGTTCTTACGGCCGGGACCTCGGCTGGCTGAAGGATTCGAGGAAATCGCCCGCTTTATTCATCCAGAACGATTCCAAGAGAACAAGGCGCTTCATGGAGGCGGCTGACAGTGAAGAGAGCATCGGGTATGCAGGACGCTCCAACAGCGGAATCCTGATCCTGACGTCTATGCAATATTTGACAAAGCGTAAATGGCTGCTCGTGAATGGCGCATTCCTGCTTTGCCTCGTTCTTTCGATTGCCTGGTGTACTATGCTGGGCGCAGTGCCGGTGAGTCTGCTGCAGGCCTGGCGTGCGCCGACGTTTGACAATCCTGATTATGTGATTGTCTTTCGCACGCGCTTGCCGCGAGTGTTGCTTGCGGCGATTGTTGGCGGCGCCTTAGGGGTGACTGGCAGCGCGCTGCAAGCGTTACTGCACAATCCACTAGCCTGTCCCCATATGCTTGGCGTGTCTGGCGGCGCCTCGCTGTGCGGCATTTTGGCGTTGGTCTGGGTCGGCGCGAGCACGAGCCTGCCGCTCTTCGTGCGCCTTTCGGTGGTGTCGTTGGCCTCCTTCGTTGGCGCTATCGCCGCCACGGTGTTGATCTATCGTACTGCATTGACGCACGGGCGCTTGCAGCCCTATGCCTTACTCTTGACTGGTGTTGTGTTCAACGCGTTTTGCGGAGCGCTGATTATGTTGGTCAACTCACTGGTAGACTTCTATAAAAGTCACAGTGTGTTATTCTGGTTGATGGGCAGCCTGGCGGCGCCAGATTATCTGACTGTGGCCGCGATCGCAAGTTATGTGTTGCCGGGCGCAGGATGGTTGATCGGCCAGAGCCGTCGGTTCGATCTCTTAAGCTTAGGGGAAGAGAGCGCGGCGCAGCTTGGCGTTAATGTAGAATCGTTACGACGCGGCGCCTTTCTCGCTTCTTCGCTCTTAGTAGGCGCTATCGTGTCCGTCAGTGGGATGATTGGGTTTGTCGGGCTGATCGTGCCCCATCTGCTGCGTCTCCTCTTTGGCGCAGATCATCGTCTGCTATTGCCCGCCTCGTTGTGGGGCGGCGCGATTTTTCTTATCTGGGCTGATACGATAGCGCGTACGATTATCAGTCCGACGGAATTGCCTGTTGGCGTTGTCACTGCGATGTGCGGCGGTCCCTTCTTTCTCTATCTACTGCGCAAAGAAGGACAAAAGGCGTTCATACGATGACCGTAACAGAACGGGAAATTGCCGCACTTGACCAGGTGTCTTTCGCTTACGGCGCTGTGCCGGCGATCAGCGGCCTTTGCTTGTCTGTAGAGAAAGGAGAACTCTTCGGCCTCTTGGGACCGAACGGATCGGGAAAATCGACCATTATCCGCTTGTTAAGCGGCGTCTTATCACCCCATCAGGGGCGCGTGCGGTTTGCCGGCCGTGAGCTCGCCTCGTACCGCCGTCAAGAACTTGCACGGCGTATTGCAGTAGTGCCGCAAGACACTCATATAGAGTTGCCGTTCTCTGTATTGGAGGTCGTGTTGATGGGACGCTCTCCTCATCACCAGGGATTCGGCTTTGAGAACGAAGCGGATCTTGCCCTCGCATATAAAGCGATGGAGCTGACGGAAGTCAGGGAATTAGCGGATCGAGCGATTCACGAACTCAGCGGGGGAGAGCGGCAGCGCGCAATGGTCGCACGCGCTTTGGCGCAATCGCCTCAGTTGTTGCTCCTCGATGAACCGACAGCATTTCTTGATATCAAGCATCAAGTAGAGGTCTACGATTTAGTGAAGCGTCTTAGTCGCCAAGATGGACTCACGGTTGTGTCCGTTCTGCATGATTTGAATCTGGCCGCTCTGTACTGCGATCGTCTTGCATTATTAAAAGCTGGGCGAGTGTTTTGCTCTGGAACCCCAGAGGAGACGTTAACATATGTCAATATTAAGGCGGTGTACGAGACCGAGGTCTACATTGGCCTGAATGACATTACCGGGAAAGTGCATATTTTGCCGCTCGATGCAGACACGCGTCGTCGCCTGGAGGAGCAGCAGAAATCCGGGATTGACAGCGTGGACTTGCGGACTCTATGGTTGAAAGAACAGAAATAAGACCTTATAGGTCTATTTTTA
>DATLYA010000416.1:0-3281 GCA_035575235.1 Candidatus Methylomirabilota bacterium
CACGGAGGCCCGCTCGCCGATCAGAGCCAGGAGTGGGGCGTACAGGAGGTGAAAGAGCGGCATGTGATTATCGAAGATGTCCCGATAGGGCAGCAAGCCCTGAGTCCAGCCCCAGACGACATGGAGATGCTGCGGTTCATCCGAGTCGATGGGATAATGAAACACGTAGAGCAGTCGTAAGACAAAAGTGACGACGAGCAACAGGCTGATCAAGTGCTGTTCAGAGAAGCGCTTGGCGAGGATAGAGAACAAGGGGTGCTTCCTCATCTCCTTAATCTACAAGAGAAGATAGAAGCCAAGAGCGAGACTGACGAGAGGGAATGCCCCTACATTGTCTCAGGAAACACCCTCAAAATGCGAAAGGAAAAACCCTCTCGCGCCTGCTGGTCTCCTGATGCTCGTGACGTGAAGTTCAGGAGTGGGTTCTGCGTGATCCCAGCATCGCACCTAAGTCCCATCAAGGACGGAAGCTGAACAGGCCGGCCTTTATTCGAGCCCGGGCGAAATCGTATGAACGTGTCGGCAAAAGTGAAGACTTCCTGTGCCGACAAGAGGAAGGGTTCGGTTCTCACGGTTTTTGCCCCAGCTTGGCTCACGGATACTGCAGGTGTAGATTGCCATTGCTATGAGGAGATGAGGGATGACACCCCTACAACGCCAGTTAGTCCGACTCAACGGGCGCCTGCAATGGGCCAAGTTGAGCGACCGACGGTTTCACCGCCAAGAGCGCCATCGTGCGTGTGATGTGAGTATGTACCGAGGAGCCGCATGGACCAGCTTAGCGCCCTGACCGAAGTGGCGACGTTAAATATCCTGGTTGTGCTGCTCCGTCCACTGCTCCAGGAGGAATTTCCCGTCGCGCTTGCCGCACACAAGGCCGCCGGGACGCTCTCGCAGAAACGCGCCTTGCTCCTCTACAAGGTGCTCGGGGAAGTGGCCAACCTGGCCGCTCAACTTCACACCCGCCACCGTTTCCTCCTCGAGACAGGGCGCACGGGGCAGCTCCCGCCGGACCACCTTGCCGCCATGGCTGCAATCGTGCCCCAGTGCGAAACACCGCTGCGACACCTGGCTGCGACCCTGCGTGCTATCCATCCCGTCTGGGGATTGAAGCCGCAAACAGTGGTGGATCGTCTTTCTCAGTGGGGCGACGGGGCCGCAGGCGCGCCACGGTTTTTGGAAGAGCTCCGTTGGGAGATGGCCCGTCAAGCCGGAAGGGCCGTCCCCTGGCGGCAGGCGTTCTCGACGCGGCTGGATCAGCTTCTGGCCGAGCTCGACGTCAATCATCGCCAGATCCAGGACGGGCTGGCAGCCGTCCGGCAGTGGTTGCGGACGGCATTTGTCTTCTCTGAGGAGTTCTTTCCGCACTAGGGCCTCCTCCGAAAGCATCAGGAGCTTCAGAAACCGTGAAGCCCTCGTTAAGAGACCCGGCCGTCGCAGGCGACGAGGGCATCTAAGGGCGACGCGGCGTCAGCACATCGCCGGCCGTGCAGAGCTCTAAGCAGACCGCCGAGAAATTTGAGCCCAGCTGGGGATAGACTAACATTTAGTGACCTCCGAAACGCGAATTATTCGGGCATGTGCGCGGCGCGTTCACCGGCGCCTGCTTTCTGGATGAAATCGGCGACATCAGTCCACACATGCAGGCCAAGCTCCTCCGCGTACTGCAAGAACATGAAATCCGACGCGTTGGAGGAAAGGACTGGACCAAAGTCGACGTGCGAGTAATCGCCGCCACGAATCAGGATCTCGCCGAACTGGTCAAGCGACGCCGGTTTCGCCATGACTTGTACTACCGGCTTAACGTCATCACCCTGCGCCTGCCGCCCTTACGGGAACGAGTAGAAGATATTCCTGCGCTTGCACATTATTTCCTGAGGCGGTACAGCCGGGAGCAGGGCAAAGCCGTGACAGGTATTGCGACAGAGGCGATGGACCTGCTGCGGGCGTATCCTTGGCCGGGGAATATTCGCGAGCTCGAAAACACCCTCGAACGGGCGGTGGCGTTCGCGCGTCAACCAATACTTGACTCCGGAAGAATTGCCAGTGGAGGTGCAAGAAGGTCGGGCGCCGAACTGGTCATGCGGTCTCGCCCCGGGCGGCGCCTCATGGTTCGCGGCGACGCCCACACTTGAAGGAATAAGCAAACGCTAGGTGCAGTACGTCTTGAGCACTACCCAGGGAAATATCTCCCGCGCCGCGAAGATTCTGGATATCGACCGCCGCTCGCTCTACCGCATGCTGGAACGTTTCAAGATCGCGCCGTTTCACAAGGAATCCTCGTGAGCGCCGCGCCGCTGCGCCATTACGCTCATCTAGAGGAAAAAAGGAAAAGGTATTCCCGAGCTCGCTTCAAGCTGGCGCCTTTTATGCGGAAACGGGCAGGAGGGTGGAGCGACCATGCGTGCACTCATTGTTGACGACGACAAGACATCCTGTCGCCTGCTGGCAAAAATCCTTGAGAGTAAAGGACTCGACGCTGAGTGGACTACCGACAGTCTCGCTGGTTATAACCTCTCTCTGCAGCGACACTATGACCTCTTTATCCTCGATGTGCGTATGCCGTTGCTGCTGGGGACAGAGCTCGCCGAAAGCCTCAAAAAGGAAAATCCTCAAGCGAAGATCGTGCTCATTTCCGCCTTTGCCGATGAGGCCTTGCAGAGGACCGCCGCCAACCTGGGCGTCTCGCTACTGTCGAAACCCTTTACGCCCGAGCGCTTGCTTAAGGTCACGGCTGAGGTGTTGGGTCAAGCAACGTAGCGGCGCAACAAAACTGCTGCCGTACTAAATCGCCACACTCCGCATACCTTTCTGCCTCACCCCTCTCTACGAGACGGCGGGGTCCAAAAATCGTGTTCTCCGGAAGAGCAGTATCTGGCGAGAAAACTGTGGAGCCGCGCTTCATCTTGCCGGAAGGGTCGATATCGATTAGCCTTGGATCTGCAGTGAGCAGGGAGGCATATCATGGCGATCACGTTAAATCACACCATTGTTCCGGCGCATGATAAAGAAGCGGCGGCGCGATTTTTTGCCCATATCTTTGGCCTGCGCTATGAGGGGCCACGCGGGCATTTTGCGCCGGTTCGAGTCAACGAGACCCTTACTCTGGACTTTGATGACGCCAGCTCCTTTGAACGGTGCCACTATGCCTTTCATGTCAGTGATGAGGAGTGTGACGCCATTCTGCAGCGCGTCCAGGAGGCAGGGCTCGCCTATGGCAGCGATCCGTGGCATCTGGAGAATCGGCGCTTGAACGCCTGGAACGGCGGGCGGGGATTTTA
>DATLYA010000417.1:0-11250 GCA_035575235.1 Candidatus Methylomirabilota bacterium
CGTCCGCCCCGCCGCGACCATAGAGCCTGCCATCTCGGATGACAGGTTTCCATGGCCCGAGGCCTTCGTTCCATCCCTCCATCGGAGGTTGTTTGTCGAGATGGCCGTACAACAGCACGGTCTCCGGTGAATCGCCTGGAATCTCCACAAACAGAAGCGGCGTTCGTCCGTCAAGACGGACAACCTCTAGGGAAAGTCCTGGCGCTTGCTGCGAGCGCATCCAGTTTGCGATCAATTCCGTCGCCTGATCCATGTACCCATTGCTGCGCCACTGCGGGTCATAGGCGGGCGATTGGTTGGGAATGGTTAAATATTCTTTGAGATGCGGAATGATTGTGTCTGCCCAGGTATGCTCGACAAAGCGGCGAATTGCGTTGGCGTCCATATGATCTCCTCACATCCGCTAATTCCTCCGGCATCATATGCTTTCCTATGCTGCCTTGTCACCCTGGATGGGAGTCTATACACTATCGCCAATGGAATCGTTTGCGCCTGTTATTCAAAAGATTTGCTTATGGGCCCTGCCTGTTTTACTCGCTGTTATCCTCCATGAAATTGCCCATGGGTATGTCGCCTTCCGCTTAGGAGACTCTACTGCAGCACAAGCTGGGCGGTTGACTTTGAACCCCTTCGCTCATGTGGATTTATTCGGCACCATTATCCTGCCGCTGCTGTTGTTGTTTGGCGGCGCGCCGTTTCTGTTCGGCTACGCCAAGCCGGTGCCGGTCAATTTTCTCAGTTTACGCAATCCCCGGCGAGGAATGGTGTTAGTCGCTGCAGCTGGTCCGGCAACGAATCTTCTTCTCGCTGGTGTTTCCGCGCTTGTGTACCGGCTGATCCCGCTGCTGGGAATACCAGAAAATGACCTGTTCGCTACGAACCTGCAATTTGTGAAAGCCGTAGCAGGCGCCAGCGTGCTGATGAATGTCGGGTTAGCCGTGTTCAATATGCTGCCTTTGCCACCGCTCGATGGCGGCCGCGTGGCGACGGGCCTGTTGCCCCGCTCTCCTGCTATTGCTCTTGCGCGGCTTGAGCCCTACGGCATGTTGATTATTATGGTGTTGCTCGCCACTGGGGCTCTCGATCATGTCTTGCACCCCATGACAAAATTTCTCATCCGGACATTGCTGTAAGGATCCCATCATGCCCGAAACGATCGTCAGTGGAATGCGTCCGACTGGAAAACTGCACCTTGGTCATTTGCATGGCGCGCTAGGCAACTGGGTGCGCCTGCAAGACAGTTATCGCTGTTTCTTTTTTGTGGCCGACTGGCATGCATTAACGACCGGCAAAACCAGCGCTGAAACGATTCGTGAGAGCACGGATGAAATGGTCATCGACTGGCTCAGCGCCGGTCTTGATCCGCGGCGATCAGTGATTTTTCGTCAGTCCGACGTCAAAGAACACGCTGAACTGCATCTGCTCTTTTCAATGATTACTCCGACTCCCTGGCTGATACGGAATCCCACCGTCAAAGAACAGGCGCAAGAGTTGGGCTTCATCCAATCAGATGACGAAGCAGAAGTGGCAAAGATTAACTATGGCCTCCTCGGTTATCCAGTGCTGCAGGCGGCGGATATCTTAATGTACAAAGCCCAGCGTGTGCCTGTCGGTGTAGATCAGGTGCCGCACATTGAGATCACCCGAGAGATTGCGCGCCGGTTTAATTCCCTCTATCGCGAGATCTTTCCCGAACCGCAGGCGCTGCTGACGGAGATTCCGAAGGTTCCAGGGACTGATGGGCGGAAAATGAGCAAGAGCTACGGCAATGCCGTGCTGTTGTCCGATCCGCCGGAAGAGGTGGATGCGAAGCTCTCGAAAATGATGACGGATCCGCGTCGCGTGCGGCGGCGCGATCCTGGTGAGCCGGCTGACTGCCCGGCGTTCAATCTCCACCAGATCTACTGCACGTCTGAAGAGATTGACTATGTCAGCCACGGTTGTCGCACCGCAGAGATCGGCTGTCTCGATTGCAAAAAGGTCATGATTAAACACGTCCTTGCCGAGCTGGCGACTTTTCGTGACAAGCGCGCCTACTGGGAACAGCACCGGGACGACGTGCGTGAGATATTGCGTGAAGGCGGACGCCAGGCGAGAGTCATTGCTCAGCGAACGATGGAGGAAGTGCGTGACGTAGTCGGCGTGTAGGAAGTGTGGAGGGTTGTAGATTGTGGAGCGCGGAATGCGGAATGGAGAAGGATGTGGAGCCGAGTGCTGAAACCCCAAGCCTTAAGCCTGTGGCCCCTGGCCCTATGTTCTATCGCGTCAAGCTCGATATCTTTGAGGGGCCGCTAGATTTATTGTTGCATCTCGTGAAGAAGAACGAGGTCGACCTCGCAAATATCCCGATCGCCACCATTACCGATCAGTACATGGGGTATCTCGAGTTATTCCAGCAACTCGACCTTGATATCGCCGGCGAATATCTTGTCATGGCGGCGACCTTGTTGCACTTAAAGTCACGTCTCTTGCTGCCAGGAGATGAGGCGCCGGAGGAGGAGGAAGGAGAAGATCCGCGTTCGAAGCTCGTGCGTCAATTGCTCGAATACCAGCGCTTCAAGGAAGCGGCGGAAATGTTACACCGCCGCGATCAGCTTGAACGTGACGTGTTCGTGCGCGCTCCCATGCGTGATGAGTTTGAGACTGAGCAAGACATTATCTACGACGTCGCGCTGGGTGATTTACTGGATGCGCTGCAAGAGGTGCTCAAGCGCGCCGCGCCGGGAGTCGTGCACGAAGTCGTGCTTGAGGAAATCTCCTTGCGCGAACGGATCTGCTTTATCCTTGACGCCTTGCGCGAGCGCCAGACGGTGATTTTCACCGAGCTGTTTCCTCCGGAAGCGACGCGCTTACAAATTCTCGCGACATTTCTCGGATTATTAGAACTGGTGCGCACCCGCATGATCCAGGTGCGACAGGAAGAACAGTTCGGCCCGATTCTGCTGTCACTAGCGGTGAGTGCGGATGCGCCTCTTCCAGAATCATTGGAGCGCCTATGACTCCTCAGGAACTCAAGCCTATCATTGAGAGTTTACTGTTTGCTGCGGGCGCCCCGGTTTCGCTTCGCCGTTTGGCGGAGGTGATTGGGGTGGCGCAGGCTGAAGTCAAAGCGGCGCTGGCTTTGTTGCAAGGAGACTATGCTGCCCCGGGGCGTGGCATAGTCCTCGCCGAAGTGGCAGGCGGGTATCAGTTGCGCACGGCGGCGGACTACGCCGAGTACGTCAAGACGCTTATCCGGGAGAAGCCGAATCGGTTAAGCCGGGCGGCGCTGGAAACGTTGGCGATTATCGCCTACCGCCAGCCGCTGACAAAGGCGGAAATCGAAGCGATCCGCGGCGTCGACGCCGACGGGGTGCTCAACTCCTTACTGACGAAGAAATTGATCCGGGTGCTGGGCCGCAAGGACGTGCCAGGGCGTCCATGGGTGTACGGTACAACGCCGCAATTTCTGGAGCTGTTCGGTCTGAACGATCTCAGCAGTTTACCGCCACTGCCCGAGCTGCACGAACCTACGGTGAACCCTTACAGTGAATTTGCCGAAGAAGCGGCTATGCTGATTGAAGATGAAGCCCACAGCAGAGACGAAGACGCCACAAGCGGAACGATTACAGAAGCTCTTGAGTCAGGCGGGCGTGGCCTCGCGCCGGACAGCGGAGGAAATGATTCTGGCGGGACGAGTGCAGGTGGATGGGGAGACGGTCACGCGCCTGGGGACGACGGCAGATCCGCGGAATGATCGGATTCTGGTTGACGGCCGCCCACTCTGCTTCCCGCGCTCTCGCGTCTACATTTTACTGCACAAGCCCGTTGGCGTCGTGTGCACCTTAAGAGATCCTGAAGGGCGGCCGACGATTCGCGACTTACTCAAGCACGTACGGGAGCGGGTGTATCCTGTCGGACGGCTTGACTACGATTCCTCAGGATTGCTGTTGCTCACCAATGACGGCGAACTCACCGAGCATTTATTGCACCCGCGTTATCAAATACCGCGCACATATCATGCAAAAGTTGTAGGGATACCGTCTCCTGAGACCTTACGAAGGCTGCGCAACGGCGTGCGGCTGGATGACGGAACAGTAACGTCGCCGGCCAAGGTGGAAGTTTTGCGTACGAGTGACCGAAAAACCTGGTTGGAGATCACATTGCGTGAGGGGAGAAACCGGGAAGTACGCCGCATGGGTGAAGCCGTGGGGCATCGAGTAGAAAAGCTTATTCGTGTACGGTTCGGGTCGCTAGAGTTAGGAGCTCTTCCTTCCGGCGCTTACCGGCTGCTGACAGAAAGAGAAGTGCGTGCGCTGCGGCGCTATACGGACCGCGCTTCTGCCTTCAGGGCTTGACTTGCCGCGTCTCCGTCATTATATATCTCACTCTGCAAACGACACAGCGCGCTGTGTCGTTTTCTTTTCCCTGACGCGGGGTGGAGCAGCCCGGTAGCTCGCGAGGCTCATAACCTCGAGGTCCTAGGTTCAAATCCTAGCCCCGCAACCATCATAAAAGCTCTGGAGCGAGAAATGTTTCAGAGCTTTTTCCGTTTTGCCACACGCTATTTGCTTAGAGGGAGTGCAGTCGAGTTTGTTCGGATGCCAGCCACGCTCCGTAGGCCGCCGCGAGACGCACATCGTCCTCGGTCAGCTCAGGATAATCCTGCACAATCTCTTGGGGAGTCATGCCAGAGGCGATCATCCGCAAGATGACAGCAACAGTAAGCCGCGTCTTCCGAATGGTCGGCTGTCCTTAGCCGATCTTCGGATCAACCGTGATACGATCAAAGGCCATACAGATTCTCCCAATAGTCAGTGTGGTGTAAGAAAACCCAAAATATATCAAAGAAACTAAACCGTCGGGATTTCGTGGACAACTCACTGGCGTGGCTGCCGCGACCCTCACGACCCAGATCGTCGGCCTGCCTTTATTACCAGGTGTAGACAATTTTCCTGCTGAGGCGGGAAGGAGACCGCTGCCGCCAACCCAGCGCCGCCAGGAGGCATACCAGATTCGCCAACAGGCTGCCCGCTCTGATTTTCGTGGACCAAAGACAAACGGCAAGGTAACTCCGGCCACCCTGTTCCGAGGCATTACAGCGGGTGATCTGGTCGGTCCCTATCTGTCTCAGTTCCTCCTCAAACAAGCCCAGTATCCGCTGCATAAGGAAATCCGCAGGCATGGATGGACTGCCAGCACTCGTCCACCTCCTTGCTGGTGTATCGCGCTTATCACTATCCTGGAACTTGTCTTCGTGCCTGGGCGCCTGTTGTGCACCGCCCTTGCTCTAAATCAGACCACACGAGATTGGCACGCTCATGTGTCACCCTGAGCGCAGCGAAGGGTCTCGCCGTTAGATTCTTCGCTGCACTCAGAATAACAATCCTAAAAAGCCTCGTGGTAAAGTGTACCAATATTTTGCGCTCTGGTTTAGCCGAAGCGATCTATATCCATGCAAAGCACTTTCAAACTGTCAACCTCACCAGAGTGCATGTCAAATTTATTGGGACGAGTACGTCCGGCAGTATGAGACGCCCAGTCGAGGCGCCTCTATAGCCAAGAACAGATCTTGCGATGAGCTGTGGAATGCCAGCTTCGCAGGACGCCAAACAATTGTGATACTCTCACTTTGCCGCTATTGAAGTCTCGTCTACCCCGTTGCCTCCTCGCAACTGGCCGTGGTATCAACGGAAAACCGTAAAAGATGAAGGACGTCGTTAGGTAGTTACTTTTGGATTGAAAAAAGATGGATTGAGAGACATTATAGTCCGTTTTCTCTTTTTCGCCCTTTTTTGAGATTTTCTTTTTTGTGGACAGTCTGATTTTTCGACGTTTCGTCATAATTTCTATTTGGTATTAATTTTGCGCAGTTTTTTATTGTAACTGTGAGAACTACTCGTAATGTAGGGATGTGGCGGAGCTCTATCGCAATCGAGCCTTAGGAAGTATTTTGCAACGACCAAAAGGTCCGGGAATTGCTAAAGGTCGGGGTCATCTTAGCCGGCCGCAGGGGAAGTGGATCGGCAAGTTTGACTTCGGAGACGTGCGCCGCTTGCAACAACTCTATCAACAGTTGCTCTAAAAGGCGGCATGATTTGAGGTCCTTTATTGAGCTTGTCGTTCAGAGGCGGCAGAGTATGCGTTGGTCGAAGTGGCTGCCTTGTCCGCTTACAGGGAGGATAATGTCTCCTGCTGGCTCTCGGTTCCAGCGGCGAAGGGAAATATTTTGCGGATATTAACTAAAAATTTTTGAGAATTGAGCTAAGAATTTCGAGCTATGTATATCCACCATAAAATGGACCCCTTCATTGACCTTCAGGCAATTTCACTTTACCTCGAGGCTGACTCGGGCAAGCTGAAGAGCGAATATGGCTATTGCCAGCGAGTATTCGATTTTATCGTGGCGGCTCTAGTGCTGCTTCTCACTTCACCCTTAATGCTTGTGATCGGGATACTCATTCGATTAGACTCTCAGGGGCCGGCGCTTTTTCGACAATGGCGGGTGGGAAAGGGTGGAAAACTTTTCCTCTTTACAAAATTCCGCACTTTTTACATGGACGCCAAAGAGCGTTTTCCTGAGTTATACACTTATCAATACTCGCCCGAGGAAATTAAGAATCTCCAGTTCAAAGTTCCTGATGATCCTCGCGTTACCAGAATAGGCCGGTGGCTGCGTGACTCTACGTTGGATGAGTTGCCGAACTTCTGGAATGTGCTCACTGGGGACATGGCGCTGGTTGGGCCGCGGCCTGAGATTCCAGAAATGCTACCGTACTACGATCAGGCCGCGAGGTTAAAATTTCTAGTCAAACCGGGAATAACGGGCTTGGCGCAAGTTTCTGGTCGAGGGCGACTCAAATTTCTTGAGACTATCTCCTACGATTTAGAGTATGTGAGGCGGCGGAATTTCTGGTTTGACCTCAAAATTTTGCTTATGACTATATACAAAGTTGTTATGCAGGATGGGGCTTTTTGAGGATCGCCCTGCAAGAAAGCGCTAAGGTTTTGCAGTCGAGTGCGGCATAGCATGAAGTTAAGCTTTAGCTGGTGCGGACAGCTAGTGTGATGATGAGAGCCCAGTAGGAGCTGAGAGAACTTCTAGGGGGAAGAAAAATTTATGACGACGCGACCCTATATTGGAGCGATATTGGCCGCAGGTCGAGGGAGCCGAATGGCCCCTTTTAGTGCGAGTTATCCCAAGCCGATTCTTCCAATCTGCAATAAACCCTTGATTCAGCACCAGATCGAAATTATGAAGTCGATCGGTATACAAGATATTGTCGTGCTGGTTGGTTATAAAGGTTTTGAAATTTCGAAAGTGCTGGGAGACGGGAGTAAGTTTGGTGTTCGCATTCGTTATACCGAACAGACGGAAACCCTGGGGCTCGCACATGCCGTTGGTCGCCTCGAACCATATATTGACCAACCCTTCTTGCTTTTTCTTGGAGATATTTTCTTTGTACCAGGGGATCTGGAGCGCATGTTCACACTCTTTGAGGAACAAGGAAGCGGTGCGGTGTTAGCTACAAAGGAAGAAGAGAATATCGAAGCTATTCGGCGCAATTTTTCTGTCACGCTTTCCTCTGACGGTCTTGTGACAAGAGTCATTGAGAAGCCGCGCTACACGAGCAATCGGTTGAAGGGGGTCGGTATTTATCTGTTTGACCTGGCGATTTTTGACGCCATTCGTCGGACGCCGCGTACGGCAATGCGCGATGAATATGAAATTACGGACTCGATCCAGGTCATGATTGACGACGGCTATCCGGTGCGGGCCACGAACTCCATTATCGAGGATATTAACTTGACGACACCGGCCGATTTACTACGTTGTAATCTCATGCAGGTTCAGGCGACTCCCCAGGAAGCGTTGATAGGTCCTCATAGCAGGGTGCATCCGCAAACCCAGATTGAAAATTGTGTTATTGGCGCTCATGTGACGATTAAACATCCAATTCGGATTGTAAAGTCGGTTATCTTTGACCATACGTGTGTGGATTCTCTGACCGGATTTGAGCATTACATCGTTACGCCCAATCATGTGGTAGACTGCAAATACGAACTGCAGTCGTCCAGGGTGAGCTTCTAGCAAAACGGTCTTCATGTTGACGGTGTGGGTCTTAAGGAGCCTGGAGGGTGAAGAAATTTTGCACGCGGGGCGCTATTACGCGACACCAGGAGTGGGATAAAGGAAAAATATGTCTCGGGCAGAACAGTTGTTACAAAAAATTCCGCAATACACCCGCAATGCACGACATCTGCAGTCCGTCCTGCAGCACGGCGCCCCTCGCAAATGGGCGAATCTCATACGCGTCGAGCTCGAGCGCAAATTCCGCCGTGTGGAATTAAAGGGACATCCGTATCTCCTGATTATCGATCCCTGCAACTATTGCAACTTGCGCTGTCCACTATGCCCCACTGGAGTCCATCAATTAGGCCGACCGCAAGCGATGCTCTCTTTTGCGCACTTTCAAAAATATTTTGATCCGTTTGCACCCTATATCTTTGAGGTGTACCTCCACAATTGGGGCGAATCCCTGCTTAACAAGGCCGTGTATGAAATGATCCATTATGCGCAAACCCAGAATGTTGGGACGAACCTGAGTTCCAATTTTGTCGATATTGATTCTAACGATATCGACAATCTCTTGAACTGCGGCCTTGAGTATCTGGTGATTTCTCTGGATGGCACGAGTCAGGAGACCTACGGACAATATCGCATTCGTGGGAACTATGAGCGCGTCGTCGCAAATATGAGTGAATTACTCCGCCGCCGTCAGAGCCGCAAACAGAAGACTCCAGTTATTGAGTGGCAATTTGTGGTGATGAAACATAATGAGCATCAAATCTCTGAAGCAGAAATGATGGCGAAAAAACTGGGTGTTGATCTGCTGCGGTTTATCCCTGTGGGGATCCCTTATGAATTCAAAAATCGTAAAGAGCTGGCGGATAAATGGTTTCCTACTACACTCAAAGGCCGGGGGGAGAGCAGTCATGAAGAACAGCAATTTGGTCAAGTCAGTAAGCCGGGCCCCTGTTTTTATCTGTACCGTTCGATGGTGGTGAATCCAGATGGAGGGGTCGCGCCCTGTTGTGTGGTTTATCAAAAGAACCGCGATTTCGCGGATCTTAACGCATCCGCGATTGACCCTATGCAAATATGGAATAATGATATGTATCGCTCTGCGCGTTCGCTCTTTTCGGCTGCAATCGTACCCAATAGAAAACTAACCGTGTGCGATGGTTGCGATCTGTTCGAGCGGCGCTCTGGCAAGTAGAGGAGACTTCGCCTTGTCGGCAAAGTGGCCGTTTTAGTAATATAGATGACGACCCTGAGCGTCTGCAGTCATAGGAAGGCGGCCGATGTAAGGAGCCAGCTCTAAACCAAAATGCAAAACATTGGGACACTTTACCGCGAGGCTTTTCCGGATTGTCATTCTGAGCGGAGCGGAGAATCTAACGGCGAGACCCTTCGCTACGCTCAGGGTGACAGCGCTCGTGCGCCAATCTCCTGAAGTATGAATTAGATAGTAGCCCTGGAAACCAGGTTGTAAGGAGAGGAAAGAAGGCTTGGTGCTTGTACGTACGCGCCTTTCTCATTTAGCCTTGGTGGGTGTTTTGCTGGGACTGGAAAGCTGTGCTTCTGTCCCATTCTCAACCACCAGTAATTTTACCCCATCGCAGATGACATTGGCTGCTCCCCAGGCCGCTGCTCCGAACGACGCTTATGTGCTCCAACTTGGAGATGTCCTAGACATAAAGTTCTTTTATAATCCGGAACTCAATGAACAGGTGTCTATCAGGCCAGATGGGAAAATCTCCTTGCAATTGATTGACGAAGTGAAGGCAGAAGGATTAACCCCCGCCGCACTTGATGCCTTCCTGACGGAGCAATATGCAAAAATATTGCGCCAGCCAGAGATAACTGTCGTAGTCAAGGAATTTGCCGGCCAGCGCGTCTACGTGGGGGGAGAAGTCGCCTCTCCTGGCGTGATTCGTACTCCGGGCAATTTGACGGCTCTCCAGGCTATTTCTCAGGCTGGCGGGTTTAAGAGTACAGCAGAGCTTAGCAGCGTTGTGATCCTTCGTAATCAGGGAACACAGACCCCCCTCTTTCTGACGCTCGATCTCAAGGAAGACCTGACTACTCCGCTGAACCATAATGATATTGTGCTCCAACCCTATGATATCGTCTTTGTTCCTCAATCACGCATTGCGAAGATGAACCAGTTTGTCGAGCAATATGTTGATAAATTAATTCCGGTCACGAGAACGCTGGGAGTGTTCTGGAGTTTCGAATTGAACCCCGCAAAAATACAGGGGCAGTAAACTCATGGAAGAGGAAACAAACAATCTCGCCACCCTCAAAGATTTTTTCTATGTCTTATTCCGCCATCAGTTTGCCATCCTCACTCTATTTCTTTTCATAACGCTCACCGTTTTTGGGGGTCTTTATATCTGGCCCGAGACTTATGAGGCTACGGCGAGCATCCTCATCAAGCTAGGTAAACAAAATATTTCGGCGTCGTCAGTTATGCTTCCCTCCCAACAACAAATCATCTCTACGGGAGTCCGACAAGAGGATATCAATTCGGAAGTCGCCATACTGAATAATAGATTTCTCATAGAAAAGGTGGTGCAAAAGTTGGGGCTCGATTTTCTCTTTCCTAAGGCCCTCCCGCCAGAAACATTCTTTAAGTGGGTAAAGTTCGGGTTCAAACAGGCTGTTGCGAAAATAAAAGACGCCATCGATGAAGTGTTCTACGCTATTGATCTTAAAAAGAGGTTATCCCTCTATGAGAAAGCAGTAGTGGGAATGCAGGCAGGTCTCTCCGCCGAGCGCCGAAAAGATTCCGACGTTATTGAGGTAAAGCTTGACTGGTTTAGTCCGGATATTGCCCAAGAGGCTCTGGCTACTTTAATAGATTTCTACTTGGAACACCACCTTGAGGTCCATAGAACCTCAGGAGCCTATGAATTTCTCCAAAGACAAGTAGAGGGGATAGCACAAGAACTCAAAGAGGCAGAAGATCGACTGCAGCAATTGAAGGTGAATGGGGGAATCACCTCTTATGAGGATCAGAAGAAATTCTTATTGACCCAAATAACCAATTTTACCGCCTCCCTGAAGGCGACCGAAACCGAGCTTGTGGAGACGAGCGCGAAAATTCATACGCTCAAAAATCACCTCGCCTCTCAGAGAGAATATGTCCAGCTCACGAAGCAGGTGGAGCGAAATCCTATCCTCGATTCCTTAAAGATGAAATT
>DATLYA010000418.1:0-20116 GCA_035575235.1 Candidatus Methylomirabilota bacterium
GGGGCACAGCACCATGCGCGTCGTAGGCTGCATCGTTTCGCGCACGTATGCGTCATGATCGAAAAACCAGTGCCGCCGCTGATAGAGCGCCTGACATTCGGTACAGGCCGCCACTTCTCCAGGATCGAGCCGCGGTTGGTACGGATCGGCAGCGTCAACTTCGGCTAAATTGCGGCGAATGCGTACATTCCCTCTGCCTGAAGACTTTGCTGACATTGAGGTTCTCCTTCCTAAGCGAGGAACTATCGGTACAGTAAAAGAGTAGTTTATACCCTCAGCAAGTCCTATACCGGCGGAACTTGCCTCCTATCTCAAAAAGAGAAGAGCAAAATTTCTCACGGGCGAGAAAAAGAGCACAGTGCTTTAGCGAGTGTGAGAAAGCTGTAGGCATTTTTCTTACCTCGCCAGGAGTACGAAAAACTCTTCTCTCGGCGAATTGAAAAGAGACAGCGACAGCATAGAGTAGAAACGGCTTTGCTCGGTGCGCACGGAGACTTGCCACGTCCAGAACAAGGAGGAGGGTATGAAAAAAGCATGGCTCTGTGCAGCAGCCGGTCTTGTGCTGCTTGTCGCTCCACCGGTACAGGCGACATTCCAGTTCAATTTTGAGAATCCAGGTGAAGGCCAAGAGGTGTCCGGCATTACGACCATTTCAGGTTGGGTGTTTTCCACTACCGGTAATCCGGTCTCGGTGCAGCTCTTCGTTGATGGCGCCCCTACGCAAACCATTCCCTGCTGTGGTTCCCGCCTGGATGTGCAAAGGAGAGTAACGGGAGCGCCGGCGAATACAGGCTTTGGGCTCCTGCAAAACTATGGATTGTTATCTCCTGGACCGCACACCATCGGAGTGAAGTTTACCGCTTCCGGAGAAGCCGATCAGCTCGTCACGCATGATGTCATAGTTGCAAAGCCCGGAGGACGGAGCGGAGAAAATGCAGCAACCTTTTTTAGCTTCCTGAACAATCTGGTTATTGGCGACGCGAGGGTTGCGGTAGACTCTGATACAGACGAATTGATTGTGGCTCCAGTGTCGGTGGAGGATGCAGGCGCCCCGGACGGCTCAGGCTTAACCCGGCAAGCGACTCTACGGTTGCGCTGGGAGCGGAGCTTGCAATCCTTTGCAACGGTCAAAGCAGGGTCGGATAATAGCTTTGCCGCCGTGCAGCAGATCTTCACTAACCGATGTGCGACGAGCAACTGCCACGTGACCGGCGGCACTGCGCCCATGTCCCTCAGTGCGGGGCAGGCCTTTGGCAATCTCGTCCCTATCAAGAGCACGGAAATTCCCAACATGTTTCGTATCAACCCTGGAGACGATGACGCCAGTTATCTGTATCAGAAGATTATTCCTAATCCGACGATCATGATTGTCGGAAATCGGATGCCGCTCGGCTGCTCTGGCTTTTCATGTCTCTCTGAGAGTGAGATTCAAACGATCGAGGACTGGATTAATAACGGCGCGCCGCCGCCGCAGTAAGTCTGGGCGAACGTCTAGATCAGACCACACAACCTTCGTACACCGTACTGGGTAGTGTGGCTTATGGTGGCGCAGCCATCCTGGCGGCGCGCACAGGCCAGAGGCCTGTGCCACCAGAACTTCCTGTCCGGCACTGTGCCACTCTCGTGTGGTTCGATTTAGATCACACGACATTAGGTCGGAGCAAAGCAGGGGCGTGAGTGTTGAGCGACCATTGTTCGCTTCGAGCGGCCAATGCTTCGTCCCTACGTAGGATTGCACGCCGGAAAAAAGAGTTTGCGAATGAACAGATGGTTTTCCGCAAAAATGCTGTGGCTGACCTGCGCCATGGGGATGGCGCTGAGCACCGTTGCTCAGGCGCAGCAGGTGCTGCGCCGCACTGAGCATCTGGACTCCGATCACCCTGAGGCCTGGGCAATGAATTATTTCACCTCGGTAGCGCTCTTTACTGGTTTAGGCGTTCCGCGCGCCCGGGACCCAGGTTCACTGGAACTGGGACTGGAGGTCGATTGGATGCCCAAGCTCAGCAAGTCGATGAAGCGGGTCGGCTTCAATGGTCTCAAAGAGGAGGATCTCAACAAAGCTCCCGTGTTAATTCGTCCACGCCTTACTATTGGTTTGCCCTGGCAATTTGCGCTCTCTTTCTCTTACCTTCCCTCTGTCACCGTATTTGGCGTGACGCCGGATCTCTTCGCCTTTGCTCTAGAGCGACCGGTGTACGAGGGTCCTTTTTTCACGCTCGGCGCCCGCGCCTATGGACAAATTGGCAACGTGAAAGGCGCGTTTACCTGCCCCGGCGAAGTTGCGCACTTCCCCCCCGGGTCCGCGCACAACCCCTTCGGCTGCGAGCGGAAGTCCTCTGATAAGGCCACCCAACGCTATGGCGGGCTCGAAGTCAGCGCCTCATATCGGTTTGCGCGTCTGCCAGGGGTAGAGCCGTATCTCTCATTCGCGGGCAATTTCCTTGATAATGAATTCCACGTTCATGCGCTCACCTTCGGAAACAAAGACCGCACTCGCCTCGTGAACGAGACGTGGACCTTCTCCGCCAGTGCGGGCGTTGTCTACGCTCTCACCGAGAGGATGAATCTCAGCCTTGGGGTATTTTACACTCCGCTCTGGGTCACCCGGCCTCCGGAGACCTCTAGTGAAAGCAATTCATTGTTTAATGTAAGGTCAATGATTACGTATCGATTTTTCTAAGTCGGGGCGCAGCATGTAGGTCGCGTGCTCGTCGTCGCCGGTGAACCCGGGCAGCAAATGCTTCGCGCCTCCATCATTGAAAAAGGTGCGCTTCTTGCGGTTATCGCTCTTCAGCGTTTTCTGTGCGCTGCTTGTCACGTGGAGCTCGCCATCCATAGTGCGCGCGGACGTCTACACAATTGATCCTACGCAGAGTGAGCTCGCCGTACAGCTGTTCAAGGCTGGACTAGGCTCGGCGTTCGCTCATGATCATGTCGTGCGGGCGAGGAAGTATACTGGCCAAATCGTTGCCGATCCAGCCGCGCCAGATCGTGCGTCTATTGCGATCGAAGTTGAAGCCGCCTCGCTCGTCGTAGATGAACCCGAGACGCGGCGGAAATATGGACTGCCGCTCAGCCTGAGCGAGGAACAGCGCCAGGACATCCAACGCACCATGGCATCAGAGGAGCAACTCTATGTGCATCGCTATCCGCTGCTGCGATTCCGCTCGACCCAGGTGAAACCTGAGGGCAACGGGCGGTATACGGTGACAGGGAATTTGGAAATTCGCGGGGTAGAACAGCCTGTGACAATCTCCACCGAGGTGCAGGTGGACAACCGTAGGCTGCATGGCAGAGGCGTCTGCCGTTTTTTACAAAGCAGTTTCGGCTATGCGCCGTATCGGGCGTTATTTGGCGCGGTGCAAAACAAAGACGAAGTCGTGTTACACGTCAATATTGTCGCGGTTCGCCAGTAAACCGCAGCGCCGTGGTGGCGATAGTTTCCCCCGTTCTCCCTTGAGCATGTCCATATTGGAGAGAAACCTGGAGTAAATGCGTCTAGCGACCCGCTCACTGCGCAAAACCTCACAAAGCGCATCTTGCGCTGCGCACGGCAGGTCGCCCACGCCCGCGCGGCGAGTTCCGCGCCGCACCGCATGTATGGATGGAGCAAGCAGCGTAGGTTGATCCGGCCTCTCAGCGTTCGGTTGCAGACGCAGTTTAATAATTTTTCATGACAGCAGAGTCGTGGGGCGTTGCGTGTGGGGCGAGGAGTTTTCATCGCCCGCGGCTTGAATAAATTACTTGTTTCCAACGTCATATTTTATGTAGAGAGCGTACTCCGCCGTGTTTGCAGATGGAGGATACACTATGTTGAGAAGGCTTGTGTGGCGAAGTTTTCTGGCTGCAGTGTTTCTGCTAGGGAGCTGGATGCCCGTGTGCGCGCAAAGTAGTCCATTTGGTTTAGGTTCATTTGGCGGCGAATGGCGTGGGATGACGCGCGTGACAGGGAAGATTGTGTGCGCGCCATGCACGTTGAAAGAAGCGAGACAGGCCATGCCAGACCAACAGCAAGACCTGTACGAATTCCTCAAAGGCGATCAATCCGCAGTCTTCCAAGTCACGGCTATTGGGGATTTCTTCGGCGTCCAAGATGCAAGCCAGGCAGCGTACTGGCAAACGGTTACTGGCTTAAACAAAACGCTGTCCGCACGGACTTCGGACAACACGTGGCGAACGCTCACCGCCGAGAAGAATCTCAACCGTCCCGTGCTTCTTAACTGCTTTCTCCGTAGTACGAACACGTTAGACATTGCTGCAATGACTTACCTTGAATAGCTATGCAGAGCCGTTTCCACGGTAGGCTGGGAGAAAGCGGAACGCTTCCCAGCTCTGCATCTTACCCAAAAAATCCCCATCGACGCCTTGCAGTTGTCAAACCGTGCTTGAAGATTTGCTCACTCCACGGGATCGACATCGAGACGTACGACAATGTCCTGTAAAGACGGCGAGAGCGCCGGATACTGGCGCATGACAAGTGGGTCATGGCCGGGAATGATATGCTGGGCTGAGTCAGCCAGGCGCTCAACCTTGCGAAAGGCGTCAAGCATGGCGCTAATGTCTACGACCGCAATAAATGGGCGGTTCGTCCGGATATTTTCGTAATAATGGCTTGCGTCAGACGCGAGCACGACGCGGCCTCGCTGCGTGTTGACGCGTACAACCTGTAAGCCCGCCGTATGACCAGGAGCGAAATGCAGCGTCAGTCCCGGCGCCAACTCCATGTCGCCGTCGTACAGCTCGAGTTGGCGCTTGAAGTTGAGTCGGACTATGCCGACGATGTCTTCTTCTTCAAAGCCGTGGCCGAAGTAAGGATAACGCACATAGCGTCCGGTGGCGAAGGCGAGTTCGCGCTCCTGGAGATGAAAGCGCGCGTGCGGCAATTTACGAAAGTTGCCGACATGATCGTAGTGCAAATGCGTCAGAATGACATCGGTGACTGCATCAGGATCAATATCCACACGCCGTAAGCTCTCGATCGGACAGCGGAGGAAGGTGCGTTTGCGCCGCGCCGCGGTTTCCGCCGTAAACCCGGTATCAACTAAAAAGACGCGATCCGGTCCGACGATAACCCAGGTAAAGTAATCCATCGGCATGGGGCCGTCGTGCGGATCGCCGCCGATAAAATGGTCCGCCCGCCGCGCCTCACGCGTCGCATATTTAATGGCGAAAATCTTGTACTCGGGCAGTTTCTCGGTCATGGTCAACCTCCTGGCCGCTTAGGCGTCGCGGTTCCTGGCCTCACGTTGCAAGACCTCGCGTATGCGCTCCGGATCAACAGCGATCTGCACGCCGGCGCGCTCTTGTTGTAAGAGCATCGCGGCGCGGGAATCACGCTCGCCCCAACCGCGGTTGAGCGCCGTCGTCAATTCATCGAGGGCGAGGTTCGCCATAGGCATCGGCACATTGAACTCACGGCCAAGCGCCGTAGCAAGCGCCACGTCCTTGTGCGCGAGGCGCAGGGCAAAGTCTGGCGGATCATACACGTGCGGCAGGAAATGCGCGGCCAAACTGTCAAACGTGCGCATCCGTCCCAGCGCGCCTTGCCGCACCGCCTCCCACAACGCCAGCGGCTCCACCCCGGCTTTGACGCCCATCGTAAACGCTTCCGACATGGCGCGATTGAGCATATAGCCGACGCAATTGTGGACAAGTTTGGCGACGCTGGCCGCGCCGATCGGCCCCACATAGCGCGCCTGATCGCCGATAGCGTCGAGGACAGGCTTGTAGCGGTGAAAAATCTGTTCTTCGCCGCCCACCCAGATGGCCAATTTGCCCGTGGCGGCTCCACGCGGCCCGCCGCTGACCGGCGCATCGAGCATGTGGGCTTGCCGCTCAGCGAACGCTGCGTGAATGCGGCGTACGACAGAAGGTGAGTTTGTTGACAAATCAAAATAGGCCCCCTCCGGACGGACGCCGGCAAGCAGACCGTTCTCACCAAAAGTGACCGCCTCCACCTCTGCCGGCCCCGGCAGTGACGTAAACACCGCCTCCGCGGCCTCGGCGACCTGCCGGGGCGTAGCGGCCCAGACCGCGCCTGCGGCAAGATGAGGAGCGGCCGCGTCGCGCCGCGAGTCGTGCACCACCAGGCGATAGCCGGCTTTTTGCAGATTCGCCGCCATCTTGCCGCCCATCGTCCCAAGCCCGATGAAACCAATCTCCATGATTGCCTCCACAGCCGGGCTGAGTCCGGCTCTCTCGTCTCAGTCCTTTTGTTGCTGTTCGTCGAAGACGCTCTTAGCGATAGTGGCTGCCGTCATGGCCGTCGGCCAGCCGGAGTAAAATGCGAGGTGCGTGATCAGCTCACCGATCTCCTCCCTGGTGACGCCGTTGCTTAGAGCGCGCTCAATGTGGACGCGCAACTGCTCCGGACGGTAGGTGGACATCAACGCCGCCACGGTGATTAAGCTGCGGTCGCGTTTCGATAAGCCGGGTCGCTCCCACACGTCGCCAAACAACACTTTCTCGGTCAGATCGATAAGCTTGGGCGCCACAGTGCGCACTTTCTCCCGGGCCGCTGATGTCGCCGCCGATACTGTAGCCATACGAGTCCTCCTTTGTGACCTTGTCGTGAACTTCGATTGAGCTACCCGTAGTCGTTCGGCAACCGACTGTCAAGCCGCGAATCGAATGGCCATCACGGTTGTCAGTGATTTCCCTATTGTTCTGCTTTGACTTAGACATTGCCCATGATAAGGTGCCTGTTGTGTTTTTCCATGTACTTGCTCCATGATGCGGAGGAATAGGAGCTCGTTAGGTCGCGCTCTTCTTAGCACTGCAAAACCAGCCGCCTGTTGTTCCCATCCTTAGGAAACCACTGCTGTTTTTCGTGACCAGATTATTGTGGCAGAACCTTTGCTATATGACGCTGACAAGGAGGAACAACCCATGACACAACTGTTCAACAAAATTCTTTGCCCGGTATATTTTGACGAAACCTCCCCAGTGGCGTTGGAATATGCCCGGCATTTCGCTCAACAGAGTGATGGCGTCATCTATTTGTTGCATGTCGTTCCTACCGATGAACTGCATCTCTTGCGGAAGGTCTATGAGCCGGAGCGCGGCGGCGGCGCTGATACAGTATGGGCAGAAAGAGTGTCGCGGGATAAATTGCAAGCATTGGCGCGAGCGCATTTAACGGGCATCCGGCAAGAAATAGTGACCCGCCTGAATAGTGATCCCGCCACCGGCATCCTCGAAGCGACACGGGAGCTCGCACCTGATTTGGTGGTCATGGGAACGCACGGACGCACGGGCATTTCTCATCTTCTCCTGGGTAGTGTCGCGGAAAAGGTGGTGCGCGAGTCACGCTGCCCGGTGTTTACAACTCACCGCGGCGATGCACTCGCCGACACGAAACCGTTTCAACATATTCTCGTGCCGATCGATATCGCCGAGCAGTCGGCGGAACCCTTACGCTGTGCGCGCCGCATAGCGGAGTACAGTCAGGGCACTGTGTATCCGCTTCATGTTGTTCCTACCGATGAAACGGATCTTGCTCTTCGCGACGTCTATGAGGCTCGGGAAGGCGCCCGCGCGAATCTTGTGAAGGCGGAAACCGTCGCCCGACAGAAGCTTGAGAGCCTTGCCCGCACCTATCTTAGCGGCGTGCGCTATCAGACCGAACTGCATGTGAGCGGCGATCCGGCAAAGACAATCCTCGAGATCGAGCGCGCGGTTGGAGCGGATTTACTTATCATGGCGACTCACGGATTTCACGGCGTGTTCCATCTGCTGCTCGGCAGCTTGACGGAGAAGATGATGCGCGAGGCGAATTGCCCCGTGCTGTCGCTGCGACAATCAGTTGAACCACCACGGCCGAAGCCCTCAGGTCAATAAGGCGTCATGTCATTAAAACTATTGGGGAGGCGTTCTTGGTCGAGTTTCCCTCGGTGGCGAATGCCGTCCAGGGCGCTCAACACCTCCAGGCGCAGTTGCGGAGGCACGACGCCGAGAACGAGAGGGCCGGCCAGATTCAGGTGCGCAGCGGCATTTACTTGGGTGGCATAGTGCAAAAGGATGGCGATGTGTTTGGCGATAGCGTGAACATTACCTCCCGGTTACAAACTCTAATTCAGACTTCATGAGATTGGCACACTGGCGCTGGGGCCCTGAGCGGAGCGAGGGGTCTCGCCGTTAGCTGCTTCGCGGAGTTTATCCTGAGCGCAAGCGAAGGGCTCAGCATGACACTCCGGAAAAGCCTCGTGGTAAAGGGCGCCAATGTTTTGCATTCTGGTTTAGCCGAGTCGGACACGGTTTGTCTTTCGGATGTGCCCTATCGCGATGTAGCCAAGAAATGAACCTCGGCCCGGTAGTGTCGTTAGGCAAGCCCAAGCTCAAGAACATCGCTGAACGGTTCCACGTTTATGCCCTGCTCCTGGAGGAGCCTGCAGGCCTATCGGCGAATTTACCACCGGCGGCTTGGTGATCGGATATTTTGTGTCTCAGCGACCGAGTAGCGAATAGACGGCGTTGTGAGGAGCCATTTTTGCTCTTTTATGTTTTACTTTAGCAGTATATGTCTCTAGAACCCATCCCTAAACCTCTCAAGGCTGTCATGCTGAGCCGCTAACGCGGCGAAGAAGCTCGAGGTGAGAAGTTTATCCTGAGCTTGCCGAAGGGCTCAGGGTGACAGGACTGACGGGTTTAGGGATGACTTGTAAGAAGTAGGGGTATGGACATCAGAGGATAGATCTTTCTCGCAGGGATTATCCTTGTTCTGACGGCCGGAGGGTGGGTCGACTATCAGGACCACCGGCATCGCTAATGATGGACATAAACAAGGACGGGCGCTAAGAAAGGAAACTGTGGTAATGAGTGGGCATTCACTGTTCGATCTGTCAGGGAAACGCGGCTATGTCACCGGCGGCGGCTCAGGGTTGGGACGCGCAATTGCGCTGGGGCTGGCCGAGGCTGGCGCTGCTGTCGTGGTCAGCGATCTCAACTTGCCCGCGGCTGAAGAAGTCGCGAAAGCAATTCAAGCTGAGGGCGGACGCGCCCTGGCGCTGCGTGCGGATGTCGCGCAGAAAGGAGAAGTTGAGGAACTTGTGCGCGTGACAGTGGAGCAGCTCGGCGGACTCGACTTTGCTTTCAACAATGCTGGGATGTTAAAAATTATCAAACCGGAAGAATTGAGCGAGCAGGACTGGCATGCTGAACTCGCTGTTGACCTCACTGGCGTCTTTTTGTGTTGTCAGGCGGCGGGGCGCTATATGATTGCCCACGGCGGCGGGAAGATTATCAACACGGCCTCGATTTCCGGCATGATTGTGAATTCTGGCTTGACGTACTCCACAGCCAAAGCAGGGGTGATTCAGCTCACGCGCGTGCTCGCGTATCGCTGGGCGAAGCATAAGGTGTACGTGAATTGTTTTAGTCCTGGCTACATTCGCACCAACATGACCGCGCCGCATTTGCAGCGGCCAGAAGTCGAGCAGGAAATGTTGCGGCAGACGCCGTTGCGCCGCCTCGGTGAGGCCCGTGACCTGGTTGGGCCGGCCCTCTTTCTTGCGTCGTCTGCTTCAGATTTTGTGACCGGCCACAACTTGATCGTCGATGGGGGAGTCACGCTGGCGTAAGGAAAAACCTGCTCCTCTTTTTTACGAGCGCTGTTAAAGTTCTTTATTGTAGGGTCGATGCGCTTTCTCAGCATTGTCTAACTTTCATACAAGGGAGAGCGCATCGTGTTTCGCCTTCAGTTCTCGCGGCTATTCCTTGTTCTGGGCCTCTTTCTTCTGCTGTCGTGGGATGTTGCCCACGCCAGGGCTGTTCTGGAATTTACCGACGGGAGGAAAATCACGGTCTCAAACTACGAAGACATTGGGCAAGCCATAAAAGTCTATACCTCGAATGGTTCTTTCGCATTTCGTAAAAAAGATATCGCACGAATTATCGACCAGGAGTCGCCCCCACCTACGAGGTCAGTGCAGGTTCCGGTAGATACGCCTCTACCCTTGCCACGACCAAAAGAAGAGCGTCCGACTACTTCCTCGCTTACGACTCCGAGAACTGCCTCGCACGATGCGCTGCCCTCGCTTCCAGGCTGGGACGAGGCGGCTGATCTGGTGATGGAAGGACTGTATCGCGCGCGTTTCTTTGTCGCCCTTTTTGTGGGGCTGAAGCTCCTCCAATTTTTCCTGCCAACGAGTTTTCACTGACGCTCGATTTGGCTACGAGGTGAGACAAGCCACGGAGGAGGCTGCGGTTCTGTGGCGCCGGACAGATGCCTCGACCGGGAGCTGTCCGCTGGGGCGCCAACGACGCGCCGGCACGTGGCCAAAGAGAACTGTTCTAGGCGCCTCAGGGGGGCAAGCGATGTCCAGGTCGCTTCTCTATGGTGGAGGCGTAGGCGGATGATGGCGTGCAGTATCCAGCCGTAAACGCTCTACCATTATCATTCGGCTGTTAAAGTTTTTCTTCTGGTTGCCGATGGCCAGCGATAGGCCGGTAGTAGGCAGGCGTGGATGGTGTTGAGCGTCCATAGCTGCAGCGAGAAACAACGGTCTCGCGTACATCTGTACAGCACCGCGCCTGACTTGAACTTGTGAGGTGCTGGCTATGAAAATCCTCCGTTGGTCGTCGTGGCCCTCCCTGCTCAGCGCGCAACGCGGCATGAGTTTGATCGAGTTGCTGGTGACCGTCGGCATCCTCTCCATAATGATTGCAGTTGCCGTGCCACGGTTGAATAGCAGTGTGTTAAACCTGCCTGTGGCGGAACAAAATCTCATCGGCGATATCCGTCTGGCGCGCGCTTACGCCACAACTCGCGGCGTGCACTACCGAGTGTCTATCAATGCTACCTCCTATACGGTGGAGCGCCTGCAGGATGCTGACGGTGATGGAGTGTGGGAGCCTGATAGCCGCTTTCCGGCGCAAACGGTGGAACTGCCGCACGATGTTTCGGTTAGTGAAGGCGCCGGTTCGGTAATCGAGTTCACCACCCGGGGGCTGTTAGCCGATCAAGCGGACGGCACGCCGGCGGCGGTCGTCTCCATTACACTGGATGACGCACACCATAACGAAACCAAGACCGTTGAAGTGTGGCCGTCCGGGCAAGTTGAGGAGGTGTGAGCATGAAGCGCAGAGCGGCTGGGTTTTCGCTCATTGAAGTCTTGGTGGCGATGGCCTTGTTTATGATTGCGGCAACGGCCATCTCTTCGTTGATGTATCATTCCACCGCGGTAATTTCACAAAATAACTATCTCTCCCAGGCGATTGCCTGCGCTCAGGGCGCCCTGGAAGAGATCCGGACGCAAGCTTACGAGGATATTGCTGATACAGCCGGACAAACCTGTACGGGAGACGGCGCGAATTTCAACGTTGCCTGGGAAGTCAGCGAAAACGAGCCGGGCGATGGGATGAAGAAGATTGTGGTCACCGTCTCCTGGCTGGAGAAAGGAGCGTCGAAGAGTTATGCCATCGAAACCGTCTATACCAAGATCACTGCGTAACACGTCCACCGGCTTCTCTCTGATCGAACTCCTGGTGACCCTGTTTATCGCCAGCGTCATGATGACGTTGATGACGGGGTTTTTCCGCGCGAACGTGGCGACGCGGTATAATATGGGGCTGCAAACCGAGGCGCAACAAGGACTGCGCGCGTTGTTTGAGATGGTGACGCAGGAGCTGCGCCAGGCCGGCGCTTGTCTGCCTGATCAAGGGCAATTCATCGCCCTCGGTGGAGACGATGGCGGCGCTCAAGATATGCTCACGCTGCGGATTGGGCGGACGGACAACGCTACGCTACGCTGTATTAGAGCTGGTACAAATGCAGCCGCCTTGGGCTCGGCTACACTGCCCCTGGCGACCGGCGACGGAGATTTATTCGCCGGCGCAGATCAGGTATATGTGACGCCCAACGGCGCCACGGGCGATTTCTATAGAGTTGTTTCTCACACGTCCACCAGCGTGACGCTCGACCGTTCTGGGGACTTTCCGGCGGGCACCGGCGTGTACGCCATCGACGAGCGTGTCTATCAAGTTGAGACCCTCAATGGGCGCCCCGTGTTGACTGTGCAGATGGAAGGCGGGGATGCATATCCCCTCGTTGATGGAGTGGAACAATTCAATGTGCAGTACTGGCTTGAATCAGACACTAATCCGGACACCCTAGAATCGCCGCCGATCAATATTCCAGCGAGCGATGACGAGTGGCGGCGGGTGCGTATGTTGACCATTACGGCGCAAGTCAAAGCACGCAAAGCGACAAAGGATGGAGATGAGGTGGTGGAAGAGGGGCATGTTGACGTGAAACCCCGCAACTTATTGTAACATCCTGTGAAGGAGAAGGTATGCGAAAAATTCTCTCGATGCTGAAGAATGATCGGGGGATGGTGTTGGTCATGGCGTTGATCCTGATGGGGTTGTTGAGCGCGCTCGCGGGCGCCTACTCTATGCTTATACGGGCGGATACAGTGTTGTCCGGCGGCGCCTCGCGCACACGGAGGGGTTTTTATGCCGCTGAAGCCGGCCTGAATGTCGGCATGGCTGAAGTCGGGGATATTTTTAAGAACTATGGGACGCCGAGTGACAGTGATTATGAGGAGCACTCTGTAACTGTCGGTGACCGAACGGTGACGTATAAACTTGATCCGGTGCCGGGGTATGATCCCTGCACGGAAGGGGAAGACGAGGGCTGCTACACGACCATCCCTGCGGGCGAAAAGTTCGCCGGTCTCAAGTCAATTCCGTATCGCTACACTGTGCACGCCACCGCCGAGAATACCGAAGGCGATGATGAGGCTGCACTCGGTGGGCAGTTTGACGTCCATAACATTCCGATCTTCCAATTCCTGGCGTTTTACGCAAATGATTTGGAAATTAACCCTGGCCCGCAAATGGATCTCCATGGCCGAATCCATACCAATGGCAAGCTGTATCTCTCGGCCGGGACTGGATTAACAATAAGTGATTCGCCAACTATGCCATACGTGCAGGTATCGTCGGCCACTAGCATCTATCATTACCGGAAAGATGGAAGCAGCTGCGCCACCGCCTCTGTGACGATCGATAAGCTTGAGGATGTATCGCCAAAGGATGGGTCCTACGATCCGCTCACGCTTCCTGGGTGCAATAGTGCTCCGCTGGCAAAGAGCACGATTGACAGTTACCTGGGGAGTTTGCAGGCTGGTATAGACAGCATTCAGATTCCGCCGGTGAGCAGCATTGCGCGTGGCAGCGGCAATTTATTCTGGGATCACGCGGATCTCCGGATTGTGTTACGGTTGGACCTTCCTAAAGCCGTTGTAAATTTTAGCACGCTCTGTCCAGCGACAACGACAACACCGGCGGCGCCAAATAGCCCGTCGCTGTATCCTATTGAGGTGCAGAACGCTGACGGAAGCCGGAATACCGCGAAGACGAACTCGCTGTGGACTTTTATGTGTGAACAGCGTGGAGCGATTTTCTATAACGATGTGCCGACAAACGCTGTCAATGGTACTCCTTCGGATACTGTGGCGCGCGTGAGAGCAAACTATAATCCGTCGTTTGGCGGCGCGGTGGATGGCACCTCCGGAGGAACGGAACAAAACGTTCCGGGCTACCCAAGTGTAACACCTCCATCTGACTACCGCATCTACCGACGAGCAGGGTATGATACTGACGGTAATGGTGTTATTAATACTAAGGACTGGAACCCGGATATCTGTCCTCAGAGCCTCAATGGCGTCGCCCCTTCCACCAAGCCGTGGTGGGCGCCGGCATACTGTCCGTGGCCCAATACGGTGCAGACTCTGTGGTACAAAGATACCGACTACCGCCGCGGCGGTTTCTACAATCAGCGCGAGCGCAAGTGGATGTATCTGCTGAATGTGAACGTCCGGGCGCTCGTCGAATGGAACGCCCGGAATGGCGATCCTCTCTTCCCGCATAATGATCGGACTGATTGGGGGCTGGTGTTTTTCCTCTCTGTCCAGGGGCCGAACTCAAACGCCTTGCCCAACAATTATGGGGTGCGGATCTTTGACGCTGCCAGCCTTGATACGCAAGGAACGACGTTTCCGGCTGGCGCAGCGGACCCCACTGGTCTCACAGTGGTAAGCGACCAGGCGATATATGTTGAAGGAAATTACAATTATTTCCCTGGTCAGACGAGTGCGCAAAAGCAACCTGCGGCTGTTATTGGCGACTCACTCAATATCCTGTCGCAGAGTTGGGAGGCGCCTTATACCTCCGGAGGGAATCAAAGGGGCAATGATCGCAAAAGCGTGAATACTTTTGCCTATCGCTTCATCCAGACCGCTGATGCGCCAGGGGGGAATGGTGGCCCTACAGCAGGCGCTTTTTCTTCTGCGACTGGGCTTGGGGTCAATGCCGCTTTCATTGCAAATGTCGATAATTCCGTTCTAAGCGGAGCCTATAACGGCGGCCTGGAGAATTACCCGCGATTTCATGAAGACTGGAGCAACGGTTCCCGGACTTTTAATTACCGTGGCTCGTTTGTCAGCTTAGGGGCGCCACAGCATGTCAACGGGGCCTGGGTGTATGGCAGTCCTTACTACACTGCGCCGCAGCGACCGTGGGACTACGATTCAGATTTTAACACTGTAGAGAAGCTGCCGCCGTTGACGCCGAAGATTACCTACGTGCAGCAACGGTTATATACGCGATTCTATAAATAACGAGAAGTCGCAAAGGCTGGGAGCAGG
Source organism: Candidatus Methylomirabilota bacterium (assembly GCA_035575235.1). Taxonomy (GTDB): domain Bacteria; phylum Desulfobacterota; class Binatia; order Bin18; family Bin18; genus SYOC01. The sequence goes on from DATLYA010000418.1 coordinate 14,649, forward strand.
GCTGCGCTACAGCGCAGCCCCGTTTTTGGTAAGGGGGGACTGAAGGGGGCTACCACCCTTGTTGGATTGCGAACAGAATGAAGGTGTAGAAGGGAAGCATGGCGGTGACGAATGCTCCAGGGAACAGAAGCAAGACGAAGACTTGTTCGCGGAACTGCTCGATGCGTCGTTGGGGATTCATCGCAAAATAGCAACTGGCGATCGTCAGGTAGAAATCAAGCCCGTGAGGAATACGCATTTCCAACAAGGATGCGCCAAACGAGTTGACAAACAGCACGATTAAGCCGCCTGCGAGCAGCACGCGGAGCTTCCACGCTTCAAACGCTCGCAGCCTGATTGGGTCGCGAAAATACACGGCTGACCTCCTTAGATTCCTGGAAGCAGCCGCCATAAGAGAGAAAAGGCCGTGCTACTTCCGTACCATCTGAATTTTATTCGGTCCCGCCCAGCCTTCCTTTAATGGGACCATAAAATAGGGAACCAGCGTCATCTTCCGGAACTTCCAGCGGCCGTTTTCGCGGATGTACTCGTCATCAAATCGCGCCGCGACCAGAAAGCTTTCTCCATTGAAAATCGGCGTCGCTTCCAGGTAACTCAACCCAGCGCCGGTGTCGCCATGCAGCGTGATGACATGGTTGTGGATAAACTGTTTCACAAAAGGGACAAGGTCAGAGAGTGCTTGCTTATAGAACGCCGCGATTTGCGCCTTTCCCTGCGCTTTACCGAGGTGGGCAAAATCAATACTACTGTCTTCAGCGAACAGATCCGGAATCATCTCCGGGTTCTTTTCATTGACCGCGACGTGGTAGCTGAAGCGCAGTGCTTGGATCTCGTTGCGATCCTGTAATTCCTGCACGCGCGCTTCGAGTGCTGCAATCCGGGCTTCGAGGTCCGCCATGGCTATCCCTCCTTCAGGACTTCAATAAATTCCACGCCATCTCGCGCAGCTTTTGATTTGGTCGGTTGTGGGAAATTAATCAAGAGGCCGAACGGGATATTGAGTACGCGCAAATAGTTTTCGATTTGCGCCCGTTCTTTATGACCAACGCTTTCAACGGCTTTGAGTTCGATAACGACTCGTTCTCCGCCATTGCCGACGATGAGGTCTGGTTTGCCCTCGCCGATGTAGAAGCCCTCATAGAAGACAGGGACGATGCGTTGCGCTTCATAGTGGATGCCGCGTAAGCGCAGCCCTACCTCGAAGGCTTTCTGATACACCACCTCGTCAAACCCGCTCCCCAGTTTGTTGTAAATGTCCTGTGTCAGCGCCCGCAACAACTCGATAAGCATCCCACCAAGCCTCCTACAGAACTGTCAGCGAACCTACTCTGAAACTGGCGAAAGCTCAAGCGGCAGAGACAGAGAAGAGAGATAGAGATAGAATAGAAAAAAGAAGAGATTGCTTCGTCGCTTGCGGCTCCTCGCAATGACCGATCCTTCTTTCAGTGATAGAAGGAAAAAAGCAAGCCGGAGGAGCGAAAGCTATGCGTCTGCTTGAACTGGATCACTTTGGTATCGACGTCTCTGATCTCAACCGGGCTGAGAAGTTTTATACAGACGTGCTAGGGCTCGAAGTCGCACAGCGCTTTGGTCATCATCAAGTGCTGTTGCGTTGCGGTAGTCAGATGTTGGCGTTATTTGCACGTCAGGATCTTCCGCCTCGGGTTACAGATCACATCGAGAATCCACTAGGGAAAGGCCATCATGCCTTCAAGATTTCGCAGGAGGATTGGCAAGCGGCTCAGACGCTGTTCGCCCAGCGTGGCACGCCGACCTATGGTCCGATTGATTGGGGTGATCATGATTGTTTGTACTTTCTCGACCCGGACGGGAACTTGTTAGAGCTTGTGGCGTACCGATGAAATGTAGAGTAGCCAGGAGTCAGCATTCAGTAGTCAGTAGGGGGAAGAACGAACCGGAGGATCGGAGCGCCGGGGGCTCGAGGACAAAAGTAGTTGCCATTCTTTCTCCGATTCTCCCCTCTCCGTTTCTCCGATTCTTCCTCCCTGCTGGCTACTGATTACTTTCATGCGTTCTTGTTCGGCGTCGTCGGACATGCTAGACAGCTCAAGGGAAAATCGTTTTTCATAGCACTGTTGCCCATGTGAGGGAGGCGTTATGCAAGGAGCAACTGTTCTGCGCGTCAATCTGAGCACCGGCGAGGTCCGCAAGGAAGCCGTACCGGAACAAACGATTAAACATTTCATCGGCGGCCGAGGGGTGGGCAGTAAGCTCCTCATGGATAACATGGACCCGAGGATCGATGCCTTCGATCCCCGCAACCCCCTGATTTTTGCCACCGGCCCTGTGACCGGCACCTATGCGCCGACTGGCGGTCGTTACATGGTCATCACCAAGTCTCCTCTGACGGGAGCGATTGCCTGCTCAAATTCCGGCGGCTACTGGGGGCCGGCGTTACGGTACGCCGGCTATGAGTACCTCATGATTGAGGGCAAAGCCAAAGAACCGGTCTATCTGTATATTCACGACGAGAAGGTCGAAGTGCGCAGTGCAAAACATCTCTGGGGTAAAATTGTCGATGACACGGAGAACATGATCCGTGAGGAGACTCATCCTGATGTCCGTGTCGCGTCCATCGGTCCAGGCGGTGAAAACCTGGCTCGCACGGCGTGTGTCATGAACGACAAAGGGCGTGCGGCTGGTCGTTCCGGCGTTGGCGCCGTGATGGGGTCGAAAAACCTCAAAGCCGTAGCCGTGCGTGGAACCAAGGGATTAAAGATTGCCAATCCGGCTGCATTTACCCAGGCTGTGCTGAAAGGCCGTGACAAACTGGTGAAAGGTCCAACGACTGGCGGTCTGACCATGTTGGGCACGGCAGGCACGGTGTCCTACATGAATATGGTAGGCATGCTGCCGACGAACAATTTCCAAAAGGGCGTGTTCAGCGGCGCAGCTAAAGTGGATGGAACAGTAGTCAAGAAAGACTTCATGACCCGCAATCGCGGCTGTCACAGTTGCATGATCCACTGCGGTCGTGTGACAAAAGTGACAGGACACGGCGAGTTTGACGGCCGTGGCGAAGGGCCAGAGTACGAAACCATTTATGGCGTCGGCACTATCTGCGGCGTGGACAACCTCGCGGCAATCATCAAAGCAAACTATCTGTGCAACGAATACGGTCTCGACACGCTTGAGGCTGGTATCGCTATTGGTACGGCAGTCGAGCTGGCAGAAAAAGGCTATATTCCCGAGAGCGATATTGGCTTCAAACTGAAATTCGGCGACGGTGAGGCGGTGGTAAAACTGCTCGAAGCCCAGGCGCTGCGCAAAGGCGTCCTTGGCCACTGGCTGGCCGAGGGCGGATATCGCTTAGCTGAGCACTATGGACATCCGGAATTGTTCATGGGCTCGAAGAAGCAAGGCTTCGCCGCCTACGACCCGCGTGGATCTATTGGCATGGGGCTTGCCTATGCTACATCAAATCGTGGAGCCTGCCACCTGCGCGGCTACACGGTCTCGCTGGAGCACTTTGGCAATCCCATCAAGCTTGACCCTTTCACCACAAAGGACAAGCCGTATTGGCTGACGATTCTGCAGAATACGACGTCGTTTGTGGATGCGTCGGGTATTTGTTTGTTCTCTACGTTTGACATGAATCCCGGCGAAGATGTGACGGCGATGGTCAGCGAAGCGCTCGGTTATAATGTCGGCGGCCCCGAAGCAATGCTCAAAATCGGGGAACGCATTTGGAACCTGGAGCGGCTGTTTAATAATGCCGCCGGGCTCACGCGGGATGATGACAGCCTACCGCCGCGCATTACCAGCGAGCCGCTGACCGAAGGACCCAGCAAAGGCCATGTGGTTGATTTGCGGCCTATGCTGGAGGAGTACTATCAACTGCGCGGCTGGGACAATGAAGGCCGCCCAACGCCGGAGAAGCTGCGGGAGTTGAGCCTGGCGTAACTCACCTTTTTTCTCCCGACTTTGCAGGTCGGGGCACGGCGCGCCGTGCCCCGACGTTTTTTCCGCTTTATGCCTGGTGGTTACATCGCCGCTATCAATCAAGGCGCGACGAGCTCGCCCTGCATGATCTTCGATCAGCGCGGCAATAGCGGAAACGACTGCGCTGGGCGCCGCCTACGCAGCAGGATTAGCCGTGGGGTTTTGGACCAGCGAGGCGGAACTGCGCGCGAATTGGAAGAAGGATTATGAATGGTTTCCATCGATGGCGCCCTCCGAACGCGAACGACGCTATCTTGGCTGGAAAAAGGCGGTCACACGCGCGTTCGATTGGGCGGAGTAGGACGGAACGCACTCTAGAACCCATCCCTAAACCTCTCAAGGCTGTCAGTCTGAGCCGCGAACGCGGCGAAGAATCTCGATGTGAGACCCTGCGCTGCGCTCAGGGTGACAGGACTGACAGGTTTAGGGATGACTCGTAGGATATCCGCTGCTACCCACGCCTGCCGCCTGCTGCCGCTTTTTGCACCGATTCCTGAACGGTGTCGCCAGTGTCTAAATTTGCCGTGCTGCTTACCGCCATTGGGCCAGAGAACGCCTGCGAGGCGAGGCCTGCCTGCACCTCATACTGCTCGTGATGAAATCCCGTCACCGCGCGCAGGAAGATGCGTTTGCGTAATAGCCGCTCCAGCTCGTCAAGCCGCTCTCCCTCTTCGTCGTAGAGAAAGGTCACAACCTCCGGGTGCGCCCGTACAATGAGATGGGGCGCAGTGGGATGGCGGAAGGTTTCTTTGCGGAGCTGCCGGAGAATATCCGATGCAATCGTCGGGACGGAGCGGATATAACCTTTTCCTTCGCAGTAGGGACAGGAGTCGCACAGCTGACGCAAGAGGCTTTCGCGTATGCGCTTGCGCGTCATTTGCACAAGCCCCAGCTCGCTGATTTTACGCATGCTGCTGCGGGTCTTGTCTTTCTTCAGGGCTTCACGCAGCGCTTCAGTGACTTTGTTGCGGTTCGCCGCCCGCTCCATGTCGATGAAATCGATAATAATCAGTCCACCGATATTCCGTAGGCGGAGCTGTTCCACCACCGCTTTCGCCGCCTCCAGGTTGGTCTGGAGCATCGTTTCTTCTTGGTCTTTCTTGCCAACGAAACGGCCAGTATTGACGTCGATTGCGGTCAGCGCTTCAGTGTGGTCAATGACTAAATGTCCGCCAGACTTTAAGTACACATGGCGATCCAACGCCTTCTCGATTTGCGATTCTATATTGTAGTAATCAAAAATAGCTTCCGGGCGGTCATGGAGTTTAATGCGGCTCGTGAGGCGCGGTAAGAAGGCGGCGACAAACTCCTTGACACGCTCAAAATCTGGCGGCGAGTCGATGATCACTTCCTGGACGTCGGTGGTGAACAGATCGCGGATGATGCGCAGAATGACGTCCATGTCATTGTGCAGCAGCGCCGGCGCGCTCTGGGATTCCCCTTTCTGAGCGATGCCGCTCCAGAGCTTGAGCAAAAACCGCATATCGTCCTGTATCTCTTTTTTG